>CAZUXW010000007.1:0-20922 GCA_964624625.1 uncultured bacterium
CTCCCTTGAGGGGAGAAGGGCGGGATGAGGGTGATTTAACCGGTACCAGCATCCCTCGCCCTTCCCTCTTCCTCACGGGGCGGGGGAAAGTCAAACAATTAAGCGAATCATAAGCAACAGGTCGGAAATCTAACGTTTCCAAATATCGTTACAGGCTATAAAATACTTGGGCCTCAGAGAATTCCTCGCACAGGAGTCACCTCTTGTTCTTGCGGCCCCAATTATCCTCCATTCGCTCCCGTTTCGGATACCCCTATCACCAATGGATGACCCAGGAATTTGACGAACAGGGTTGGAAATTGGTGCAGCGCAGCCTCAGCCAGAAGCGCACCCACGATGTGACCATGCTAATCCAGGGCCCGGATGATCGCTTTGCCCTGATGAGCAAACACAGCTACCCCCCCGGCATCTTCCGTTCCCCCTCGGGGGGCGTGAACCCCGGCGAGGACCTGGTCGCGGGGGCCGTCCGCGAGTCCAAAGAGGAGACAGGCTTGAATGTCGACTTAAAACGTTTCCTGCTCCACATCACCTTGGACATCAGCCACAACGGGGACGTGGCCACTTGGGATTCCTATATCTTCCATGCCACGACCCGCGACACCAAGTTGCAGCCTATCGATTTGAAGGAAGTGAAGGATTGCCAATGGGCCGGCCGGGATCAAATGTACCTGATGGTCAATAAGCTCAAGGAAACGGGCAATGGCGGACTGATCTACCGGGGCGACCTGACGGCCGCTTCCCTTTGGTCCCTGGATCATAAGCCCTCCTTCCGCGAGTCCACCGACAAGGACATGCCCGGCATTGTCCGTTCCCTCATCGCCAACCGGCTCCACGTGGATAATATGGAAAACACCCTCTGGTGGATCGCCGAGGTCGAAGGACTCTCCTGCGGGACAGTGGGCATCACGGCCCACGAGGACTGCGTGGAACTGACGGGCCTGACAGTGGATCCCCTCTTCCGCGGCAAGGGCCTGGGCCACGCCATGGTGGAATACGCCTGCGACCAATGGCACAACCCGGAAAAAAGAAAGCAATTCGCCAAGGTGAAGAAGATTTTCCTCAACGACAAACTTTGGCTGGTCACGTCCTCGCCAGGTTATTTCCTTCCGGTGAATTTCGTCATGACCGACAACAACCTTTTGCCGGAGAGCATCAAGAAGCTTTTGACCGGAACCCGAGCCCGCTGGTCCGGGATGCGGTACCAGCTTTATAGAATCTAAAGATCAGTTCAACGCAAAACTTCAGGGACCAGGGACAAGGTTACGGGTTAGACTTTGGATCCAAACCTTGGACCTTGATCCCTGAACCTAGAACCTGAAAACCACGGCCATTCATGAACCCCATTCAATTCGAACCAGTGACGACCCCAGCCGCCATCGAAACCATCAAACAACTGGCGGAAAAAATCTGGCCGGAATATTACCAGCCCATCATCGGTCTTCCCCAAGTGGAATATATGCTGGAGAAAATTCAATCCATCAAGGCGATCCAGGATCAAATCAAACAGGGATCCCTTTACTACTTGATCCAAGACCAGAAGGCCCAAACCCTCGGCTATGTGGCTATCCTTCCCAAACCCAGTGAACTTTTTTTAAGCAAGCTTTACATACTGGCGGAGAACCGGGGAAAGGGTTTCGGGAGACAAGCCATGGACTTCGTGAGGGACACCGCTAAAAACCAGAACCTTCCCAAAATCACCCTGACCGTCCACAAGCAAAATCCTTCGGTGAAGGCCTACGAGAAAATGGGATTTAAAATAGTGGCGCCCGTCGTGACAGATATCGGCGGAGGGTTTGTCATGGACGATTACAAAATGGAAATCACAATTTAAATTAGGAATGAGGAATTAGTAGTTCGGAATTAAACCCAAAAAAATACTCTTTTTTTGCTAAAAGTTTTTCTTGCGGAGAGCAGAGGGCGGACAGCGGAGGGCGTTTTTACCTCAGTATCAGCAGTTTCCCCGTCCAGCGGCTGTTCAAGGTCGTGACCACCACATAGTAGACGCCGTTGGCCAAAGCGGATCCCACCTTGTCGGACAAATCAATTGTTTGGACCGTTCCCAGCTGGACCAATCCCACCTTGATTTCCCGAACCATGCGGTAGGAAGTCGTGTAGATCGAAACCTTCGTGTCCTGGCCGTAAGGCAGGGCCAGTTTGACCTGGTCGCCCGTGGCGGGATTGGGGAAAAGAACCGGCTTGGTCACGACCTGGACCGGCGCCTTGTTGGATTTCTTGACCGTCACGGCCCAGAGGGAGAAATGGTTCGTCACGACCGTGAGCGTATGGTTAACCGTGTCCACCGTGGTCGGCAAGGTCACCCATCCCGTCCCATCATAAAAGGTAATCATCAAATCCGTCTCAAGCACTCCATTGGGCACACTGGCCGGGTCATAAGGAATGGTGATGGTAATGCTGGAGCTGGCCTGGGGCTCGATCCCACCCGTATCAATCCAATAAACAAACGGCATGTACTGGCCTTGGTAGGCGTCATTCCCATTGATGACGGCCGTGCTGTCGTATTTGGTGATGGTCATGTTTATGTTTTGGGTCAGGCTGTTGGCTGGTATGGTCACCGTCATGCCATCACCCACCGAGACCACCGTCGTTTGGGTGTAATCGATGGGTTGGGAAACTTGAGCTAAAGGCATTGGCGTTGGGGTGGCAGTCGGAGTGCCGGGCGTGTCCGTCGGGGTATCCGTGGGAGTATCAGTCGGCGTATCCGTCGCGGTGCCAGGGCCACTCGGCGTGTCCGTGGGAGTATCAGAAGATGGCGGAGTCATAGTCGGGGGAATCGTATCCGAAGGCGTGAAGGTATTAGTCAGGGTAGGAGTATTTGTTCCCGTACTGGTATTGGTCAGTGTGCTGGTAAAGGTCATGGTCGGCGTGCTAGAGGGGACGGCCGTCCCAACCGAAGAGACGGGGGTATTGGTGGCGGTGTTGGTCGTTGTACTGGTCGGGGTGAAGGTTACGGTTCCGGTGATGGAAGGAGTTGGGGGGACAGCAGTAAAGGTTTTGGTGGGTGACCCAGTGAAGGTCCTCGTGTTGGTCGGTGTTCCCGTATCGGTTTTTGTGTTGGTGACGGTCGGAGTATTCGTGGAAGTCCTGGTATTGGTAACGGTAAAGGTGTTGGTAGGTGTCCTGGTATCCGTCGGCGTCCCGGTATCAGTCCTGGTGTTGGTGACGGTCGGAGTATTGGTACTGGTCCTCGTGTTGGAGGGCGTATTGGTGTTGGTTGGGGTCCTAGTATCGGTAGGCGTTCCCGTATCGGTTCTGGTGTTGGTCACACTCGGAGTATTCGTGCTGGTTCTCGTGTTGGTCGGCGTGAAGCTATTCGTGGGAGTGTGAGTATCCGTGGGCGTTCCGGTGTCGGTGCGGGTGTTGGTCACGCTCGGCGTGTTCGTCGAGGTCCTGGTATTGGTCGGCGTGAAGCTATTCGTGGGAGTGTGGGTATCCGTCGGCGTTCCGGTGTCGGTGCGGGTGTTGGTCACGCTAGGCGTGTTGGTGTTAGTCCTTGTGTCGGTCGGAGTGAAGGTGCTTGTGGGGGTACGGGTGTCCGTCGGGGTTCCCGTGTCGGTCCTTGTCGGGGTGGCCGTGGCGGAATTGGTGGGTGTCCTGCTGTTCGTAACGGTAATGGTATTCGTTGGGGTTTTGGTATCCGTCGGGGTTCCAGTATCGGTGTGGGTATTTGTCACGGTAGGGGTGTTGGTATTTGTCCTCGTATTCATCGGCGTCATGGTAAGGGTGGGAGTTCGGGTATCGGTCGGGGTACCCGTATCAGTCCTGGTGAAGGTTGATGTCGGGGTATGGGTCGAGGTCTTCGTGTTCGTCACCGTGAAGGAGTTCGTGGGGGTATGGGTGTAGGTCGGGGTGCCAGTGTCCGTTCTCGTCGAAGTTTGGGTCGGCGTGTTGGTAGAGGTCCTGGTGTTGGTCGCGGTAAAGGTGATTGTCGGGGTATGGGTGAAGGTCGGAGTTCCTGTGTTCGTTTTAGTGTTAGTGACGGTTGGGCTATTGGTGAAAGTTCTCGTGTTCGTCACGGTAAAAGTATTCGTAGGCGTGTCGGTGTTGGTCTTGGTGTTGGTGACGGTCGGTGTGTTGGTGGAGGTCCTAGTATTCGTCGGCGTCCTCGTGAAGGTCGGCGTGCCCGTGTTCGTTTTGGTGTTGGTCACGGTCGGAGTATTCGTTGAAGTCCTTGTATCGGTGAGCGTGAAGGTGTTGGTCGGCGTTCTCGTGAAGGTTGCCGTGCCGGTATCCGTTTTGGTGTTAGTGACGGTAGGCGTATTGGTGGAAGTCCTGGTGTTCGTCGCGGTAAAGGTATTCGTCGGCGTACGGGTGGAAGTCGGCGTACCCGTGTTGGTCCTGGTCAAGGTTTGAGTCGGCGTGTTCGTCGAGGTCCTGGTATTGGTCGCGGTAAAGGTATTCGTAGGCGTCCTGGTGAAGGTCGGCGTGCCCGTGTTGGTCTTGGTGTTGGTCACCGTCGGGGTGTTCGTCGGGGTCCTCGTGTTGGTGACCGTGAAGGTATTCGTGGGCGTCCTCGTGAAGGTCGGGGTTCCCGTGTTCGTCTTGGTGTTCGTCACTGTCGGGGTATCCGTTGAAGTCCTGGTATGGGTCACGGTAAAGGTGTTGGTAGGCGTGCGGGTAAAGGTCGGAGTGCCGGTGTTCGTTTTGGTATTGGTGACCGTCGGGGTATTGGTCGAGGTTCTGGTGTTGGTGACCGTGAAGGTATTCGTGGGCGTCCTCGTGAAGGTCGGAGTCCCGGTGTTCGTCCTGGTGTTCGTGATGGTCGGTGTGTTCGTCGAAGTCCTCGTGTTGGTGATGGTAAAGGTATTGGTCGCGGTTCTGGTGTTGGTGGGTGTATTGGTATTGGTCCGGGTGAAGGTTTGAGTCGGCGTGTTGGTGGAAGTTCTTGTATTCGTCACGGTAAAGCTATTCGTCGGCGTGCGGGTGAAAGTCGGTGTGCCCGTATTGGTCCTGGTCAAGGTTTGAGTCGGCGTGTTCGTCGAGGTCCTGGTATTGGTCGCGGTAAAGGTATTCGTAGGCGTCCTGGTGAAGGTGGGCGTGCCGGTGTCGGTCTTAGTGTTGGTTACGGTCGGAGTATTCGTCGAAGTCCTCGTGTTGGTGGTCGTGAAAGTATTCGTGGGGGTTCGGGTGATGGTCGGCGTCCCCGTGTTCGTCCTGGTGAAAGTCTGAGTCGCTGTGTTGGTTGAGGTGCGGGTGTTGGTGAGGGTGGGGCTGTTGGTAAAGGTTCTCGTATTCGTCGGCGTACCGGTGTTCGTCCTGGTAAAGGTCGGGGTCGGGGTATTGGTGTTAGTCCTCGTATTGGTAATGGTCGGAGTATTGGTGGGCGTGCGCGTAAAAGTCGGCGTTCCCGTGTTGGTCCTCGTGTTAGTCACGGTCGGGGTGTTTGTCGAAGTGCGGGTATTGGTCGCGGTAAAGGTATTGGTGGGTGTTCTGGTAAAGGTGGGCGTGCCGGTGTTGGTCTTGGTGTTGGTCACGGTCGGAGTGTTGGTCGAGGTCCTGGTGCTAGTGATCGTCGGGCTATTGGTAAAGGTTCTTGTGTTGGTCGGAGTGCGGGTATCCGTGGGCGTGCCGGTATTGGTGCGGGTATTCGTCGGCGTCCTGGTGTTGGTGATAGTCGGAGTGTTCGAGGGTGTCCTCGTGTTGGTGGGGGTACGGGTATCAGTTGGTGTGCCGGTGTTGGTGTGGGTATTCGTCGGCGTCCTGGTATTGGTAATCGTCGGGGTGTTGGTGGGAGTGCGGGTGTTCGAAGGGGTGTTCGTGTTGGTCCTGGTGTTGGTGATGGTCGGGGTATGGGTGGAAGTCCTGGTGTTGGTCGGTGTTTTGGAAGCCGTCAGTGTACCGGAGGGGGTATTGGTAACCGTCAGTGTATTAGTGGGCGTATGGCTTGGAGTGGAGGAAGTCGGGGTGCCGATGGGGGTGTTGGTAAAGGTAGGTGTTTGGGCACCCGCCAATCTCGGGAGAGCGGCAACCAGAAGACATGACAAAAACGAAATAATTAGGAAGGGGGATCGGGAGGTCTTTCCCAGTCGGTTGGTTTTTAATTTTTCGGGTTTCATTTTTTCTTTAATATGAGTTTCAAGTTTGAGGCAATAGATGTCGTTCGGATGGTGTCGCACTTATATAGAGGTAGATTTTACCCCTTTATTCCATTTAGGCGCCATTTCTTTCAAGGGGCTTTTTCCGGATAAACCCTTGGAATTTTGGCCTTTTTGCTGTCTCGCCATAAAAATTCCAGTGCCAAGGCCAAACCCTGACCGCGGTTAAGGGTGTTGTAGGGGCGAAAGGGCTGGGTTTTACCTTTTCCAACGGGAAAACCAAAAGGCCCCGGCAAAGGTTGTGAGGAAGGCAAAGAAGGCCACCGGCAGGAGGTGGGCAAAAACCATGTGGCCCATCTCCCAATCCGGACAATGGATTTGAATGGTGACTGCTCCCAAGAGAAAAGCTGATAACCCTGACCAGGCGCCGGTCCAGCCGGGATGAAAGGAGGCGTTCTTCGAGAGGATGAAACCGAGGAAAACCCAGGGCAAAAGGCCCGCGAGGGAAGCGGCCTGGATACAGCCCCAGCCGTTGCGGCAGGCGGCCATCAGGTCCAATCCTTCCGCCCCCCTCACGAAAAATAGAAAAGGGATCAAGAGCAGGGCGAGAAGGACCAAAAACGAAAAGATTCGAAAGCGCCCGCCCGTTTGCCGTCCGGGAAGGCTGGAAGTAATAGCTTCCCAAGCCGCCAAAGCCGAACCCAGCAAGGCTGTTCCCAGGAAAGCCACCGGCGGCATTTGCCGGTAAAGCAGTCCCCAGTTGTTCAAGACCCCCATTTTGAGAAGCAGTACCGCCATGCAGGCAAGCGACAGCCCCAGCCAGGCCAGCCACTGGATCCAAGCCGGCCAGACCCTCTCGGCAGGGGCGGTCCGCGAAAGAATTTGATCCACCAATTCACCATGGACCTGGTTGATGTTTTTGATTTTAGCCTTCATGTTTTTCTTCCGCCAATAATTTTCGAAGCTGTTCGTAGCCCCGGTGGGCCCGTACCTTTACCGCCGGCACCGATATCTTGAGAACCGCCGAGGCTTCTTCCAGGGACAAACCCTTGATCTTTAGCAACTCCACCGCTTCCCGATTCAAGGGCGACAGTTCCTGGAGGGCTTGGTAAAGCCGGTCATCCAAGCTTCCGTCCCTCTCGGCCTCGACGGACTCGGGCAGGAACTCCACCGGCACTTCCCTCTCGGCGAACTTCCGGTTCCGCCCCAAAGCGTCCAGCATGGAATTCCGCGCCACGGTGAACAGCCAGGGCCCTAAGGGACGGCCCGGGTCATAAGTGTGGCGGGCCTTGTGCAGGGTCAAAAGAACTTCCTGGTAGACATCCAGGACCATTTCAGGATTGAAAACGCGGCGCCGGACGAAATTGAAAAGAACAGGCCCAATCTCGTCCAAGAAAAGGCGGTAGGCCTCCTGGTCGCCTTCCTGGACCAGCCTCATCAATTGGGCCCAGGATTCCCATTGGAGCTTGTCGAAGGATTGGTTGGGTTTGGGGCTCAAGGCGGTTCCTTGCAGATACGATGGACTCGGAGAACAAGTTACTTAGCGGCAGGTGCCAGGCCCCAGGTTCAAGGCGCCTGGTTCGTCTTTTAAAACTGGAACCCGGCACCTGTTCCCTTGAACCTGATTTCAGGCTTTATCCGAGAAAATCCAGCGCTTCCTTCAATTCCCGCAGGCGGCAAGTGTAAATAGGCGTGTCGCGCACCGTATATTTGGATCCCACGGTTTCGCGCAGGGCCATCACCAGGTCGAGGAAGTCGCCCGGGATATCCGACTCAAAGGCCACCACAAAATCCTGGTCGTCCAGGCCGAAGGAATAGGTGGTGTTGAGCTTAACCGAGGGATACATATTGCCCACCCGGATGTGCTCATCCATCACTGTCTGGCGGTCTTCCTTCGAGAGAAGGTACCATTCCCTGCTTTTGACGAAGGGATAAACGAAGATGTACTTGAACTTTCCCGGAAGGATGTTGGTCCGCGACTCCTCGGACCCCCCCACGTGGTTATGCTTGTCGATATAGCTGCTGCGCTTCGTTTGGGAAATGTAGCAGGCGGGTTTGGTGAGGTAAGGGCCCATGGCCGACTGGTTCAGCCTCGAGTCCATCTTCTGGAAGTTGTCCAATTCATAACTGATCTGCCAGAGCATGAGATCCACCCCGGCCTTGAACCCCAGGGTGGAATAGCAGAGCAGGATGCCGTCCTTGCGGAACTCTTCCGCGGCTTGGATAAAGGAATCCTTCGCCTTTTGCCGGTCCGCTTGAGCCAGCTTCCGGAAATCCTCGGATATCTTGTAGAAAGAAAAACTAACAAATTGACGCTTGATCGGTTCGGCCATGGATTCCTCTTCATGAAGCTAGGATGAGAAGTGCGTATTGTAAGACCCTCGCTGCCAAAAATCAAAACCATCCTCGGACATAACCACGGAAAAACCAAAAAAACAAACCAAAAGGCTATTCGCCACAGAGGAACAGGGATGAACAGGGATTAACCCTGGGCATAAACCAGAAAAATCGTCCGCAGCGGATGAATGGGATCTATTTTGATCCAACGAAGAATCTTTGGCTTTGATTTTTTGCCAACTGCGTTCATCCCTGTTCATCTGTGGCTCAGGAGGATTTACTTATTCCTTTTCCGCCGGCAGAATTTCAAGTTCCGCCGCGGGAACGAAGCGGATCTCCCGGTTTTTTCCCGAAACTTGGGCCGTGGGCCATAATCCCAACCCTAAGGGGCCAGCGGCGGCCGCGGAAAATTGCACCACCGCCCCATCCTCGCCCCTGCCCATGAATTTTCCCAGGTCTTGATAGCCGCCCCTTTCGTAAAATTCCCGGCCAAAGGCTTCCTTTCCCGCGAACCGATCCGGGGCGGCTTTTTGGAGGCCCACCGCCAGTTGGTACCGTCCCGGGGGGAAGTCCGAGGGAACGAACAAAATTCTTTTTTCCTCGTACTCCAGGCCTGGCCTCATCCTGGCCAAAAGCCCCAAAGGACCCTCGTGGATGTCATGAAACCAGAAGACCCCGTTTTTCATCCAAACGTTCCCCTTCTCGTCGGAAAAGAGCCCCACCACCGACTCGGTCGCGTCGCAGGGACTTTCACCTCGCCGGATCCAACGGTAGCTTATTTCCACCATGCCCCCCGCCCGAACCATCCCCGGGGAGAGGGAGGCCTGGACCAATCCGATTTTTCCCCAAAGGGCCAGCAATGATCCCCGGGGGGAACTTTCGCGGGGCGTTTGGGGCTCAAAATTTTTAGCGACCCTCAAGAGAGGTCCAACCGCCCGGAAAGACCAGCCGGGCGGCAGGGGCCACTTTCGGCTCACGAACAGGGACCGCCCCCCTTCCAGGCATTCCCGGATCTTGGGGGCGACGGCCTCTGGTTTGGTCCCCGGCTCCACCACCTCGACGCTCTTGCGGTATTGAAAGGATTGTTGGTACCCGATTACGGGGAAAAATTCATTTTCCTCAGTGGGAAGATAAAGGGCCCCGGGAGGCATCAGGTCCAAGATATTCCTGGCGTAATCCTGCGCGCCCCTTTCGCCGCGGCGCTCCCTTAAATGCCCCCAAGCGAGGCCCTGGACGAGGACCCAAAGAACGAGAAGGACCGCAACCGCCAGGGACCTTGCCTTGTCCTTTCCGGTCCTTTGATCCAACCAGGCGAGGACCAAACCGCCCAATAGCCCCGAAAAAACCCAACCCAAGAGCATCTGGTGGGACTCGAAGGTGGGAAAGGGAATGGTAAAAACGAACAAAATTTCCAAAGCGCCCCAAGCCAATCCTACCCAGAGGAAAACCGGGATGTTCCGCCTTTGCCGAACCGCGAGCAGAAGGCCCCCTCCCAGGATCACCAGTCCCAGCACCGACAAATCGTTCCAAAAATGGGAAAACATTTGAGAGAGGACCGAGGCGGCGCTGGAAACCGTGACCTCACCCACGTAGCGGGAAAAACGCAGGGCGAAAAGATGACGGAACGCGTCGCGAAAATGGGTCAAGGAAGCGTAGGCCAATTCAGGCTGACGGGAAGAGCGGAGGGGCAGGTAAAAAGCCGTACTCCTCCCCAGGATGAAGGCCGACAGCGATAAAGGGACGAGGGGTGATGCGATGGCTTTTAAAAGTTTTTCCGCGAAAGTGATTTTTGGCCCCCGCCGCTTGTCTGCGGCGCCAAACGGCTTCGCGCTTTCGCGCTGGAGGTAATGTAAAAAGGCCAGCCCCACGAAAGGCAGGGCGAAAAATTGGGTCGGGCGAAACACCGTGGCGGCTCCCAGGATCAAAAAAGCCAACGGCCATTTAGCCGGTTTTTCCAAGCTGAGGGCCCAAAGGACAAGCAGGCCCAATAGCAGGTGCAGGGCGTAGACCAAGGGCATCAGGGAATAGCGCCACCAGGGAAGGCTGAAGCTCCAAGCCAGCGCCAACAGGGCGCACCACCCCTTGAGCCTTGGACTGGGTGGGGAACCCGCCAGCCTTAAGGATAGGGTCCAAAATAAAACCGAGGCCAGGGCCGAGCAAAAAGCCGACATCAACCCCAGGCGGTAAGCGGGAGTCCCCCATGGCAGGAGCAGGAAGCACTTGCCAAGGAGATGGAACAAAACCTGGCCGGAAGGGTGGGAAATTCCCAGGCAGACAGTGGCGCCGATCATCTCGCCCGAGTCATACCATCCGATAAAGGGCGACACCAGCGCGGCGTTGAGGGACAGTAAAAGGACAAAGAGCGCCGCGGCCCAGGGAAAATTCCCGTCCCTCCGTGAAGTCGCGCCCGAACCCATGCCCATTAGGGTTTGGCTTGAAGCCGGCGGATGTCCGCTTCCACCTGGCTAAGCCTCGCCTCTAAATCAGGGATATTCTGCTGCTTGATGATTTCCTCGATGTTCCGGTAGATGAGGATGGCGTCCGCCCGCTTGCCGAGGGCTTCCATGGCTTGGGCCTTGGCCAGGTAACCGGGAATGAAATAGTCATCCAGGTCCACGGCCTTTTGGGCCGAGACGATCGACTCCTGGGCCCGCCCCATCGCCAATAGGATTTGGGCCCTCTGGATCTGCTCAATGGGGTTGCGCGGGGCCAAGTCCACCAAAAGATTCTGCAGTTCAAGGGCCTCGCTCAAGCGCCTCTGGACCACCAGGAAGTGAACCTTGTTTTCCAGGGGTTCCAGGGAGTAGGGAGCCAGCTGGGCGGCTTTGCCGTAATATTCCTCCGCACCTTGGAAATATTTTTTTCTTTCCGCCGCGCCGGATGCCCTCTCTCCCCGGACATCGGCGACGGCCCCCAACAGATTCCAGGGCTTCATGAAATCCACCCTCAACCTTAAGCTGGCGTTCGCGAAAGCCTCGGCCTCGTCCAAACGGTTCTGCTTGTAGGCGAGGGTGCCTTGAAAGGCGTCAACCTGGGCCCAAAAATCGCGGAAAGCCCCGACTCCCATGATCCAAACGACCGCCAGGACCAGGAACCCCGCGCCTCCCCAAAGGGCCCTGCGGGAAAAATATAAAGTCGTCCGAACATCGTCGGCGGCCTTTTTTTCCTTCAAGGCGTAGGCCACGAAGCCTATCAATAATAGACGGTGGGACCAATCGTGAAAGGTGAAATCAACGCAGTTATGGACCGCCTCCAACAGGACGAGGAAAAAAACGCTTTCCGAAACCAGCGCCCCCGGTGCGGCGGCCTTGAAAGCGGGGGTTTGGAAAAGCCGGCTTCCCGTTTCCCTCAGGACAGCCCAAAGCAAAAGCGACAGCAAGAGCAGGGCGGGCCAGCCGCATTCCACCGCCACCTGAAGGAACTCGTTATGGGCGGCTGGCACGAAGGTATTCCAAATCGAGGCGGATTTATACGAGGCGAATGCGTCCTGGAAGGTGCCGGGACCGAATCCCAGCAGGGGCTGATCCAGCGCCATTCTCAAACAGCTGTTCCAAAGTCCTAGGCGGTTGGAGGCCCGGCTGTCCACCTCCTGGGGACTGAACAGCTTATGGAGGGTGAAAGAAATGCAAAAGAGGAAGACCACCACGGCCAGGGTGAACCAGACCCATTGGAATTTTTTCCAAGCCCGGAGCCTTCCCTCAAATTCCCTCATGTGGATCAACAGGTAGAGGGTGACCACCGCCAGCATCGCCACGAAGGAACCGCGGCTTTGGGTCAGGGTCCAGCCCAGGAAAAAAAGCCCGATCGACCAAAAGGGGACCGGCTTGAGGTGCAGGCGCTTGAGGACCGCCCAGACCAGGGCCATGCCGAGAAATCCCGCTGCCACGTTCTCGTTAAAGAAAAAACCCCTGCGCGGGACGATTTCCTGGAAAAAGACGATCGAGGAGGCGTGTCCCAGGGTCGTCACGCAGATCCAGCCGGCCGCGGCGACGGAAGTCCAGAAGAATACCTTCTCAAACCAAGCGTAGAGGGCTGAATCCCGATCCCAGATCATTCTCAGGGAGAACCATAACAGGACCATCGCGGCGAAATTACGGAAAGCGTAAAAGCTCTCGAAAGCTTCCCTCGAATTTTTGACCGAAAGCAGAATCCAGGCCGTCAAGGCTAGGACCGAAAGGTTGAGGAAATCCAGTTCCAAGGGCGCCCGATCCTTCGCCTCCCGGAAAAAACGGGAAAGGCAAAAGAGGAAAAGCAGGGCGGAAACCCAGCGAGCCACCAGATCCTGGGCAAGCCAGTTGGACGCAGGGGGAATAAGGGCCGAAAGGGGAATAAGGGCCAGGAACAGGATGCCGATGAAACTTCCGGTAATGTCCCGCCGAAGGGTCTTTGGTCTCATGGGGATTATTCTAGCAGGACCTTGTTAAAATCGGATGAATTCAGGGGTGCGGCCGCAGGGCCAGCCAACGCCAACCCCCGGAACCATTCCAGCCAACTTCGGCGAAATCCCGTTCCTTTCGGCGGGGCTCTCCCGGCGGGCGCCTTTAAGGTTTCATTTTTTCCGCGGGTTTCTTGCGGGGATTGGCGTTGCGGAGCTTCACCAGGGAAAAATCGGCTTCGGTTTTCGAGTCCCCCGATAGTTCCACCTGCTTGACTTGGGCCTCGCCATAGGGGAACCAGCAAACCGCCTGGTAGCTCCCCGGGGGGATTCCCGTGATGGAGTAACGGCCCTGCTCGTCGGTCGCGGCGAAAAACGGATTTTCCAACACCAAAATCGTCCCCGCCATCAAGGGATGGATTTTGCAGTAAATATTGACGACGCCTGGCTTGTCAAAGCGGATGGAATTTTCCTCGCCATAGCCGTAGCGCCCGAAATCAAATTTTTTGGCGTCCGAGGCGGAAAAGACATTGTGAATGGTATCGTCCTTGTTGGGAAAAACGACCGAGGTTCCGACCAATATAGGAAGGATCGCCGGCGCAAACTTCATGTTTTCAGAGGCCATGGAAGGTTTTCCCTTCATCGCGGCGAACCCTTTGTTGCCGTTCACTTCCTTCAAGTAGACGACCACTCCGGAATTGTCGCCCAGGGGCTGTTGGTTCTTTGAGCGGATCTCGACCCTGCCGGCCAAGACGCCCGCGGCCTCAGCTCCGGCCCCTGTTATGGATCCTAGAAGGACCGTAAAAACTAAAACCCGAAAAAAACCGGTGAAACCCATGAACGCCTCCGAATGAAATAAATTTGAGTCGATATCCCTCTACCCTATCACGGCAGGCCTAGTTTTGCGTTCGCGCTCTCGTCCGTCAGGGTGTTCAAGAAGGCCACCAGCGCGTCGATATCCGAAACGCTCAAGTGGAGGGCCGTCAGAAGCCCCTCATCCGGGCCCTTCAGCCTCGTTGCTCCCTTTAAGGTGGAATAATATTCCACCACTTCCCTCAGGGTCCTTACTTGGCCCTGGTGCATGTAGGGACCGGACACCCCGGTATTCCTCAAGCCCGGCGTCTTGAACTGGCCCCGGTTGACAGCGGAAGCCTTTAAATGATCCAGCCTTTCCTTGGCGGGACCAGGGTCGTCGCTGAAGGGGCCAGCCCCGTTAAAGAGGTTGCTTTTGACCTGGGCGATTCCGGCGAACCTTCCCGGATCCTCCGGCAAGGCCCGGTTCTTGGAGGGGACCCTCAGGTTATGGAAGCCCCCATCGGTGAAGTTGGGCCCGCTGTGGCAGTCAACGCATTTCCCCGCTCCGACGAATAATTTCAATCCCCTTTTCTCCTGGTCCGAGAATAGCGCCTGCTTTTCTTTATTATTCCCCTTGAGAGCGGCCACATAGGAATCAAACTTGGAGTTCTTGCTGATGATTTTCCGCTCGAAGGCCTCCAGGGATTTTCCCAGGTTCGAATAGACCCGGTTGACGGCGGTTTGGTCCGCCGGGGCCATGGACTCCCAGGCCAAGTTCTCCTCGCTTTTCACGTTGGAGGGCTGGGGACAGCCTTTAACCGGAAACCGCTTGAGGTCGGCCAAGTCCGGCATTTTTCCGAAGAGACTCTCGTATTTTTCCTTAAGGTTTTTATCGTTATAAACCTCATGGGCGTAGAGCAGGCGGCTGCCGCCCTCCATCTCGATGGGATTTTCCGGGGGGCCCAGGGCCTGGGACCAAAGGGAGTCCATGCGCCCATCCCAAAAAAGCCAGCGGCTATAGCCGATATTCCAAAGCGAGGGAACCCTTCTTATGGAAACGGCCTTGGGCCCGCCATTTAAGTGGGGATTGGAAAAGACTTTGGGGGTGGGCAGTCCGTCGCTCCAGCCTTTTTTCGGGTCATGGCAGGTGGCGCAGGATACGTTCTGGGCGCAGGAAAGGCGCTTGTCGAAAAATAGGATCTTGCCGAAGGCCGCCGCCTTTTCGTTGTCCGCGAAGGCGTTGGTCCTGTCCGGGGGTAGTTTGGGTAAGGGGGAGAGTTCGTAGATTTTTTCCAATTCCTCGGGACTGTAAAAGGCCTTTTCTTCCGCCGCGGTCAAAACCGGCGCGCCTGAAATCAACACCATGAAGAACAAGCTTAGATCGCGGAGGTTCAAAAGCCGCTCCTCTATTTATCCCAAGCGGGAGATTCCGATTAACCCTTATCTGGTTTCGAGGTGCCAATTCTATCAGGCTGGTGGCAAAAATTGAATTTAACGGCGGCCAAAAGTTCCTGTCCGGAATTTTGTCCCCCACTTTAGGATCTTATGCCGAGGGTACTTCAATGGCGTTTGGATATTTTCCGAAAAAACGTTGATTTAATTTGGCGGTTCTTCCGGTTTAAATCCCGAGGCTCAATGCCCCGCTGAATTGTTGGGAATCCAAATTCGTCCTGGCCAAAAGGCCCTGGTAACTCAAGTTGATTTGAAGATCCTCGGAGAAACCAACCCCTAAGCCTGCGCCGATCGCCACCCCCCTTTGCCCCACCAGGGGCCCCGCCACGGTGAAGCTGTCGCCCCGGCCCAATCCGGCTTGGATGGAACCGCCCTTGTCATTGAACTCGCTCACCCATGCGGCGGAAAGACTCGGGAACCAGACCAGGCCTCCCGATTCCCATCGTCCGCCCGCCTTCATCCCCGCCTTTCCCAAGACCGAGTCCGCGGTTTGGGCCGCGAGGGTCAGGGGAGCCAATGAGCCCGACTCGCTAAAAGCGTCCCAATGGACTTGGGTCCATTGGACCTGGGCCCAGGGGCCGAAGGTCATTTCGCTTTTTTTCCACTGGCATCCAATTAACAGCGATCCGCCATATTGGGTTCCCTGGGTGGAGCCCGAGGCGGTTCCACCGAAAGAGGCGCGAGTCGATTGGTATTGATTGAGCCCCCCCATGGCAAAAAGGTCGGCGTAAAAAATCCCTGAAAACCAGGTGCCATAGAGGCCCGCCTGTCCCCCGTTGGCGGTTAAGTTTCCTCCCCCGCCGGGAGAAATCGTGGACCTTCCATAGCCCAGCAGCAATCCCGCCGCCAGGTTTTCACCGAAGCGGCGGTCCATCCCGGCTCCCGTAACGCCAAGGGTGGTGATCTTGTAGCCAACCGCGTTTCCGTCATCCGAAACATTGAGGAACCCGCCGGAACTGTTAAGAAACACTTCCCATCCGTCCCCCGCGGGAGCCGGCGCCATCGAGGCCTCCGCGGCTGGTGAAAGGTCCGCGGCGAAGCGCGGCCATTCCCCCTTCTTTTCCCAACTAAATAATTTCCGGCCCGACCTTTGGGCCCTCAATTGTTCCAGGCGCTGGCTGGCGAAGGTTGACTGGAGGCCGGCGGTTTGGAAAGCCGCTTGGGAGTAGGCGGTAAAGGCCTCGGGCGAAATTTGATCGAAAGATGCCGGCAAGGCGGATGGGGCTTGAGCCGCGAGACCCAGCATCAAATCATATTCCCTTCCGTCGCCGAAAAATTTGTCCAAATCCAAACCCACCGCGCCTTGATTGGCGGTCAAAGCGACCGCCGCGAAGGAAGGCACAACCGAAAGCAAGGCTAACGAATCACTGTGATAGAGCGGAAGAAATCTCATTCCGGCAAAGGACTGGTCCACTAGGGTGAATCGGCCGCTCACCGCGGAGGCCGTCATGACCGTCACGGACTGGCCGACCGCCGGCGCCGTTAAACCGCCGTAATCGGCCAAGTCCAAGGTTCCGTTCAAGGCGGCGCTGCCAGTGATTGCCATTAAGTCAGAGGACCCCGCAGCGGCCCCCCCCAACCCAACCCGCCATTTTCCCAAAGGCCCTTGGGAGTAATTGCCGCCGACGCCGTAAGTTAAACCAGCGCCGTCGGTCTCCAACAACCCGCCCGTTACGACCACCGCTCCCGTCCCAAGCGGACTCGACCCTCCCACCACCAAGATTCCGTCGGTCAAAAGGGTTCCTCCTGAATAATCGCCCGAGCCCGACATCGTCAAGACTCCCGTTCCGATTTTCGTTAACCCTCCGGTCCCATGGAGGTATCCCGAAACGGCGCTATCCAGGTTGTTCAAACCCGTGGTCAAGCTGTTTGCCCCAAGATCGAAGTAGCCCGCGCCGGCGATTGAACCCACCGATAGGTCGCCCGTATGGGAGCTCATGTCAAACACCCCGCCGGGATTCACCGTAATATTTGAGGACCCTCCAAGGGAGGATCCCCTAAATGAAATGGTCCCGAAATTGTTGGTCGTAAGGGAGGCGGTGCCCCCGTTCGAGTTTCCGCCAAAGATTAAGTAAAAATTGTTCGTGATGACCGCGTTGCCCGCGGTCGCGTTGCCGCCAAAGGAAACGGCGCCGTTGTTTTGCAGGATCAAGTTTTGGGCCGAGGCGTTGTCCAAAAAATTCAGCCCGTTGTTGTTTAAAACACTTCCCGGTCCCAACATCCCATTCCCAGCGACCGAAAGGGTCCCGCTGGTGATGGTGGTTCCCCCCGTATATTGATTGAACCCGGAGAGGGTGAGGGCTCCCCCGCCGATTTTCTCCAGGCCGGTGTTTCCGTTTATTCCGCCGGAATAACTTCCGGCTCCAATTTGAAGCGAGGCGTCGTTCCCGGAAATGATCAAGCTTCCCGTCCCATATAATGCGCCGAGGGAAACGGATGCCCCGCCCTCATCCCCATTCGATCCGTTCACATCGGAGGCTCCCCCTAACCCGCCCGCCCCGCCTTGAACCGACAAAAGACTGGCCGCGTTCAAGGTGACCGAATCGGCGGTTAAAGCCGCGCTGCCGCCATCGCCGCCCGCCCCGCCGGTGCCCCCCGCCGCGCTCCCGCCGCCGCCTCCCACTCCGCCTTTCACGGTCATTCCGGAGGATAGGTCCAGCGATAGGTTTCCTACCGCCATCGAAACCGACCCGCCGCCGCCGCCGGCTCCGCCGAGAATTCCCGGATCCCCCGTGCCCCCAATCCCTCCCGTACCGCCTCCCGCGAAAAAGGATGAAGAGCCGCCGAGTGCTAAGGAATCCGTTGCGACGGAAGCTTGGCCCCCGCCGCCGCCCGCCGCTCCATTGCTCCCGGCCGCCACGATCCCAAGGCCGTTGCCGCCGGTGATGGAAGCGCCGGCCGTACTGTACAAGTTCCATGATTGGGCCGTCACCGAGGCGTCCAATCCCGAGCTGTTCGCCCCGTTATTAGACAAGGAAAGAAAAGTTCCCGTGTCTTGGGTGAGGGTTTGTTGAAAAAGCAGGGAGGCTTGAGTGGTGTCCTGGCCGATCACGCTGGCCGGGAGTCCTTGGAAAGTGACGCTTTGGGTAAGGGACAAGGGCGCGGCCGTGGAGAGGGTGATGGAACCGCTGCCGGTGAATTGAAAATCAATAACGCCGGGGCCTTGGTTGTTGATGATGGAAACCGCTTCCACGAGGGACCCGGGGCTGTAGCCGCCGGCGTTCGTGGTGACGGTGGCGGCCGTTTGGGCCCAAAGCGGAGCGGCCATTGTTAGGGACGCCAGAAAACGAAGGATGGTTATTCCCGCGGATATGATCTTACGCATGATTACTCCCGAGGATTCTGAGACGGTTGATCCAGGAATTCCACAAGCCGGTTCATTTTATCCGCTGGGGCCCCTGAAGAATACCAACTCTCGTTGTTTTTAAGGGTAACGGAAACCTCAGGGGTTAATGGAATTTTCACCATATAACTTTTCAATTTGCCGGAGCATTTCTTTGATTAGAAAGGTTCCCTTGAGGGCCCTTCGCCCGGCCAGGCCCATCTTTCGCGCCAAGTCCCTATCCACCAGGACCTTGAAAAGGCCCTCCGCCATCCCCTCGGCGTCATGGGGTTCCCGCAGGAATCCCGTCATGCCGTCCCGGACCGCCTCCGGGGTGCCGTTGACCGAAGTGGCCACGACCGGTTTTTCCGCCGCCATGGCTTGAAGGACCACCCGGGGCAGGCCCTCATGAAGGGAAGGCAGAAATAAAACGTCGCAGGCCGCCAACAGCTCCGCCACATCCTCCCGCCAGCCCAGGAACATGAAGTTTTTTTCCAGTTTATTTTTCGCGATGGCCTTTTCCACCTTTTGTCTCTGCGGGCCATCCCCCGCCCAGACGAAAAGAACCAGCGGGATTTTTTCAACCAGCTTCACGGCTGTTGCCACAACATCCAGGGGGGATTTTTGCTTTTTGAGGTTGGAGAGGACCAGCACCCTGGGCCTGTCATCCCTGCCCAGTTTCTTTCGAGCCTTAGCGGCGGCGGCGAGCGAAAGGCGGAGGGCCTCCGCCTCGATACCGCTGTGGATAACCCGGTACTGCTCTTGCCGGCCGATACCAGCAGCCAAACCCTCAACCTGATTGGCCGAGCTGACCGTGATCAAGTTATGGGTAAAGCCCGCGGCCCAACGCTCCAGGGTTTTATATACCCAGCTCGTGACGAAAAATTGTCCAGGGTAAAAACCCCAGCCGTGGACCGTATGGATCACTTTGGCCACCCCAGCCCGACGAGCCGCCAACCGTCCCAGAATGCCTGCCTTGGAGCTGTGGGTATGGACGAGTTTCACTTGTTCAGTCCTGAGGACGGAGGTGATCTTGAGAAGCGCCAGCAGGTCCCACCAGGGTCGGATGGGGTGCTTGAGTTCAGGCAGGAAAATGGTCTTGTACCGGCCGGCGTTTCGGAGGGCCTCGTCATCCAAGTAACCGCCGGGACCCGTGATGAGGATGACTTCGTATTTTTTGGGATCGTGGTTGGCGCAGCAATAGAGGGTGTTTTGCTGCGCCCCGCCCAGCTCCAGGCGGGTGATGATATGGGCAACTTTAAGCCGGCGAAAAGCCATTGAAAAACCTCAATCCCATTTTTGCCACAGATGAACACGGATGAACACAGATTCATCGGGGAAACCAACGGCAATGAATTGAATCACGGATCAGTAGGGTGAATAAAAGTTCGCCAAAAAATATCTTTTGTTCAAGGAATTAATTCCATCCGTGTTAATCCCTGTTCATCTGTGGCGAAAAGGAATTAGGATTTTGGATTCTCTTTTTCTTCCAGGAGCGGCTCTTGGTTGGTTTTGGCGGCCTTGCCGCTCTTGGCCTTGCGGGCGGCTTTCTTGGCGGCCTTCTCATCGGCCTTGGATTCCGCCAGGGCTGCCTGGTCCACGTCGGTTATCGGCTGGACCGCCGCCTTGATGGCGATTTCCTCATCCCCGCTTTGGACGAACTTTTTCATCCATTCCCACTCCCGCGCCAGGCCCTCCCTTAAGGAAGTCCTGGGCTTGGTCCCAAAAAGCCTTTCCAGTTTGGCCGTATCGGCCCTGGTGGAAAAAACATCGCCCTTTTGCCTTTCCAAAAAAGTCTTCGGCGCGTTCTTGCCGCTCACTTCCTCCAGGATGGCAGCCGCCTCCAAGAGCGTGGCCGGCGAGCCTCCGCCTACGTTCACCACTTGGCCCACCACGTCCGCCGTCAGGGCGGCGGTGATGATCTCCGCCACGTCGTCCACGTAGGTGAAGTCCCGGACCTGTTGGCCGTCCCCGTAAATGGTCATGGGGGCGTCGCGGAGGATGTTTTGGCAGAAACGGTGGAAAGCCATGTCCGGCCTCTGGCCGGGGCCGTAAACCGAAAAGAACCGAAGAGAGACGGTCGGCATTTTGTACTCGATGTTGTAAAGCTGGCACAAATGCTCCGCCGCCAGCTTCGTGACCCCGTAGGGGCTTTTGGGCTGGATCCTCATTTCCTCATGCAAGACCTCGCCCACATCGCCGTAAACCGACGAGGAGGAGGCGTTGACGAAACGCTTGAGTTTGCTTCCCTTGGATTCCTCCAAAAGCCTTTGGGTGACCTGGATATTGTTGGTGACGTAGCGGTGGAAGGAGGAGCCCCAGGAGCCCCGGACTCCCGGCTGGGCCGCCAGGTGGATAATGGCTTCCGTTCCCTTCAATACCGTGACCAAGGCCATGGTGGCGAGGTTGTCCTCGATGAGCTTGAACTTGGGGTGGAGCAGGACCGGCATGAGGTTTTTTTCTTTTTGGCCCCGGGAGTAATAAATATCGAAGTTGTCCACGCCCACCACGTCATGCCCCTCCTTGAGGAGGCGAGCCACCACGTGGGAACCAATGAACCCGGCGGCGCCGGTAACGAGAACTTTCAT
>CAZUXW010000007.1:21022-82498 GCA_964624625.1 uncultured bacterium
TTTTATTTTAATACGGGACTTCGCTCAGTAAAAGCACCCTCAAGTACTCCGTTTCCGGGATGGACAACACCATCGGGTGGTCCTGGGGCTGGGTGAACCTTTCCAAGAGCCGGAAGGATCGGCCCGATTCCTCCACCGCTTCCCTCACGACCCCATCCAAAAGAGTCCATGAAAAATGATGGGAACAGGTTCCCACCACCAAAAATCCCCCCTCGTTCAACAGGTCGAGGGCCTGCCCCAACAGGCGCTTCAAGGCCGTTCTCGCCGCCGGCAGGTCATGGGCGCTTTTGGCCAGGGGCGGCGGATCCAACAGGATCCCGTCGAACATCCGGCCGCCTTTTTTGAAATCCTTGAAGACCTTAAAGCTGTCGCCCTTTTCGAAACGAATCAAATTTTCCACGCCGTTAAGCTTGGCGTTTTGCGCGGCCTCATCCAAGGCTGTTTGGGAGGACTCCAGGGCCAGCACATCCTTCGCCCCGCCCAAGGCGGCCTGGATGGAGGCGGCTCCGGTGTAGGCGAAGGCGTCCAACAATACTTTTCCCTGGCTTAAGGATTGGACCCTTCGGCGGACATCACGGAAGTCCAGGTAAAAACCCGTTTTATGGCCCTGGATGGGATTGGCTTGGAACTTCGCCTTGCCCTCGAAAAAAGGAATGGGCATGGGGCCCGGCTTGGTCAGCCAATCCTGGACCTCCGCCATCCCTTCCTTGAGGCAGACTTCCCCCACGCTCTTCTCGAAAACATATTTGAAGCCGTTTTCCTGGAGGGTCTTTTGGATGGCCGGAATGAAGGGTTTGAGTCCGGCGCTAAAGCAGGAGAGAACCGCCGTTTCCCCGAAACCGTCGGCGATCATGCCTGGTAGGCCGTCACCCTCGCCGAACAAGAGCCTCATTCCATCGGTCGCGTTTTTTTCCCGGAAATCCTTCCGGACCCAAAGGGCGCTCTCGACCCGGCTGGCGATGAAGGCCTCGTCGATCTCGGTTTCGAAATCCCTGGTCAAGAGTCGGATCAGGATCTTGGACGTGGGATTGGCCACGCCGCGCCCCACGGGTTGTCCCTTGGAGGTAATCACTTCCACTAAGGTGCCTGGCGCCAAGGTTTTGGGGGCGCTGTCCACCTCATTGGCGAAGACCCAAGGATGGCCCGCCAAGAGGCGGTCCTCCTCCTTGGGCTTTAATTTAACTTTAATATAGGAAGGCAAGGTGAAACCTTTTCTAGCCGCGGTAAGGCGCGCGTAAAAATCCGCGGTGATTCACGGCTGCTGTTGGGTATTTTAAAACTTGAAGGAAACTGCCACTTCCGTCGGATGGAAAGCCTGGGCGACTTGAAGCCGAACCGGGTCCTGAAGGAAGGCCTGGCGGTCTTTCATCGAGTCAATATTGGCGTGCTGGGCCACATCATAGTCTTTCGGCATGATCAAGGCGCCGGCCAGGATACCCACTCCCAATCCGAGGGCCCCGCCGATAAACATGTCCGAGGTGAGTGAACTGGAGTTTTGGGAAAAGCGGTTGGCCAGGAAAATTCCGACGCCCAACCCCACCACGCCGGAGGCCACGATCACCAGGGTCCTGGCTTCGTTGTTCGTGGAGGGCCCTTTATCATGGTTGTCCAAATCCTTGTATTCGCTTTTCTTGGAGTCTTTATTCACGTCGTCGATCCAGTCCAGGAGCAGGAAATGGGAGGGGCGGGTTTTGACGTCCTTAGGATCGTTGCTTTCCGTGTCGTCTTCCCAATAAAGCGCGTGGGCCTTGGGCACCAAGGGAAAAACCACCATCCCGGAGAAATAAAGAAGGGCGGTGAAGAAAGCGGTTGTTTTAAGGAATGAAAGCTTGGAAGTCATGGGCCAAATTATACCTTCAAAACTTCCGAAGAAAAGGGCAAAACATATTCAGTTTCCCTGAAAAATCCCCTCCATGGGAAGGACGGCTTAGGGACTCACCACCAAAATCTCGAATGTACCAGGCACCAACTTGCCGCGGGGCTTGGGATTGGAGGCTGTCGGTTTGTCCGGGGGAAGCGACAGGGCGGCCGGCAAAAACAAGCGCCCCGTTTTCCCGTCCAGGGCCAGGGTCCTGGCTCCCGGCTTTGTCGGGTCATTTTCCAGAACCCGGTAATGATCCGGTGAATCCTCGTGGATCACCGAGAGGGTCCCGTCCCCGCAAGAACTGAGGATATTGTCCCTTTTGGAATCAAACACCGTTCCGTCGACATGCTCCCCGATCGGCAGGGCCTGGATCACCTTCCCGTTGGCGGCGTCCATGACAATCAGGAATTTATTGCGGCATCCGATGAACAGCCTTTGGCGCTCCCGATCCATGGCCATTCCGGTGGGGGAAGTTCCCGGGGCCGTCGGCCAGCGGCCGGAAACCTTAAGGGTCTTGGAATCAATCTTTAAAACCATGTTTTTATCGTTGAGGTTGTCGAACAAATGGCCCTTGCCGTCGGCAACGGCTACTTCCGGCGAGCCGCCCAGATCAACCCCCTGTACCGCCTTGCCCAACAGGGGATCGATCACCGTGGCATTTTGGCTGTCGCCGTTGAAAGTGAAAATGTTTCCGGAACTTTCATCGTGGAGAATGACATCCGAGTCCTTCGCGGTGGGTATATCCGAGAGCCGTTTCAAGGTTTTAAGGTCGAACACCACCACGCTGCCGGGATCACCGCTGGTGATATAGCCCCGTCCCAAGGCCGGAAGAACCACCACGCCGTGAGGCCGGGGGACATTCTCGACCGTTCCCACGAGCTTTAAAGAATCCGCGTCCAGCACTTGGACGCTGTTGTTGTGGGTGATATAAATCCTGCGGCCCGCCTCGTCCACCGTCAAAAAATCCCATCCCCCGTCCCCGGCCAGCGGAATCTTTTGAACGATTTTATAGCCGCCGGAGGCCTTGTCGCCGGCCCAGGCCCAACCTACCCAGCCCATTACCATCAACATCGGGATCGATAATTTTAATAATCTCACGTCATGCTCCTGGCTTGGATTTGGAAATCGAAATTTAGACGCGGGGAGAGCTTAAAACCAGCCGCTTCCGGGGCTGGAATCAGGAATGGCTTTTTCCTGCGGTTGGGGTGGCCTTGATCGACCCCGCGGGCGGAGACGGCATGGGCTCGCTGGTTTTTGAGGTGATTTTTCCCGTCAAGGCGTCGACGATGATGAAATGCAGCCTCTGGTCCTTGCCCGCGATTTTAAAGGCGTAAACCCACTTGTCGTTCTTTTGCTTGAACTCGAAATCCTTGACCTTCCCAGGGGACTTCCTCAGGGCCGTGGCGCGGGCCTGCTTCATGGAAACCCGGTCGACCGGGGGAGCCGAATCATCCGGGCGGACGGATGGAACCAAGGCAAAATTCACCAAGAACATCAGGATTACCAAGCTTAACTTTTTCAAATTCTCTCCTTGTCGCGGCTGTTTTGTTAATGAGCTCCGGGCTTTTGAATCACGCCTCCACCCACCACTCCATCTCCCTCGTAAAAAACCGTCGATTGGCCCGGTGTCACGGCCCTGGCCGGGTCCTTGAGAACCACCTTCACCCTCTTGGGGCCCGCCGGATAAATAACCGCCGGCTGCTCCACCGAGCGGTAGCGGATCTTGGCCAGGACTTCCTTGGGTTCGGTGATGGGCTCCCAAGCGACCCAATTCATTTCCGCCACGTGGAATTCCTTGACGAAGGTATCCTCGTCCCGGCCCACGACCACCGTGGCCGTCTCGGGAATTAATTCCACCACGAAATAGGGTCCGCCGGACAGGCCCATGCCCTTGCGCTGGCCGATGGTGAATCCCGCGATGCCCTCGTGCCGGCCCAACACTTCCCCCGTCACATCCACAATGTCGCCTGGGACGAAGGCCCTGGGCCTATGGATCTTGACGAAGTCCCTGTAGCTTTTTTGGGTCACAAAGCAGATTTCCATGCTCTCAGCTTTTTCCGCGATGTTGAGCCCCATGCGCCTGGCGTCCCGCCGGACCTGCTCCTTGACGTAATCCCCCAATGGAAAAAGAAGGTGGGAAAGGAGTTTTTGGTTCAGTTTATAGAGGACGTAGCTTTGGTCCTTGTCCTGATCCAAGGCCTTGCGGATGCGGAAGCGGCCGGTGGAAGGATCTTGGTCCAGCCTGGCGTAATGGCCCGTGGCGAGTTTTTCGCAACCCAGGGTCAGGGCCTGCTGCAGCAGCAAGGGAAGCTTGGCGAAACGGTTGCACTCGACGCAAGGATTAGGCGTCAAGCCCTGCTCATACTCGTCCAAAAACCGGTCCACCACATTGGCCTTGAAGACATCCAGGCCCTCGTTGACATAATGGGGGGCGCCTAATTTCAAGGCCACTTCCCTGGCGTCCTGGATATCCTCCACCGAGCAGCAGCGCTGGCCCTTGGGTTCCACGGTCTTGACGCTCACGGCGCCGTTTTCACCGGGCGTGATTTCGCATGGCAATATCTTAAGGGTCAGGCCCATCACCTCATGGCCCTGCTCTTTCAAAAGCCCCAAGGCGGCCGAGGAATCCACCCCTCCGCTCATCGCGACGCCGATTTTCATTTTAAACCCTCTAAATTTTCACCACGAAGTACACGAAGATCACGAAGTCAAAACAAAAGAATTTTATTCACTTTGTGCGCTTTGTGAACTTCGTGATTAAGATTTTGTCATCTCTTTTAACGCCTTGACCGCTGTCTCGATCTCTTTTTCCGTGTTGTAATAACCAAAGCTGAACCTGACCGTGCCGATCGGGTAGGTCCCGATCGTGCGGTGGGCCAGGGGTGCGCAGTGTAGCCCGACCCGGGTCATGATGCCATACCTCTCATCCAGTTCGTAGCCTACTTCAGAGGGGTCTTTTCCTTCAATATTCAAGGAAACCACCGCCACCCTTTCCTTCTCGGCCCCCGCCGGGAGTCCCAGAAGCTTGATCCCCTTGATTCCTTCCACTTCTTTAAGGAATTGGGCCGTTAAATGCTCCTCTTTTTTTCGAACCGCCATGACGCTGGTTTTGAGTAAGAAATCCACCGCGGCCTTGAGTCCCGCCAGGCCCCAGTAATTTTGGGTGCCGCTCTCGAACTTATCCGGCCATTGCTGGGGCTGTTCCTCGCTGTCGCTGTTGGAACCGGTGCCGCCCTCGATAAAGGAATCCAGGTTCCATTTGGACGACACCGCCAGGCCTCCCGTGCCGGGCGGGCCCATTAAACCCTTATGCCCCGTGAAAGCCAGAAAATCGATATTCAACGCCTGGACATCCAAGGGAACCACTCCGGCGGTTTGCGCCGCGTCCACCAAAAAAGCGATCCCCTTCCTCGCGCAAAGAGCGCCCACTTCCGCCACTGGGCTTAAAGTTCCCACGACGTTGGAGGCGTGGACCAGACAGACCAATTTGGTGTTGGGTTTCAGAGCTTGCTCAAAATCATAAGGATTGAGGCGTCCCAGGCTGTTGGCGGGAACGATGGAATAGTCGATTCCCCGGTCCGCTTTGAGCTTGTTCAGGGGCCGGATGACGGCGTTATGTTCCAAGCTGGACAGCACGACATGGTCCCCGCTTTTCAAAAATCCCTTGAGGGCCGTATTCACCGCCTCGGTGACGTTTTTCATGTAGAGGATTCGATCCGACCGCTGGATGTTGAATAATTTCGCCAGCGAGGCACGGGTTCCATAGACCAGCTCGTTCGCCGCGATGCCGGGCTGATAGGTTCCCCGCCCGTGGGAAACCCCCACTTCGGAGGCGAATTGGACGACCGCTTTGAGAACCTGCGGCGGTTTTTGCCTGGTCGTAGCAGCGCAATCCAGGTAAATTTCTTTTCTAGTTTTCTTTTTCATTGGAATTGATTCTAACATCCGCCGGGCGTTTTTTCAGTTTAGGGCCAAAACAAAAAAAGGCGGCCAAAGGCCGCCTGCTGAAAGCCAACCGCTGATACCTGATAGCCGCCTTTATCAGCTTTCCCTGGACTTTGGCAGGTCCACCACCTTGCTGACTTCTTCCATTTGGCAGTTTCCCTCGAACATCGCGCCCTCCTCCACCACGAAAATAGGCGTGGAGATGTCGCCCTCGATTTGGGCCGTGCTTTGCAGTTCCAGCCGCTGGTAGGCGGTGATGTTCCCCTTCACCTTGCCGCCGATGAGGACGGACTTGCCGATCAAATTGCCCCGGACCATTCCCTTCTCGCCGATAATGACGCCATCCTCGCTGGTCACGTTGCCGTAAATTTCACCATCCACCCGGATGCTGTTCTTGGAGTTGTAGCTGCCCCGGAGGCTGGTTTCCTCTCCGATGATGGTGTCAACGCGCCCCATGGCCTTGGAGTCCCCGAATCCTAAAAAACCCATTTTCCCCTCCGGGGAATTAGGAATGCGGAATTAGTAATAAGGAATTGACGACAACGTCGAAAAGACGTTTCTAAATTCCTAACTCCTCATTCCTAATTCCTAATTGAATTTAATCTACTTTCGGCAGGTATTTTTCCGGATCCACGGGCATGCCGTGCACCCGAACCTCATAATGAACATGGCTGCCCGTGCTGCGCCCTGTCGACCCCACATAGCCCATGATCTGTCCCCGCTTCACCTCATCCCCCACCTTGACGTCGATCCTCGCGCAATGACCGTACCTGGTACTGTAGCCAAACCCGTGTTCCACCACAATGACCCTGCCGTAGCCGGTCTGCCAACCGGCGTAGGTCACCAAACCATCGGCGGTCACCCGGATCGGGGTGTTGGCCTCGTTGGCGATATCCACTCCCATGTGGCGGCCCGGCTCACCCGTTAAAGGCGAGGCCCTTTTGCCGTAACCCGAGGTGATCCAGCCCTTGACGGGCCAAATGGAAGGCGTCGCCGCTAAAATGGACCTTTGTTTATCGAGAAACACGCTGATCTCTTTAAAGCTGGCTTCTTGTTGGGAAGCTTGTTGGTTGGAAATTTTCAGGCTGGCGTCCACCTTGTTCAATAAATGCTCGTTCTTTTCCTGGAGAAGCCGGGAAAACCTGGTGGAGTCCTCTTCCGTGGGTCCGCCGATGCCGTTGAGCTCGAGAACTTTTTTCCGGTCCCCTAACTTCAGGAGTTTGCGGAATTGGGTGTCCACCGAGGACATCCGTGACAAAAGAACCCGGTTGGTTTCCAGTTCTTCCATGATTTCCTGCATGTTGCTTTTGAATCTTTGTTCCGTTAACAAGGCCAATTGGTAGTTCACGTCCTGGGCGATTACCATGGCCGCCCATGTCACCAAACCGCCTAAAACCAAAACCAGAAAGTGGATCATGAATAGATTGGTTTTTATTTGAACGGACTTGCCGCCGTCATGGGGAACTACCATGAAGGTCATCTTCTTCTTAAAATACGATTTCAAGCGATGTGACATGGGCGAAAGAATCCTCGTAAAATTTTCGGTTAAAGGCTTTTCCCGGAACGCCTGGGCAGGTCACTGGAGGCGCGGGATTGGGGTCTGACGGCTGTTCAACGGTTGTATTCTATGCCTTTAAGATAAGGTGGGGCTCAATCACTGTCAATTATTAATGAGGCCCCCGCAGGTTAAAAGGTTACCCATTCCCCGGAAAAGGCTTTTAACCCAGGGATTGGCCGCCGGACTCGATGAATTTGAAAGCCTTTTCAAAAAGCGCCTGCTTATCGTAATCCATCGTCACCACATGGTCGGAGCGGTCCAAATACTGGAGGTGCTTCACCCTGGACCCCAGGGCTTGGTAGACCAAGTCCCCGTTCGGCGGAGGCACCATCGAATCTTTCCGCCCTTGCGCTACCAGGGCCGGGGCCGTGACATAGGGCAAGTCTTCCCTGACATGATCCATCATTTTTTTCAACTCGTATAAATTCCGGGTGGCCAAGTAAGGGTAGGTTTGGTGGGGCGGGGCGGAGGGATCCAAGATGCCGCCGGTTAAGTTTGTCGTCCGCCACTGAAGGAACCGGAAAAAAGCGATGCCGTTGAAACGGAAATCAAAAACACGGATGGGGGCCGCCATCGAAATCACGCCCGCGACCGGAAAATGGGACGCCAAGTGGAGTGCCTGCAAGGCCCCCATGGAAAGGCCCCCCACGTAAACCTGGGAGCATTTTTGACGGAGAGCCTCATAGGCCTCCCTGGCGCTTTGGGCCCAATCCTGCCACCGGGTCTTGGCCAGGTCCCCCGGTGAAGATCCATGGCCTTGGAGCCAGGGGCCCAGGGTGGAAACGCCCCGCTCCGAAAGATAATTCCCGAGGGGCTCGACTTCGGCAGGTGTTCCGGACAATCCATGGATTAATAGGATGCCAGTGGAGCCTTTTTGGGACTCAAATCCAATTTTCATGTAATCCCTCCCCCCAAGCCACTGACAGACAAAATAAACCCAAAATCCATTTTAGCCGCAGATGAGCACGGATGAACTCAGATAAAAATAAAGAATTTTTTTGGCCTCCCTTCTCATCCGTGTTAATCCGCGTTCATCTGTGGCTGATCAATATTTGGTTTTCCTTTTTTATCCTTGCTATTTTTTGCCGGCTTTTTGTTCCATTTGCTGGATCATGAACAGGATCTCCTCGTCCGAGGGCCGGTCCACCGGGCTGGTTCCCACGTGCTTGAAACGGATAATTTTTTGGGGGTCGATAATAATCACCGCGGGCTTGCTGATGTCCTTGCCCTCATGGCCTCCCGGGTGGCGGGCCCCATAGGCGTCGATCACCTGGAATTGGGTGTCCGATAAGAGCGGGAAGGGGAAACGCCACTCCTCGGCGAAATGGGCCGATTCATCAACCGTATCCACGCTGATGGCCGCCAGGGCCGTATGAAGGGCGGCGAATTTCGGGTAATCGTCCTTCAAGTTGATCAATTGGTTCTGGCAGGCCGAGCACCAATGGCCCCGGAAGAGAATAAGCACCAGGGACCAGCCTTCCTGGATGTCCGACAGCCTCATGACATGGCCCGTGTTATCCATCAAGGCGAAATCCGCCGCTTTATCCCCTATCCCCAGCCCCCCCGGTTTATTCACGGAAGGATCGGGCGGCCGGCCGCAGCCGGAAAGAAAAGCCAGGACCGCCGCCAAAATCCCTATCTTGATGAAAGACCCGTTCGTCATTTTCGTTCGCTCCCCTTTCCCACATTTTATACCGCGCCACTGCCCGAAGCTTAAATATTTTTCAGGGCCCGTTGACAAATTTGAACCCCCTTCCCAATAATGAGGCACTTCAAGGAGAGGTCGGTTCATGGATTTTTTCCGTAAACATCTTTTTCCATCCGCCGCCGTCCTCCTCCTAGCCTTCTTGACGCTCCTGGCGGTCGAAACAGCCCATCACCACGGCGCGATTGAGGAAACGGATAGTTGCTCCCTTTGTAGCTGGCAGCAGGCTTCCCCCAACACCGCGACTTTCGTTTCCCCTTTTCTCGCTTTCGTGGCTCTTTTCTTCGCCGTTCTTTTCACCTTTTCACCTTCACCCTTTTCACTTTTTTACCTATCCATCCCGGGCCGGTCCCCACCTCAAAACCTCCTGTAACGAAGTACCAACGGCCCTCCCGGGCCGCATTACAAGGAGGAAGCATGAAAACTTATATTCGTATATTTGTTTGTCCATTGTTGCTTTTGTGCGTCGCGATTCCAATCCACGCCCAAACCCGTTCCATCATTTCCAACTTGGCCAATCCGGCCATCGGGATGAGCGCTTTATTCTTGGGACAAGCCGCTCCGAACCTGACCTCCCCCGGCTCCACCGGCCCCGGTTTTCAGGAGGCGGAAATCAGTTTAATCTCGACAGTGGATCCGCTCTGGACCTTGGCGGGGAATTTCACCTTCGACGCCGGGTCGGGCGTGGCGGAAGAAGCCTTCGCCATTTCCGACAGCATCCCAAATGTCCAAATTAAGGTCGGGGAATTTCGGGCCGCCTTTGGAAAGCACGGAACCCTGCACACCCATGCCTTTCCTTTTATCCAGGCGCCGGTCATCATGTCCAACACCCTGGGCGAGGAGGGCTACAAGAACGCCGGGATCGAGGCGGGCTGGATGACGCCCCTGCCATGGTACTGTGAATTGACTTTGGGGGCCTACCGCCAAAGCGAATCCTCGCCAGATCATCCCCTCAATTTCAACGGGGGTTCCATGGACAACATCCCCTATCTTGTCCACTTGAAGAACCTTATCGACGTGGACGACGACACCACCTTTGAGCTGGGCGGCTCGGCCTTGACGGGGATGGGGGATGACGGTTTTCACCACGCCGTTTATGGCGCCGACCTTACTTTCCGTAACATCCCCCTGCGCCAATCCAACCAGAGGGGCTGGATCCTTCAAGGGGAATATTTGCGAAAAGTCTCCTTTGATCAAACCGCCGCGAATTTCGAAACGGATGGCTGGTATGGATCTTTCCAATACCGATGGGGGCAGGAATGGTGGTCCGGATTCCGGGTGGAGGAGGCCTTCAACAGCGTCTCGGACATTTCCGACAATCCCACGGACACATCCCTTTCGGGTCATGTCCAAAGGGCCTCGGTGAATATCGCCTGGCTCCCTTCCGAATTCTCGGAAATGAAGTTGGAATACGGGTTGGCAAAGGCGGACAACCCGGTGGACGGGTCCACCCAGTTCGACAACCGGGTGATGCTGCAATTCAACTACATTATCGGTTTTCATCCGCCGCACGCCTACTAGAACGGCGGTTAGTAATTAGTAGTTTTGATTTCGAAATTTAAAATCGAGGAGAAAAAAATGAAAAAAATCATAAGATTAATCGCGGTCAGTCTATCGTTGGGAATAGCGCCGCCGGCATTGGCGGATTTGAAGGTGGCGACCGCGCTTGAGGACTTGGCGTCGGTGGCCCAGTTTGTGGGTGGAAAACATGTGACCGCCACGAGCCTCTGCAAGGGTTACCAGGATCCGCATTTTGTGCCGGCTAAACCCAGCCTCATGAAAGCCATCCAGAACGCCGATGTGTTCATCTCCGTGGGATTGGAACTGGATGGAGGCTGGCTTCCCTTGGTGATTCCGGGAAGCCGCAATCCGAAAATTCAACCTGGCGCCAAGGGCTTCATTGACGCCTCGGAAGAAGTGAACGTGCTGGAAAAACCGACAGGAACGGTCAGCCGGGCCGAGGGGGACATCCATCCCTTGGGCAATCCCCATTACTACGTGGATCCCGCTAATTTGGAAGTGGTCGCCGACCACTTAGCAAGGATTTTTAGCGAATTGGACTCGGACAATGCCGACGAATACAAAACCAACGCCAAGGCCTTCGACGAAAAAATGGAGGAGTCCATCAAGGGGTGGGAAGCCCAGTTGAAACCCTTCGCTGGTACGCCCATCGTGGTTTTCCACGAGAATTTTATTTATTTCACCACGCGTTTCGGTTTGAAAATATTCGGGACGGTGGAGCCTAAACCCGGCATTCCTCCAAGCCCCAGGTACCTGACCGACACAGCCCAGGCCATGAAAACCGCCGGCGTGAAGGTGGTTCTCTACCAACCCTACTATGACGCCGACGCTGCCCAGCAATTGGCGAAAAAAGCGGACGGGACCGCGTTCGAGATTCCCACCGAGGTCGGCGGGGTTCCCCAGGCCAAGGATGTCTTCTCAAAATTTGATTTCATTGTGTCAACGCTGGTTAAATCCTTTTCAACAAAGTGAGGTAAATCATGTCGAATTTCTTTTCCGTTATGGCGCTGCCCCTATTGGCGTGCCTGTTGTTGGCGTTGATGCTTCCCTCCTTGGGCCAGCACGTTTTGGCCCGGGGGGTTATTTTCGTGGACCTGGCCTTGGCCCAGATCGCGGCCCTGGGTCAAAGCGTGGCCTTTTTGCTGGGGGCCGAGTCGCACGATCCCAGCACCTACTATTGGTCTTTCGCCTTTACCCTGCTGGGCGCGGCCCTGTTCAGCTTCTTATGGGATAGGGACCATTCGGTCCTGCAGGAAGCCTTTATCGGGATCGCCTTCGCCTTCGCGACAGCCACAACCCTTCTGCTCCTGGCCAATTCCCCCCACGGGGCGGAGCATGTCCAAGGAACGTTAAGCGGAGAAGCCTTGGGCTGGGTCAATTGGAAGGACATCGCGGTCATGGCGGTTTTTTACGCCTTGGTCGGGGCGTTCCTCCTCCGGAAACATAAAACATTGATGCTTTGCTCCGCCGAGCCCAAGGAGGCTCAACGGCGGGGTTTCTCCCTCAAGGTTTGGGACTTCCTTTTCTATACCGCTTTCGGGTTGGTCGTGACCAGCGCCGTTCGGGTGGCGGGAGTCTTGGCGGTTTTCTCGTTTTTAATCGTGCCCATTGTTTGCGCGAACCTGATGGGCCACAAGAAAAACCATTTGGTCTGGGCCTGGGGATTGGGGCTGGTGGTTTCCGTCCTGGGATCGGCCTTGTCCTACGCGAGGGATTGGCCCATGGGAGCGACGATTGTTTGCATCTTTGGACTGGCGGTCATTTTGGTTTCCGGGTTGACCCGCATGAAAAACGCCGATTAGGGATCAATAACCTCTCGAACCGGGGCGGCCACAAAAAAAGCCGCGGCCATTGGGCCGCGGCTTTTTCAAAGGTCCTGCCAAGACCCATTAGGAAATAATTGAACCGTCTTTCTTGTCCGCGGCCTTGGCCTCCGAGGGCAGGGCCGGCGCGCTCGCCGGGGCGGCGCTCGTCTTAGAATGGTCCTCAGTGTCGGGACCGGAGGCTTTCTTAAATTCCTTCAAGGCCTCTCCCAGGGCTTTCGCCAAGCTGGGAAGCTTGTTCGGCCCAAAAAACAACAGCGCGATAATCAGGATTAGCAGCAGTTCTCCGAAACGTCCGCCCATGTCACGACTCCTCAACTCAATTTTCTTTATTTTAGGAGGGTCCCACCGCCAAGTAAAGCCCCAGGCTTGACCCTCCCGAAAAGCATGCTCGTTTTTTTTGTTTTATTCAAGGGCCTGGGTCATATTCCCAGCCTAAGACCCTGAAAAATGACGGATTAGCCCGGTTAATTGTTCCCGAAAAGCCGATTTGGGAAGGACCTTGTCGGCTCCCATTTCTTTGGCGTCCTGGAGCAAATCCGCGCGAAGGCTGGTGCCAAAAGCCACAATCGGTATTTTCCTTGTCGAGGGGTTTTGTTTCAATTTTTGGATGAGGGAGGGACCATCCAAGGAGGCGAGCCCGAGGTCGATAAAAATAAAATCCGGGGTCCCATCCTGAAGGGCGGCGAACAAGGTCTCTTCCTCGCCCAAGGTCAATACCTCGGCCGATTCTTCCCGAGCGGTCTTCCCGATCATTTCCAGGAAATTCACGTCGTCGAGGAGGGCGATAAACAAGTGGCCGCCTTTCGCTTAATGGGCTTCCAGCCAGCTTTTACCCATGCCCACGTCCACCTTCAGTGGGACCCTTAGTTTCATGGCGTTTTCCATCTCATGGACGATGATTTTTTTCGCCTCCTCCGCCTCCGCCTTGGGGGCCTCGAAGACCAATTCATCATGCACCTGCAGGAGCATGGCCGTCTCCATTTTTTTAGCCTGAAGCTTCTCATGGAGGCGGATCATGGCGATCTTGATCAGGTCCGCGGCGGACCCCTGGATGGGAGTGTTAACGGCCATGTGTTCGGCGTTGATGCGGAGGCCGACATTGGTGGAATGGATTTCCGGAATGAGCCTTTTACGGTCCATGATGGTTGAAACATACCCTTGCTTCCTGGCCAGTTCCACCATTTCCGTCGTGAATTTCTGGATGCCGGGGTACTTGGCGAAATATTCCTCAATGAACTTTTTGGCTTCCACCATCGTGACGCCGTTTTCCCTCGCCAGCCTCATGGGGCCCATGCCGTAGATGACGCCGAAGTTGATGGTTTTGGCCTGGTTGCGCTGGGTGGAAGTCACCTGCTCCATGGGGACTCCGAAAATAAGGGAGGCCGTGCGGCGGTGGACATCCTCGTCGTTTTTAAAGGTCGCGATCAGGTTCTTGTCCTCGGTGATATGGGCCAGGACCCGAAGCTCAATTTGGGAATAGTCGGCGGAAATGAGCAGGTGCTTGGAGTCCTTGGGGACGAAGGCTCCCCGGATCCTGCGGCCAAACTCGGAACGGATGGGGATGTTCTGAAGATTCGGGTCGTTCGAGGAGAGGCGTCCCGTGGCCGCCACGGCCTGGCTGTAGGAAGTGTGGATCCGTCCGTCCTTGGGGTGCACCATCTCCGGCAGGACGTCCAGGTAGGTGTTTTTGAGCTTGGAAAGCTGGCGGTAATCCAGGACCAGGTCTCCGATGGGGACACCCTTGAGGGATTCCAGCACATCCACATCGGTGGCGTAGCCCGTCTTGGTTTTTTTCACGCGGGTTCCTGAAATTTTCTGGACCTGCATCTTCTCAAAAAGAATTTTCCCCAGCTGGAGGGGGGATCCAATGTTGAATTCCTCGCCCGCCTCCTTGAAAATTTTCTTGGTGAGTTTTTTCAGCTCCTCGCCGGCCTCATCGGACAAACTTTTCAGGAGCTTCACGTCCACACAGATGCCTTTGCGCTCCATGGCCTCCAGCACCATCACCAGGGGAAGTTCCACCTCCCGATAGGCCCGGTCCAGCCCTTCCTTCTTCAAGCGAGGAGCGAAGAAGTTGTGCGCCCGGAGGGTAAAGTCCACGTCCTCACAGGCATATTGGGTGATGGCCTCCAAGGGCACCTGGTCCATGGTGATCTGCTTCTTCCCGCTGCCGATCAGGGCTTCCGTGGGGATCTTGGTGTAGTTAAAGTGTTTCAGCGCGATGGCGTCCAACCCGTGCTGCCGGTAGGAGGAATCCAACAGGAAGCTTTCCAACATGGTGTCAAAGGCGAAGCCCTCCGGCTGGATGCCGTGGCTCTTGAAGACCGCCCAGTCGTATTTGCTGTTTTGGCCGCCCTTTTGGATTTTCGGGTTTTCCAGAAAAGGCTTTAATAGTTTGACGACTTTTTCCCCATTAAGTTCCTGGTTCAAGGGAATAAAAACCGCTTCTTTTTCTTTCCAGCAAAGCGACACTCCCACCAAATCCACCGTTAAAGAATCCAACCCGGTCGTTTCCGTATCCACCGCCACCAGGCCCGCCTTGGCAGCGGCCGCCAAGGCTTTTTCGATTTCCTCCTCGGTCAAAAGGCTGCGGTACTTGTCCGAGACCCTTTTCACCTTAATCTCGGCCGGCTCCACCGTCTCGGCCTTGTCCTTTTTAGCGGCTTTGGCCTTCTTTTCTTTCGGGGCCGGTTCGGAAGGGCTGGAAAGGGAAAACTCAACCCCCATCGTTTCGGCGTATTCCTCGATCCGGGACATCATGCGGTTGAATTCCAACTCGCGGCAAAGTTCGCGGAGTTCCTCCATGTGGGGCTTCCCCAGAACCATGTCCTTGGGCCTGTCCGGGATGGGCGCGTCGCATTCAATCGTCACCAATTCCTTGGACAGATCGGCCATCGCCTTGTTTTTGAGGAGGGATTCCTTTAATTTTGGCTTTTGGATCTTCTCCGTGTTCTTAAAAAGGTTGTCCAGGGTCCCATATTCCTGAATAAGAACGGTGGCGGTCTTCTCCCCAATTCCCGGAACCCCCGGCACATTGTCCGAGGCGTCGCCCATCAGCGCCAATACGTCGATCACCTGTTCCGGTTTCACCCCAAACTTTTCCAATACATCCTTCTCGTCCGCCATGGACCAATCATTGGGCCATTTGGGCTTGTACATCTGGACCCCGGGGCCGATCAATTGCATGAAATCCTTGTCGCCGGATACGATGACGCTGTCGATCTTCTCTTTTTTCGCCCTCTTCACCATCGTCCCGATCAAGTCGTCCGCCTCATAGCCGGGCTTGACGAGGATTGGCAGGTTCAAGGCCTTGACCATTTTGTGGATATAGGGAAACCCCTTCGCCAGGTCATCGGGCATCTCCTCCCGGTTGGCCTTGTACTCTTTATACATCTTGTGCCGAAAGGTCGGTTCCCGCGAGTCGAAAACCACGGCGAAAAAATCAGGTTTTTGTTTTCTCAAAATCATCAACAAGGTGTCCATGAACCCGTAGATGGCGGAGGTGTCAAATCCCTTCGAGGTGACCCGGGGATTCTTGATAAAGGCGAAATGGCTCCGGTAAGCCACCGCGGCGCCATCGAGGAGGAACAGCCTAGGCTTGGGCATGGAAACTCCTAAGATTTATTTTTATGTAGCGTCGCGGAAAATACTGTCCGGAGCCGCCGGGAACAGCCGCCGGCCAACAATTCATACTCATGCGCCTCCAACCGGGTAAACCGGCCCTTCCATCCAATCGGCACGGCCCTCATCACCTTCAAACTTTTCAAATAACTTTTATCCGATTTGGACATGGCCAAGGTGCAATGCGGGGCCCATCCGTCGCCCGGTAAATAATACGGGGATTGGCCTTCTGCGAGAAGCCGTATGGACTGGTGGACTTTTTGATGAATCCTTAAAAGCTCCAGGGTCACTACAGGCGCCAAGAAGAGAACCCTTTCATGCGTAAAACTTCCGATGCTCTCAAAGGAAGCCGGTATCGCCGAAAACTCCCCGGAAATTTTCCTGCACCGGGCCCCAATGGTTCCCATGTCCGCGTCATTGAAAGCCGCGAGAGTTACATGGGGATTATCCCTGCCAAGGGGAGTTGAGACCTTGTTTTTTTCCAACTTCCGCCAAATATTCCGTATGGCCTTTTCCGTTGGGGGGTCGAATAAAAGCTCAATCCCGAAAGGCATTTCCACTCCCCGCCCTCAAAATAAAAAGCCCCTTCACCGTATCCGGAGAAGGGGCTTTTACTATAACAACTAAAGAATACCTTGGGTTCGCCAAAAAACGTTTTTACGTTACCCTTTTAAAAAAACTAGGCTGGAATACCGTATTTTTTCTTGGCTTCGGGAGTCATATTCTCAATGTCCTCCATCAGCAAACGGGCCCGAATGCCCTTGACCCGGCGAAGTTCGGTGTCCAGCGTCCCCTTCAACCGGCCGCGCAGCATATCGGCCACTTTGCGGGGGGCGTAAACGTAAATGTCCACTCCGTCATCCTTGTAGCTGGTGTAGTCGTTGCGAATCACGGCCTGCGGGGCGAGCCGCTTGACCTCCGATTCCATCTTCTTCGCCAATTGCTCCGCTCCAGTTTGTGCCAAGGTTCTCTCCTTCAGGGTTGATCACGGGAGTCCGGCTCCCGGTAAAACTTGAGCTGTTCGTTAATTTAGCATATCCCCTTTTATTGTCAACGAAACCCGGCCTTGCGGAAGAGGTTCAAAATTCGGTCCAGATCATCCAGCGAATAATATTCGAAACAAACCGTTCCCTTTTGCCGGCCCTTGGGGTTCAGGGTCACTTTGGTTCCCAGCCAATTGCGGAGGTTTTCTTCCAATTTGGCGATGTTGGGGTCCTTCGCCTTGGCGCCGGATTTTATTTTTTTGGTGGGGCCCTTTTGATCCTGGAGCCACCTTTCCGCGTCCCGAACGGTAAAACCCTGCCGGGTGATCTTGTCGGCCAGCTTCCGCTGCTCGGCGGGCGTGGGCAGGGCCGCCAAAACCCTGGCATGGCCCGCCGTTAATTGGCCTGAAGCCAGCAGGCCCTTCACTTCGGGCGCCAAGCGGAGCAAGCGCATTGCGTTGGCCACCGTGGCCCGGTCCTTACCCACCTTGAGGGCGATCTGCTCTTGGGTCATCTTGAATTCTTCCTGCAGCCGTTGGTAGCCCTCCGCCTCTTCCAGCGGGGATAGGTCCGCTCTTTGTAAATTCTCGATCAAGGCCAGTTCCAAAGCCTCCACGTCGGAAGCCAAAACCTCCACCGCCGGGACGGTCAACATGCCGAGTTTTTGGGCCGCCCGGTACCGCCGCTCCCCCGCGATGATTTCCCATTGGTCGCCTTTTTTCCTGACTACGATGGGCTGGAGAATTCCCCTCTCCTTGACCGATTGCACCAGTTCCTGCAGGTCCTCGGCCCGGAATATCTTCCGGGGCTGGAAGGGATTGGGCCTGATTTTCGAGATCGGAATCTGTTGGGCCGATCCCTTCCTTTCCTCGATTATTTTTTTGGGAATCAGGGCCTCGAGCCCGCGTCCCAGCGCTTTTTTAGCCATGGGTGACAATCTCCTTGGTGAGGTTTAAATAGGCCTGGGCCCCGCTGGAGCGGATGTCGTAAAGAATAATCGGCTTCCCAAAGGAAGGCGATTCGGAGAGCTGGACATTCCTCGGGATAACGGTATTGTAAACTTTTTCGCCGAAAAATTTCCGAACTTCCTCGGAAACCTGGGCCGCCAGCCTGGTCCTGGAATCGTGCATCGTTAACAGTGCCCCCTCAATCTCCAACTTGGGGTTCAGGTTTTCCCGGACCCGTTCCACGGTCTCCATCAGGGAGCTCAACCCTTCCAAAGCGTAATATTCGCTTTGGACTGGGATCAATACCGAATGGGCGGCCGTGAGGGCGTTCAAAGTGAGGAACCCCAGGGACGGCGGACAATCGATCAAAATATAGTCAAAATCACCCTCGATCGAAGCCAGGGCCCTTTTAAGCCTTGTTTCCCTTTCCTCCAAGTTGACCAATTCCACCTCGGCCCCGGTCAAGTTGCCGTTGGAGGGAACGCAGAAAAGTTTTTTAAGCTCGGTGGGACGGATCGCCTCCAAAATATCCGCCTCCCCCATGATCACGTGGTAGATATTGGGTTCGCACTCATGCTTATTGAGCCCGACGCCGCTGGTGGAATTACCCTGGGGATCCATATCCACAAGCAGGGTCCTTTTCTCAATGGCCGCCAGGCAGGAAGCCAGGTTCACGGTGGTGGTCGTTTTACCCACGCCCCCCTTTTGGTTGGTGATGCAGATGATTCTCGCCATTTATTTTTTCGCGCCAGTCGTTTTTTTATTTCGGGGCAAAGAAATCGCCATTTTTCCGCCTTCGATATTTTCCATGCGCCGTCGGACGTCCATCAGGTTTCGGGAGGCTTTTTCGTAACGGGGATCCAGGTCATGGGCCGCCTGGAATTCCTTGAGGGCCCTATCGTATTTCTTTTCCTCGCTTAAAACGACCCCTAAATTGTTGTGGGCGACCGCGTTCTCCGAATCAGCCTCGATGGCTTTGCGGAGCTCGGCCTCGGCTTCGGGCCACCTTTTCATCTGGATGTAAACCAAACCGAGATTATTATAAATCCAGGCAGAATCGTCCTGAAAAGAGAGGGCTTTCTCGTAATTTTGGATAGCCTTCTCAAAATCGCCCCTGTCAAAATAAACCGCGCCCAAAATGTTGTAGACGCTGCCGGCGGAAGGGTCCAGTTTCCTGGATTGGAGCGCCGAAACCAAAGCCTGGTCATAACGGCCCTTGGATTGGTAAAGCCGGGCTAAGGTCGCGTATGCGGTGGCGTTTTGGGGTTCCAAATTCACCACCCCCTCCAGTTCCTCAATCGCCTGGTCGGGCCTTTGGGTTTCCTTGTAAAGGCGCCCGAGCAAAAAATGGACCTTGGCGTCGGCGGGCCTCCTGGTTTTGAGCCCCACCAGGATTTTTTCCGCCTGGCCGAGTTTTCCCTGGTCGTAAACTTTTTGGGCGTCGGAGAAGGAGCCTGGGGCCTCTTGGGGAGAAGGCTGGGACGGGGCGCAGCCGGGACCCATCAAAAGGGCGAGAAAAAAGCCGGCGGAAAATAGGATGAGGGGGAATCGGGTTGCCATGGGGGCGTCACTATACCACCGTCAATTTACCCGTTCAATGCCGGGCCCGGCTCCACCCCCTCCAGGGATATAGCCTGGCTACTTACTTTTTTTACGGCGGGATGCCTTCGCTTTTGTCCGCAAGGCGGTTCCCGGGACTGGCTTCGTCTGGGCCACGAGGCTTCCCAAGGGCATCGGTTTCAGCGAAAAACAAAACAACCCCAACAGGCTGAACAGGATGACGCCGATGAACAGGAGCAGAAGCGAATAAACAAAGGCCTGGTCTTTGGAAAGGGAAACAAGGCCAAAAAGGACCCCCAGGGCCGTTTCGCGGGTTCCCATACCAAGGAACGTGACCAGGGAAACGATATTGACCACCGAGATACAAAAGGAAAGGTAAAAAATATCAATCTGAATCGGAATGGCCAAGGCGATTAGGTAGCTGCCCCAAAAGAAAATAACGTAGGAGACCAGGGAAAGGATGATGGGAACAAGGATCGAAGGCCTGTAAAAAGCCTCCATGCCCTCGTGAAAATCCTCGAAAAGCCTGTCGGTTTTTTCCCGGTGCTCCTGTTTCATGACACGCTGGAAGGCCGCCTTCAGGAATCCGCCGCCGATTTTCTTGTTGAAGGCCAAAAGGGTGATCACCAGCAAAAGGGCGAAGAACCACTTGACCGCCAATACCATTTTTTGAGTGGTTGGATCCAGAGGCATGGGGTTCATCATGATTCCCACCCCTCCCAAAAAAAGGAGAAGGTAGAGGTCAAAGACCCGGTCCACCAGGACGCTGGCCATGCTTTTACCCGTGGTAAATTTCAGGTCCTTATTGAGGTAAAAAACCTTGGCGAAATCACCGGCCCGGCCCGGGGTAAGATTGCCGAGATAGAGGGTCGCCATGTAAATCAGGAAGCAATTCCAGATCGAGTAGGAGGCGCCCTGCATCCTTATCAGGAAACTCCAGCGGACGGCTTTGAGGTACACCATGACCACATAAGTCAAAAGCGCGAGAAGCAGCAGCCGCCAATCCGAATGCCGCAGCATCTCCACCGTATCGTGAAGGCTGATTTTCCACAGGCGGATGATCAGAGCGAACAAAAGGATCCCGATAACGATCGGAAGATACCGTTTCATGAAGGAGGTGTTTCCTTAATCGGTGGAATGGTGCGGAACCGGAATGATTATATCCGAAGCATCTTGAGTCCAACGCGCGCTTTGCGGAAAAAATCCACCGGGGAATGGGTGGCAGCCATGTTTTTCATGACCATTTTAGGCCGCAAATAAAAGGACTTGTAGGCGTATTTCAACAGCTCGATGAGCTCTTCCCGGTTCATGTGCTCTTCCCAAAGCCGGGGCTTGAAGTCCGGAGTGGGGTTTTTGGCGAACTCCGCCCAATAATCGTGGTCAAAGCGGCCGTCCTCAAGGGCTTTGTAATAAATGGCGGTCGCGGGAAAGGGGGTGAGCACGGAAAAGTGGACATAGTCGGGGTCCAATTCCTTCGCGAACTCAATGGTGTTGAGGGCCATTTCCCTGGTCTCGGTGGGATTGCCGATCATGAAATAGGCCAGGGTTTTCATTCCATGATCCCTGGTCGCCTTGAACATTTTACGGACATGGTCCAAGTCCAGGTCCTTGAGCAGGATCTCCAGCACGTCCGCATTGCCTGACTCGACGCCGTAATGGATCCGGTCGCAGCCCGCGCTGGCTAATTCCTTTAGCATTTCCTCATCCATCCGGTCCGCCCTGGCGCGGATATCAAAAGCGATCTCCAGCTTCCGTTTTTTAATCTCGCCGCAAATATCAAACACCCTTTTGCGGTTCACGTTAAAGGTGTCGTCATAAATGAAAAATTCCCTGATACCCATTTTCACGCAGGCTTCCATTTCATTGACCACCGCCATGGCCGAGTGGCTCCTGAATCTCCGGCCCATGGTGGGCCGGTCGCAAAAAAGGCATCGGTAGGGGCAGCCGCGGCTGGTGAACATGGTGGTGATGGGGTTGTGCTTGGCGAGGATCGAATAGTACTTGTTGATGGGAGTCAATTCGCGGGCCGGGTAAGGGAGGCCATCCAAGTCCTCCACGGGAGGGGCCGGTGGATTGTCCTTTATCTGGCCCGTGGCCGCGTCCCGGTAAGCCAAACCAAAAACCTTATCGTAAGGCATGCCCCCTTCCAAGGCGGATAATAATTGGCTGAAAGCCAATTCACCCTCGCCCTTGATGGCGAAATCCACCTCCGGCATGGCCAGGGTTTCCCTGGCGAAAATATGGACATGGGGTCCGCCCATGACGACTTTGCATTTGGGATTCGCCCTTTTGGCGGCTTGGGCCACCATCCGCGCGTCGATGATGGTAAAGGTCAGGGCTTGTATCCCGACCACGTCGGGTTGGATCTCTTTGATCCGGTCTTCCATTTCGTCGTGGGAAATTTCCTCGACCTGGCAGTCCAAAACCAAAATCTCATGGGAAGTCTTGGCTTTCGCGTAGCCCGCCACGTACAAAAGCCCGAGGGGCGGGTTATATCCCCTCTCCTCATCCACCACCGAGGGAATATTGGTGGTTATCATGTGGTCCGAGGGGGGATTGATCAATAAAACTTTCATGTTACCTCCCTCTTTTCACCAACAAGTCGGCTAAAAGCCCCAGTGCCGCGATCTGAAGGGACGCCACCAGCAGGAACAAAGTCTCTAACGTCAGGGCTTGCCCCCGGGACCAGGACAGGACCGCGAACCCCGCACCGGACAACAATATGATACCGCTGAAGGGGATAAATATCTTCAAGGGTTTGAAATACATGACAATCCGCAGGACCAGTGAAAAGAAATTAATCGTGTCCTGAATGGGCCTTATCTTGGAACTTCCGACCCGGGCCGCGTAAGAAATGGGATGGTACTTGACAATATAGCCGTGGCATTCCAGCGCCAGGGTGATGGTCGTCGTGAAGGAAAAACCGTTGGGAAAAAGGCCCTCATAACGGGACGCGCTGTTTTTGCGGAAAACCCGGAGGCCCGAGTTCAAGTCCGGTATTTTCCGGTCCGCCAGGTAGTTGGCCCACTTGCCTAAAAGCCACTTGGGGCCGCGCCGCAAAAAAGGAATCGCCGCGTTGGGCTTGACACGGGCTCCGACCGCCATATCCGCGGTTTGGGTCAATTGAATCAGCGCCGGGAGCTCCTCCGCCGGGTAGGTACCATCCGCGTCGAGAATCGCGATCAGGTTGTTCTTGGCCTGCCTCATGCCGGCCTTGATGGAGGCCCCATAACCCCTGTTTTCCCCCATGGCCACCACCCTGGCCCCCGCCTGGGCGGCCCTCCTTGCCGTTTGGTCCCCGCTGCCGTCGTCGACCACTAAAATTTCATGGCGGACATGGGCCCGGGAAAGGACCTTTCGGACCGCCTTTACCACATCCCCCACTCCCCGTTCCTCGTTGAAAGCGGGGATGATCACCGAGACCGCTTCGAAAGATTTCATTTTAAGTCCACCTTCATCTCGGTGTAGTGCGGTTGTCCCTGGTGCGGGGTGGCGATAACCCTGACCTGGTAGGCTCCTGGCTTCACCCAAGGCGAGAAGGGAATGGTCCCATAAAAATACCAAAGTCCTTTTCGGGGGTCCTTGCGGAATTCCAACTGGGGGCTGCCAAAGGTCAGTACGGTTCCGACGACCTTTACCGAATCGAGAGGCGCGTTAATCTTGGCCAGCGCCGGCTGTCCCCGGAGGACCGGCTGGGGGGTAATTTGAAGTTCCAGCGCCGGATCCTTGAGGCCGATCGTGGCGCAGCCCGTCATGAGCGTCATGGTCAAAATTAAAATCAATCGCATGGATTTCCTAAAATTCGGGATAAACGTAATAGGGGCCGGGACCAGCCGGGGGGGAACCTTAGGTTGTAAAACGGGTTTTATTTTCCCGCTGGGGCCGCGTCCGGAGGGGCGGCGTTTCGGGCCGCTCGGGAGGCTTCGCGCTGGGATTTCATTTCTTTGGCTTTTTCCATCATTTTGATCTTAACTTTTTTCTCCCGGGCCTCCTCTTTTGCGTCCCGGAAAGCAAAAGCGTTGGCTTTCAAGAGCATGGTCTCGGTGAAATAGGCGCCCACGGCAAAATTCACGAAGGCCGGCAGGATCACGGAAAGGGCCACCAGGGATAAAAGCCAAAGGCCGCTCATCACCTGGGTGACGCCTAGGACCGGTTTTTCCAACAGCCCCAAGTAAGCGACAAAAGCCATCAGGATCACGATCACGGCCAGGAAAAATCCAAGGAGACGGAAGGTTCCGCGGACCTTTTCATAGGTTCTTTCCAAATCCTCGGCGAACTCGCTGATGGAGTTGCCGCCCGCCTCAATCGTTTCCTTCCAATGCTCATCCCACAGGAGGATTTTGCGGCGGAGCATCACTCCAAACACCAAGAAGGCGAAGGTGATGGACCATGTCATGAAAGACAAGATCAAAAATCCGAGCGCCGAACCCACCGTGTGATTTAACATTTCCCATCCTTTCAGTGTTCCTGCTGGAAAAACCCCACAGGGGCTTTTTTAATAACGGCTTAAGATTGCGTCAACTGCACAGTCGCGTCCAAGAGTTCCAATAAGCGCTGCTTGACCTCGTTCCACTGGGCCCCGCCTTCGCCGTTTTGCTTGGCCTGCTGCCAAGCCATGACCAATTGGGTCAAGATCGTGTCGCCCTCGGCGATCAAGGTCATCCGGACGGCCAGCCTCCGGTTTTCCTCTTCCTGCTCAAAATCCTCTTTTAACTTTTCAAGAAGCTTGCCTTGGCTTTCGATGCTGGACGCCTCCGCCTGGAGGGACGCCCTCACTTCGGCCTCCACCTTGTTGCGGATGGAAACTTCCAAAACCTTCAACAGTTCATTTTGATCGGTCGACATATTGAACACCGGCGCCGAGGGCTGGGCCGCTTGCGCGTTCCCCGCCGTTCCCTTAGGAGCGGCCTCCCGCCAGTCTTCCTCGGAGGCTAGCTCCGTTTTGATGCCCTTGCTCTCCCCAAAGATCATGGGCATAAACTCGGCTATCTTATCATGATAGACTTTCAGCCCGACTTCCATTTCTTTCAGGTCGTCCGCGGTTTGGGCGTAAACTACCATATTGTACTTGGTTGACTCTTTGACCCGGGCGCTTTTTAAGTGGTCGTGGAGCCTTGGCTCCCGGACTAGGAGCAGCTTTAGGAACGCGTCCCATTGGTTTTGGAGTTCAATCGCGACGGCCATCGGGGCTCCCCTTGACTTTCTCTCAACCGCCTCATCAACCTGGGCAGCAACGGCAGCAGGTCCCCGGCCAACAACCCATCCAAGCCGAATTTCCGGCCAGCCCTCTCGCCGGCCAACCCATGGAGGTAAACCCCGGCCGTGGCCGCGTCAAACGGCGACAGGCGCTGGGCCAAAAGTCCCCCGATGATTCCCGACAAAACATCCCCTGTTCCAGCGGTCGCCAATGCGCGGCATCCCGTGGGATTGACGCGAACTTGCCCCTGGGGACTGGCGATGACCGTGAACCGGCCTTTTAAAACAACCACGACATTATAGCCCTCGGCTATTTGCTTCGCAACTTTAACACGGTTTAGCTCAACTTCGTTAATGGTTGTTTTTAAAAGCCAAGCCGCTTCCCCTGGGTGCGGCGTTAAAACAACAGGGGCTTTCACCGCCCTGAAAATATCCAACTGTCCCCCCAACAGGTTGAGGGCGTCCGCGTCCACTACCATAGGAACGGTAAGCTTCGTCAGGATTTCCCGAAGCAATTGGCCCGTCTCCCGGTGGCGGCCGATGCCTGGTCCGACCACCGCCGCGTTGACGTTGGCGGCCAAGTGCAGGATGCGCCCCGCGGCCTTGAGCGATAGAAATCCCCCCTCCACCTCAGGAACAGGGGCGGTCATGGGTTCGGTAAGTTTTACTTCCAAAATCGCGTTGAGGCTCTCCGGACAGGCCACGGTGACCAGGCCCGCGCCGATCCGCTGGGCGCCGTAAGCGCAAAGGGCCGCGGCCCCGGTCAGCCCCGTCGCTCCCGCCACGACAATCAACCGGCCCCTGGTCCCCTTATGGGTATTTGCGTCATAGCGGGGAAGAACTTTTTGAACCAGGGAAAGTTCCGTCAATTCCATTTTAAGGGCCGGTGATTTCAACAACTCCTCGGGAAATCCGATATTCACGATTTTGACCAGGCCAACCAGGCTTGATCCAAGGGGGCTGTAAAAACCAATCTTGGGAAGCCCGAAGGTGACTGTCAGCCGGGCCGGCAGGGCCTCCCCTAAGGGCGACCCCGTATCCGCCGACATTCCCGAGGGAATATCCACCGCCGCCACAGGCTTGTCCAGGCTCCGCGCCAGTTGGATCACCTCTTTAAAAAGTCCTTCCACGGGCCGGGAGAGTCCGGTCCCGAACAGGGCGTCCACCAGAAAGTCGCACTTCTCCAAAGCCACCCGGACCGGCTTCAGGCCGTTCCGATCTTTCAGGAAAAGCACCGGAACTTTCGCCGCCTTGGTTTTCAGGTACTGTTTTTTGGCTTCTGTGCCCAAATGCTCCGCGTCCCCCACGATGACCACGACCACGCCGGCTTTATTCCGCTTCAGGAGCCTGGCGGCCACCAAACCATCCCCGCCGTTATTTCCCAAACCACAGAGGACACCGATGGTTTTTTTGGCGCATTTCCCCCATTCGGCCTCAAGGGCTGCGACAAACGCGGCTCCTGCCGCCTCCATCAACCCCGTGATCGTTAAGCCGTGATCCTTCACGGCCGACTCATCCATTTTCTTCATGTCCAAGGCCGTGGCGATTTTCATGGCTTCTCCTTCCAATGGTTGGGAATCCGGTAGACCCGGCTCCTAAAGAACTGCGGCACAAAACGGAAAGCCGTGGCCATGGTCCTGTTTTGAACCAAGGGATCCTCCATGACGTCCGTCAATAACGGCACCACCATACTGTTTTCCTCCCTCAGCAATTCCGCCCCGTGCTTTTGAACCAAATGCTGGTCGACTTGCCCGATCCTGGGGATATAAAAACTATGGAGTACCACGTATTCGCCGGGTTCGGGATTGAACTGGGTGTTCTCGGCCAGGTAAGGCATCAGGGTCACTTTCCGACCGGACCAATATTGGGTTTTCGGAACCTCGTCCGAGAAAATAACCGCGTCGTCGGGAAGTGTTTTCAAAAACTCCGCGGAGCGCTTGATGTCCCCAAAGGAATCCGTTTGGCTGATCAACACCGCCCCGGAAAAAAGGGCCAGCCAGGACAGGCAAAGGGTCAAAAGCCCGTTTTTCATGAACAGGACCCGGATAACACCCCGGGTTTTATCCAAACTCTCAAAAAAAGTTTCCAAATGGAATCCCGCCGCCACCAGCAGCAGGGGAAGGAACAGCAGCATGTGCCGGTCCTGATATTGGGCCGGAATGAGCCGGGAAATAAAAACAAGAATGAAAATTTGAATCGTTATTTTTTTGAGCGAGTCCCCTTCAGGACCTTTCCGGCGGACCATTTTGGCCAATCCCAGCACGGCGAACCAAAAAACCAACGGCGTGAAAACATAAAGGGGTTGGGTTAAATAAGCGTAAAGATGATCCATGAAATTCACGAAGGGAAAGCGGACCCTTTCCGCGCCCTCACTGAGGCCCAGGCCCTCCTGATAGGCGGAAAGAAGCAGGAGCATTTTCCGGCTCATAAAATAAAAAGGCAGGGCCCAAACGAGCAAAAGGCCGGCGATATTTTTCCAGGAACCCTTTTTCCGGAGCCCCCCTATCAAAAACACCAGCCAGGGAAAAAGAAGAAATCCTTCCGCCCTGGTTATGGCGGCCGCCGCGCCCATCCCGCAGGCCTGCCACCAGGCGGATTCGCTTTGATCCACCTCCGCCGCGGTCATTCTTTCCAGGCTCCACCAAAAAAAAAGTAAAAAGAGCGTGTCAGGCATGACCTTGAGGGACCATTGCCAGAGAAGGGGGGAAAACAGGGCCATGGAGCAAATGATCCCCGACATTTCCAGGGGAACCCATCGCCTGGAAAATTTCCACAAGGGGATGAGAAAAAGGACCCCCGCCAGGGCGGAAACCATTCTCCCCCAAAGCCACCCGGGCAGTCCCATTTGCTCCCCCAGCCACACCAGGGCGGGATAGCCCGGCAGGATAATGAAGCGGGGCGTCTGGACAAAATCGGGATTGAAATAAGTCAGGCACAAGATTCCGTCGGTCGTTTCGGCGGCAGCGGTCCTGAGCATGGCCGCGCGGGTCAATATCCCCACAAAGGCCAAAAACCAAAACCATTGGACCGGGCTTAATTGGCGGGGAACGAAGGGTTTTCTCTCACTCATGGCATGCTGCCAGGGGAGGTCGTCTCGAACAGGACGGTCGCCGTGGCGTCCCGCTTGCTATGGGCGATGGTGACATGAACCCGGTCGATTTTCCGTTCCAAGCGGAGCTGTTCCATGACGCCTGATAACTTCAAGGCCGGTTTACCGCTCGGTTCCCGGACCACCTCAATATGGATCCATTTCCAACGGCCCCCGAAACCATGGCCGAAGGCCTTGATGACGGCTTCCTTCACGGCGAAACGGCCGGCGAGGGAGGGATAGGGATCGGATTTCTTGAGGCAATAGGCGGCTTCGCCGGGAGTGAAAAGGCGCTTGATAAAGCGCTCCCCGTGCTTGAGATGGGCGTTTTTCACCCTTTCGATTTCAATCAGATCCACACCTAGCCCGACGATCATGTAGCACACCTTTGATTACGAGGACACCAACGACATTTTATCTTTAATTTTACGGGGAACACAAGAAGGGTCTTTTATTTCAATTTTACGAAAATTTTCCCGTTTTCCGCCTTCACCTCATGGACCACGACGCGCATGTCGGAAAGGCCCTTTGTCGACAAGCCAGTCGCCAGGTCGAAGGACCATTGATGGAGCGGGCAAACAACGCTGTTGCCGTCGAATGTTCCTCGTCCCAGGAAACCTCCAACGTGGGGGCAGTCATTGTCGATCGCGAAGAGTTTTCCAAACCGCTTGATGACGGCGATTCGTCTCCCGCTGATTTTCACGATTTCCATGCTGTTGTCGGACAAGGAGGATTCTTCGAGGACTTCGTGAAAGGCGGGGATTTCAGAAGAGTTCATGTTAACTCTCAAAAGCTAAAATAATTTTCCCCTTCCGCAGGGGGCGAGGGATATGTTCGAGAATTATACCAACCCATTGTGTTTTATCTTCTGAGTGCCTTAGCTTCTTCGGCCGCTTTCAACCGGGCTTCGGCGCGGGCCAGGGCGTGCCTGACGGCCTCCAGGTCGGTTCCCTCTTTTTTCTCGGACAATTGGGCTTGGGATTGGGCTTTCAACTTTTTCGCGGCCTCCACGTCGATCTCATCGGCCTTTTCATAATCCTCGGCCAGGACAATGACGGAGGTTTGGTTGACCTCCGCGAAGCCTCCCGCCACGAAATAAAGCTCCCGGCTGGAGCCCTTCCCGATCCTCAAGGTTCCGGGCTTCAAGGCGGAGATAAAAGCCATGTGTCGGGCCATCACCCCGAATTCACCCATCTCGCCCGGAAGCACCACCAAGGTGGCCTCTTCCGCGATGGCGGGCTTGTCCGGAGCGACGACTTGAAGATTAAAGGTATTGGCCATAAATCCTTTTTCACCACAGGGTTAACGGTGTAACACGCAGTAAGAATTAAGAAGGGTCAAAAAAAAGCCTTACTCGGTTCCCTCTGTGTCACTCCGTGGTTCAAATTCCTACATTTTTTTCGCGCGCTCGACCACTTCATCGATGCTTCCGACCATGTAGAAGGCCTGCTCGGGCAGGCTGTCGTACTGTCCGTCCACCAATCCCTTGAAGGAACGGATGGTATCGGCCAGGGAAACATAGCGGCCGGGGGTTCCGGTGAATTCTTGGGCGACGAAAAAGGGCTGGGACAGGAACTTCTGGATGCGGCGGGCCCGGGAGACGATCAGTTTGTCGTCGTCGGACAGCTCGTCGATACCCAGGATGGCGATGATGTCGCGCAGTTCCTTGTAGCGCTGGAGGATCTGCTGGACCCTTCGGGCTACGGTGTAATGCTCTTCCCCGATGACCAGGGGATCCAACATGCGGGAAGTGGAATCCAAGGGATCCACCGCGGGGTAAATCCCGAGTTCCGTCAGGGCCCGATTCAACACGGTGGTCGCGTCCAAGTGCGAGAAGGAAGTGGCCGGGGCCGGATCGGTCAAGTCGTCGGCCGGCACGTAAATGGCCTGGACCGAGGTAATCGAGCCCTTTTGCGTGGAGGTGATCCGTTCTTGCAAAGCGCCCATTTCGGAAGCCAGGGTCGGTTGGTATCCGACGGCGGAAGGCATCCGGCCCAAAAGAGCCGACACTTCCGAACCGGCCTGGGTGAATCGGAAGATATTGTCGATGAACAGGAGAACGTCCTGGTTTTCCTCGTCGCGGAAATATTCGGCGATCGTAAGCCCCGACAAACCCACCCTGGCGCGGGCGCCGGGCGGCTCGTTCATTTGGCCGTATACCAACGAGGCTTTTTCCAAAACCTTGGATTCCTTCATTTCAATCAAAAGGTCGTTCCCCTCGCGGGTCCTTTCTCCGACCCCGGCGAAAACCGAGTAGCCGCCGTGTTGGGTGGCGATGTTGCGGATGAGTTCCATGATCACGACGGTTTTTCCGACCCCGGCTCCGCCGAAGAGGCCGATCTTACCTCCCTTTTGGTAGGGTGCCAGCAGGTCGATGACCTTAATCCCCGTTTCCAAAATTTGTTTTTTCGTGGACTGTTCCACGAGGGGGGGCGCGGAACGGTGGATGGGGTAGCGTTTCTCGTGTTTGACAGGGCCCATCTCATCCACCGGCTCGCCCAGCACATTCAAAACCCGCCCCAAAACTCCCCGGCCGACGGGCACGGAAATAGGAGAACCCGTGTCCGTGACCGTCATACCCCGGCGGAGGCCGTCGGTGGAGCTCATGGCCACCGCGCGCACCGTCTGGTCCCCCAGATGCTGGGCGACTTCCAGGGTGATGTGGATGTTTTCCTTGTCGTAGTCGATCTTGACGGCGTTATAGATGGACGGCACTTCCCCGCCGGCGAATTTGATGTCGACGACCGGTCCAATGACCTGGATGACCTCTCCGGTTTTTGTTGCGGCCTCTGTTTTCGTCGCGCTCATAAGTCTCCTCTTTATTTTAAAAGTATTCCTGTGTCGCCCGGGACAAACCCGGAAACGGATGCTTTCTTATTGAAGGGCCGCTGCCCCTCCCACGATCTCCGCCAACTCCTTGGTAATCATGGCCTGGCGGGCCCGGTTAAATTCCAGCGTCAGACGGCCGATCATTTCCGACGCGTTCTTGCTGGCCGATTCCATGGCGTTCCGCTTCGCCGCCATCTCGGAGGAAAAACTTTCCAAAAGGAAGCGGTGAATCTGGGTCGCCAGGTACTGGGAAATCAGCTTTTCCAAAATCGCTTCCACGTTGGGTTCAAACTCGTAGTCCCCAGCCGGGCCCTTGTATAATTTTTCACCCTCCTCAACCTCTTTCACCCTCAACGGAAGAACTGTGTCCAAGGTCACCTTTTGGGTCATGACGCTCTTGAAATCGGTGTAGAGGACCAGGACGGATTTATACTTTTCGGCGGTAAAAAGCAGCTCAATTTCATCCCGCATTTCCAATACCGTCTCATAGGGAATATGGGGAAACACGCTCAGCCATTCCCGGCGGATCGCGAAACCACGGCGCTTGAAAAAATCCCTGCCCTTTTTACCCACGCACAACAACACCGTGTCCGGATTCTCGCGCAGATAGCCCTGGGCCTGGCGCAGGACATTGGTATTGAAGCTTCCGCAAAGGCCCCGGTCCGCGGTAATGACCATCAAGGCCGTCTTTCCCTCGCCCCTCACGGTTAACAGCGGATGAACTTCCGGCCCCGTCTTGGAGGCCAAGTTCTTCATCACGTCCGCCATGCGCTGGGCATAGGGCCGGGCGCCCAGGATGCGTTGTTGGGCCTTCTTCAAGCGGGCCGTCGCCACCATCTTCATGGCTTTCGTGATCTGCCCGATGTTCTTGACGCTTTTAATGCGGGTTTTAATTTCCCTGATTTGTGCCATAAAAACTTTCTTACCACAGGGTCACAAAGAGTTAACTGAGTGACCCCTAGGCTGAATAATTAGAATTATTGCTCTTCGTTACTCCCTGTAACTCGGTGGTTCATCAGTAGTAATTTTTAGCGTATTCCTGGCAGGCTTCCGTCAGTTTGGCCTTGGTATCCTCGGCCAGGTCGCCCTTGTCCTTAATATCCTTTAGAACGGCCGGGTACTTGGATTTCAAGTGCGACAGAAGTCCCGCCTCGAAAGCCTTCACTTTTTCCACCGGCAGGGGATCCAGGAAGCCGTTGTTGCCGGCGAAGATGGAAGCCACCTGGTCCTCCATTTCCATCGGCGCGTATTGGGGCTGCTTCAAGAGTTCAACCAATCGGGCGCCCCGGTTCAATTGGGCCATGGAAGCCTTGTCCAATTCCGCTCCAAATTGGGCGAAGGCGGCCAATTCATTATATTGAGCCATATCCAACTTTAATTTTCCCGCCACTTTTTTCGTGGCTTTGGTCTGGGCGTTGCCGCCGACACGGGAAACGGAGATACCCACATTGATGGCGGGGCGGATACCGGAATTGAAAAGGTTCGATTCCAGGAAAATTTGCCCATCGGTGATGGAAATGACGTTGGTGGGAATGTAGGCCGTCACGTCCCCGGCCTGGGTCTCGATGATCGGCAGGGCCGTCAAGGAACCGCCGCCCAGCTTATCGTTGAGTTTACAGGCCCTTTCCAGCAAGCGGGAGTGGAGGTAGAAAACGTCGCCCGGATAAGCCTCGCGTCCCGGAGGACGGCGGAGCAGGAGCGACAATTCGCGGTAAGCCACGGCCTGTTTGGACAGGTCGTCATACACGATCAAGGCGTGGCCCCCGTTATAGGTGAATTCCTCGGCGACCGCGCATCCGGCGTAGGGCGCGATGTACTGTAGGGGAGCGGGATCCGAGGCCGTGGCGGAAACGATGATGCAATAGCCGAGGGCGTCGTGCTCTTCCAGCGTCCGGATGATCTGCGCCACCGTGGACTGTTTTTGGCCGATCGCGACGTAAACGCACATGACGTTCTTGCCCTTGAGGTTCAGGATGGCGTCGATGGCCACCGCGGTTTTTCCCGTTTGGCGGTCCCCGATAATGAGCTCGCGCTGCCCGCGGCCGATGGGGATCATACAATCAATGGCCTTAATACCAGTATGCAGGGGCTGTTTTACGGGCTGGCGTTCGATGACGCCGGGGGCCCGAATTTCCAAGCGGCGGGTGTGGCTGGCGTTCAAAGGCCCTTTGCCGTCCAAAGGCTGGCCCAGAGGGTTGATCACCCGCCCTAGGAGCTCCTTGCCCGTGGGAATCTCGGCAATACGGCCCGTCAAATGGACCGGGTCCCCTTCCTTGACCTTTGTGGTGTCACCCATCAACACCGCCCCGACCGAGTCCGTCTCCAAGTTAAAGGCGATTCCGTAAACCTCGTTGGGGAACTTCAGGAGTTCACCGGCCATCGCGTCCTTCAACCCGTAAATAACCGCCACACCGTCGCCAACCTTCAACACTTCGCCCACCTGGGTGAGCGCCGCGTCGGGCTTGAAATCCTTGATGCGGGATTTTAAAATTTTGGTGACTTCGTCCGCTTGAAAACCCATTCCAACCCTCCGGAAAATTCAATTTTCACCACAGAGTTACACTGAGTAACAAGGAGTGAAAATTAATAATTAAATTCTGTTTTCGGCCTTACTCCGAGTAACTCTGCTCTTCGCTGCGCGAAGGGCTCTGTGGTTCAAAGTTTTATTCGATCTCGACCTTCAGCAGCCTTTGCTTCATGCGTTCCAATTGGCCTAATACGCTTCCATCCATGCGCTGATCCCCGAGGTAAATCATCATGCCGCCAATGAGTCCCGGCTTCACCTCTTCCTTGAGTTCCACAACAATCCCGAACATCTGTGAAAGCTTGTCAATTAATGAGTCTTTTTGGGCCCCTGTTAAGGGCAGGGACGTCAGGACCCGGGCCACGGCCTTCCCCCGCAATTCGTGCCAAAGCCTCTCAAAATGGTCGGCCACGGCTTTGAAATGCTTAATCCTTTTTTTCATGATGAGCAGCATCAGGAAGTTTTCCATGGTGGAGGATAGTTTTTGGCTCATGAGGCGGCGGAGAGTCTCGATTTTTTCCTGGGATTTGGCCCTGGGATGCTCCAGGACCGACTTCAATTCCTGGTTCTCTTCCACCAGTTTTTGGATCGTCTGGATTTCCTGGGCGATAGAATCGACGGTTTTCTGCTCTTGGGCCACCTGCAGAAGGGCCACGGCGTATTTTTCGGCGATCACTGATTCCATTTTTTTCTCCTATAACGCACTCGTTCCCGGAAATTAATTCTTCCGGGCGCCCAGCTCCTGGATATTTTCCTTCACGATCTTCTCCTGAACCTTCGCGTCCACCGAGGATCGGATAATCTTCTCCGCGATTTCCACCGCCAGCAGGCCCACTTCCTTTTGGAGGGCCTGGGTCACAGCCTGGCGCTCGCTCTCGATCGCCTTCCGGGCGTCCGCCAAAATCAGCTCGGCTTCCTTGCGGGCCGATTGGATCGCCTCATCCCTGGCTTGGGTGGCTTCCTTGCGGGACCGCTGTAATATTTCAACCGTCCCCTGTTCCAATTCCTTCACTTTTTTCTCAAACTCGGCCTTCAAATGGGCGGCCTCGTCCTGCCGTTTATCGGCGGTGGAAATCTGCTCCTCGATCCGCTTTTGGCGGCTGTCCATCCACTCCCTCAATTGAGGGAGGAAAATTTTGGAGGATAAAAACATTCCCACCAAAAAAGTAGCGAGCTGGAGGAGAAATACAGTCAGGTTAAATTCCATGTCTTGCCTTCCGTAAAATAAGGCGCCAAGAAGGGTTCCCCCTTGGCGCGGTTATTGATTGATCCTCAATGGGCGATGAACAAGTCCTTGAAAGGGTTGGAATAAAGCAAAAGAAACACGATGGCCAGGGCGTAAATCGCCAAGGACTCGATCATCGCGATACCGATGAACATGGTGGCCCGGATGGTTCCCATCATTTCAGGTTGTCGGGCCATGGCTTCCAGGGCCTTCCCCACCGTGTTTCCCATTCCGATGCCGGTCCCAACGGTTCCCAGGCCAATGGCTAAACCGGCACCCAGGCAGGTCAGCCCGAAAAACCAAACGCTTCCATCAGCGGCCTTGGACGCCACGGCGCCGTCAGCCCAAGCCGCGCTGGCCACCACCGCGAACAACAACATCATCGCCGTCAACATCAAATTCTTTCTCATCCTCGACTCCTTAAAAATGTTTTCACGAATCCTCAAGGTCAAGCGGGGGCAAGCCTCAAGGAATCCCGCTAGCGCGGGAACGTCGACAATCAGTGGGCCCCTTCCGTCTGCCCCTCATGCTCCTCCAACGCGCCGCCGATATAAACCATCGCCAGGAACATGAAAACAAAAGCTTGGATAAAGGAAACAAACACGCCCAGGATGGTGATGAGAATCCGCAGAATGCCCGGGGTAAATGCGAAAATTTTGGATATCAGGCTGTCCCCCCAGAAGGCCCCGATGAGGAGGATCGAGACGCCCAGGATTTTTTCCTTCCCCATCATGTTCCCAAACAACCTCAAGGTCAGGGAGGCCGGCTTGACAAACTCCCCCACTAAATGGATGGGCGGCATCATGATCCAAAGCAGGGCGATGACGCCCCTCATCATGATCCTCATACCCAAGCCGGCATTGGGATCCATTTCGATGGCGGGGGGAAGAAAATGGGAAAAGTGGCCGGCCCAGCCCTTTTCCTTGATTCCCCAAAAATGGGTGGAAAGAAAAACGACGGCGGCCATTCCCAGGTTCATATCCACCCGGCTCGTGGGCGAAACCATGCCGGGGATCAGTCCCATCAGGTTGGAAAAAAGGATGAAAATAAAAAGATAAAAAAAGAGGGGAAAAAAGAACGGCGCATGGCGCCCGACGAGGGGCTCGGCCATATCCTGGACAAACTCCACGATCAGTTCAAAGAAATTTTGGATGCCCTTCGGGACGGCCTTCATCCGGCGGGTCGATAAAAAGAGAAGAGTCATCAATAAAAGCGTGACGAACCAGGACACGGTTAAGGTATTGATGGCGTTTTCAAACCCGAAGAAACCAAAGGGAATAAAAATCGGGCTTTCAGCCGTCTCCATCGTCACCATTGAAAAACCTTCCTTGAAAAGAAAATAATGGGGCGTTGAAAGATGAGGAAAGGTAGTCGAAAAGAAGCGCTTTAACGAAAAACTTTGAAAACGGGGGGTAGTTTAATGTTTTCCCCTGGGGAGGTCAACCCTTCCTCCAAATTTTACTTACCGTTTATTTTCTTCCCCAAAGGATCCGAACGCCAACCGGCCCAACCCAAAATCAGCAAGAACCAAAAATAACCGGCTCCCGCCCCGGCGAGGCAAAGGGGTGAAACTGAAAGAAACCACCAACAGGCAAAAGCCATCACCATCCAACGAATCATGTTCAAAAACCAAAAAAACTTACGGCCTTCCACTTCCCCGCGGGTTAAAACTTTTTCGGTCAGGATTTTTAAGCTGTAAAAGTTCAGCACATTGAACAGACTGCCCCAACCCAATCCAAAAGATAAATCCTTTTGGCCGAAATGGAAGGCCAGCCAGGAACCGGATAATCCGCTGACCAGGGTCCCGAGCGGAACCCAAGGGATCCAATCGGTTTTTTCAGCGGAAGCGGGATTTTTTTTTTGGCCTTTGTAAAAACCGGGAGGTGTCATCCGGGGGGCGGCTTTTTCGGGCCCCCGAGGGACTTTAAATCCTCGAAAAGGATCACGTAACTGGCCGCGACCCCGAACAGGAAACCGACCATGATCACCCATTCTCCCCAATGAAGATATTTATGAAGCAGCAGGCCCAATCCAAACCCGGCGAAGGTGCAGAGGACAAAATTGAGGCCTAAGGTTGAGAGTCGTAGGAGATCGGCGCCGGCGGATAATTTTCCCTTGTCCATTGTCCATCCTTTTCGATATGAAAAGCCGCCTTGATATAGATGTCCTCGGGAGTCAGGAGGCCCTCGACCCGGGGTCGGTCTTCTTTCACGATCACCAAACCCAAACCGCAGTCATCCTGAATGTCCCTCGGCCGGGGGATCAGCTTAAACCTGGTCCGGTGCTCCTTGAGCACGGATTCGGCGTGCATGGTTTCATGGGTCGTGTGAAATAAAAGCACGTAATGCTTTTCCGTTAACGCCAGCCGGCTGGGGGAAACATTCGGGGCCGCCACCATCGCTCCTTTGAAGGACCGTTCCGCGAATCCTACTGCTCGTGGGCCGAACCTGGTAGATCCTTAAAATCAGTCGGAGTCAGGTTTTCAAGGAATTTTTTGAATTCGCTCATTTCCTCCTTGTATTTCTCCTTGTCCTGAATCGTCGCGTTGATCACGACTTTTTCCGCCACAAAAATCGGCGAGTTGGTCCTGAGGGCCAGGGCGATGGCGTCCGAGGGCCTTGCGTCAATCTCGAACTTTTCGGGGGAATCGGCGACTTCCAGGAATATCCTCGCGAAAAAAGTATTTTGGTTGATGTCGTTCACCAGCACTTTCGTGACTTTGGCCCCAAGGGTGTCGATGACGTTCTTCAACAGGTCATGGGTCATGGGGCGGGCGATCACCTGCTCATTGAGCTGGATAAAGATGGCTGTCGCCTCCGCCACGCCGATCCAAATAGGCAAATAACGCTTTTCGTCCTCATCGGTCAAAATAACCGCGGGCGTTTTTAGGTTGGGGTCAACGGCGATACCGCGTACTTTCATTTCGATCATGGGTGAGGCTCCATAAGCATTTGGTGACTATCGTCTATTTCTAAGCATCATGAGAAGAATCCACCGATTTTACAAGGGCAGGGATCAGCCGACCGTTCGATTCAACGAGGCGCGAGACATTGGAACAAGGCCATTATAAGCCCGATCTTCAATGCTTGCAATGCGGGCGCCGGGGGTAAATTCAGGATCTTGTTTTTTTCTTGAGGTCGGATTCGCTAAAAATTTGGGCCTCGAAGCCGAAAAGGTTGGACTTTCCTTTCCACGCTTCGCTTGGAAGACCCGCTTTGACGCAGGTTTGGGACAGAAATGTCTCCGCGTCCCATCCGTAATCGATCGCGACCTGCGGAAGCAATAGGCCCGAGCGGTTTCCCTGGCTGACGATTAGTCCGTGAACTCCAACCCTAATTTGATCCGGCTGGATTGGTTTAGGTTGGGTCAAAACGGATATCTCGATTTCAATGCGGGAAAGTTCTTCCAAGCGGACGGGGGGAAAGCGGGGATCCTGCAAGGCGGCGCTGACAGCGGCCTCTTGAACGGCTTCCACCAAGGGTTTAATGGGATAGGGAAAACCAATGCAGCCCCGGAGATCCTCCATCCAAAGGGTGACAAAAACGCCTCTTTTTTCCCGTAAAAGAGCGGAAAGGGATTCCACGGCCGGGGGCTTCCTTCCCTTTTGAATGGTGATTTGAATCGAATTTCGGGCCAATTGCAAAAGCAGCTTTTGGTCCTCTTCCGAGACCATTTCCAAAGGATTCAATCCAACCTCTTTTCACCACAGAATGCGCGGTGTTAACCGAGCGCGGCCTTGACCATAATTTCAAAAGACGACAATCTGAAAAAAACGGACTTACCCCGCGTGATTCTTTGGCTCAAGCCGTTACTTGCAGAACGCCACCGCTGCGTATCCCACTACCCTGGAATGGTCTCCCGTGACATCCCCTGAGTTTCGATAGGCCAGAAGTTTTGTCTTATCCGCCCCGATGTCCCCGGTAAAGTTCAACAGAGCCGCCAACGGTTCCTTGCCGCAATGGGTGCAGTAATAATCCGGGTAGCCCCTGGCCATGATTTTCTCGTCCACGGCCTCCACTTCACTGCCGTCGCCGCTCAAAAGGGCGGCTAAAAATTCCCCATCGGCTTTTTTCGCCGTGTCATATCCGGGATAATGGGAAAGATCGGAAGAGGCGACCAGGAGGAATTTCTTTTTCTTCCAGAGGGCCTGAAGCGCCAGCCGAAGGGGCTTGACCGACTGTTCCATTCCCTGGCCCATGACCATGGGCACCACCTTGGCCCCGGGCAGGAACCGGTACACCAACGGAAAGTGCACCTCCACCGAATGTTCCCTGGCGAAGGCGGGGGGGATTTCGGCGATATGGTCGTCGGACTCCATGAGCAATTCGCAGGCTTCCCGGTCCACCTGAATTTCCCCCAGGGGGGTTACCACCGAATCCCCGGCAAAAATCGAGACTCCCTTGAATGGCATAAAGTGGCTGGGGCCCAGCAGGAGAACGGTCCCGACCGAAGCCGTCAGGGACCTGTAACCCAAGGCCGCCACGGCGCCCGAATAGGCATAACCGGCGTGGGGCAAAAGCAACCCCACCGCCTCGCCCTTCGGCAGCGCGACCCTATTGTCCGCCTCAAAAGTATCCAGGACGGCCTGGAGTTTTTTTCGATCGCCGGGATAAAAAGATCCCGCTACCGCCGGTTGAAGTTTCATCAGAATACTATAAATCGAAAAACCGGCGGAAACGAGAAAATCAAAAAAAAGAACCAGCTCCCCGCGCGAGGACCTTAGCCACGAACAAATCGAATCATACAAGGGTATTTTAAGAAGGAGCTTCCGAGGGCCTTCCCGGTCTCGTATTGGAATAGGCCTTCAGGTTTAAGCGGAGTGGATGACCTTCGAAATTTTATCGCGGGTATAGGGCCAGGCTTCCTCCGGCAGAACCGCGAAGGATCCCGCGGTAAACATGGAGGTTTCCAACGGCACCCAGGATTTACAACCCTCGTAGGAAGGCTTGATGGGCAGCTCCAGCGGCACCGGCAAGGAAAAGACCCGGACAATAAAAACATAGAGGCCTTGCCAATCCCCGTAGTTAAACCGCTTCTCAATGGCGGACTCGCTCATCACTGTGAAAGGCACCAGTTTTTTGCAAGCCTCCCAATCCGTGACTTTTTCGATCCTTTCGGCGATGGCGTATAACCGGAAATGAACCCGCTTGGGGTCCTTGTTTTCCTTTTCGATCGCGGCCAGCCGGGGGCCCCAATCCGGTTTGATATCCTTGATCGACTCATGCTCAAAGGTGGGATAAAGAAAAAATTCCGAATGGTCGGGTTTGAACTCCCCGCCTTCTTCTTGAATGCCGCCTTTTTTAAGGAGAATGGTTTGCTTACCTTCCTCCAAGCCCTTACAGACGACAGCCCATTCCTTCAGCGCGATGTTATTTTGAGGTTTCATAAGAAGGAGATTATGTGGATTTAAGCAAAAAGTTTCAAGCGGTAATCAATGAAGGCTTTATTTTGAAAGGGCCATCAGCGCCACGCCCAGCACAACCACTCCCGCTCCCCCCAAAATCCTGGGCCACTGGGCCCAGGGTAACTCCTTGAAAAAAAGGGACCAGCCAGCGTAGACGAGTACATTGGAATTAACGATTGGAACGGCCCTTGAAAGTCCCAAGGATTGATTGGCCCTTAAAAAAAACAAGGTGCCGCCGAACCACAAAAGAGCCGTTAGGAATCCCAATCCCAAGTTATTTCCAGTCCAGTTTTTCCGGGTTTTCCAAAGTCCCCATACTAAGGCCGGAATGGCTCCGCCTAAAATCATGCCGCTGACCGCGGCCGACCCGAGGGAAACACCGTTTGGCCCGGTTTGAAGGGCTTGGATCGGGACGAAATAAACTCCCCAAAAAAATCCAGCCAGGAGGCTCAGGGCCGCCCCTTTGCCTAAATTTCTTTCCCTGGAGGAAACCGCCGACACTTTCGCGACAATCCAAGCCCCGAGGAACAAGAATATTCCTCCCGCCAACAGCGCCAGATAGGCCCGGAGCCCTGAGGCCTCATGAAAAACCATGAGCCCCATGGCAATATTAAAGAAGGAATTGACATTGAAGCATACCGAAGCCTTCGCCAGACTGATCTCTTCTAGAGCCGCGTTCGCCAAGCCCTGACCCGTGATCCAAAGAAGTCCGGAGAATAAGGTGCAGCCCAGCCAAAGAGGATGGTTCAAAAGAATTTTTAATTGTGGAACCATCCCCAATTCCAATGTCAAAAGGCCCAAGGCCATAAAAGGAAGAAAATCCATGCCTTTCGCTTTAGCGAAACGGGCCGGCACCATATAACTGCCGATAAGCGCGAAAGCGCCGAAGGCGTAGAGATATCCCTGTGCCATTATTTTCTTCCTTCTTTCGTCCCCAAGATCACCGAGACGCGCCTTAAGAGGAAAAAACCCACGATCCGGATCGCTGCCAGAAACCAGAGAAGCGACTCGGGCGAAACCTTGCCGTAAAGAAACGCCCCCAAGGAGGTCGTCACCAGCCCGATCTTAATCAGCGCGTAGGAGGCCGCCACGACCTTGGATCTTTCCTTTTCTTCCAGGAGGTTCATTAGGGTCGAGACATTGATGGAGTTATAAAGGGAATTCCCCAAAGCCCCCATGCCGGCCGAAAAGAGGCAGACGATCAAGGGGTTGGGCCCGCCAGGCCCCACGAACAGGAGCACCAGGAGGGAGGCCAAGGCCAGCAATTGATCCAGCCCCAGGATTCGCGCCATAAAACGCGGGGTGAGGTTGGGGATCAAAATAAATAGGACGAGGATTCCAACGTAGGTGGATCCCTGCTGAATGACGGACAAGTTGGAATCCTTGATCCCCATGCGCTCGACGTAATAAAGGGAAGCGTAGGTGCCGCTCCATAAATAAATGCTCCATTCATCCAAAAACTTGGATAAAAGCAGGGGCCCGGCGGCGGGTTTTTTGAAAAACTTCTCGAGCGACGAACGGTACTGTCCAAACCCGTCCCGGAGGGCGTGAAGCCAGGACGAGGGAGGCTTCTCGTAAACCTGGGATTTGGGCAGAAATTTCCACCGGCAAAAGACACCCACCGCCACCAAGGCGCCGAAGAGCCGGTACATCTGCTGGTTTGCCGGAATAAAACCGCTATGGGCCACCCAAAGGCCGCCCAAGAGCGGAAGGAAAAGCGCGAAAGGCGCCTGGTTGACGATCTGCAGCACGGTAAAAACCACGGTCCTTTTTCGGTTGGAGATGGCCTCCGAAAGGAGTCCCAAATAGGCCGGCACCGAAGCGGAGACCATCGCGGTAAAAAAGAGGGCCGAGACGCACCAACCCTTGCCCGAGGCGAAGGCCATCGAAAGGCAGTAACCGCCCCAGCTAAAGGCGTCAAAAAGGACAATGGCCCTTTTGCGGCCCCAAAAATCCGCCACATAACCGCCCACGAAAAAACCGGCCAACGCCACCAAGTTCATCACGGCCTTCGTGACCCCCAGTTCGGTCTCGGTGAGGCCCAACCGGACCATATAGAGGCTTTCGAATTGGGACGCCATGGCGATCGGTATTACCCACAAGAGTCCGCCATAGACCGCCACTGCCTGGCGGCGGGGAAGCCCCAGGAACATCCCGCCCACTTCCCTTCCATGGCGGCCCAGGTGGAAAAGGGGTTTCTTCAGGAAATATTCATAGCCCGCCCCGGTCAGGCCAAAAAAGGACGAAAAAAAAGTTTGAAAAGGTCGGAGCATTTAATTCCTTGGCGGAGAAATGAAGCCGGTATTTTAACATTTTGATTCGGAAGAGGAATTTATTCAGAAAATAAATGGATAAGGGAGAAAGGGCTTTTTGTTGGGGATTCGATGTTCCAGGGGGGCCCGCCCCAATCCGGGGATCAACCGCCTGGAAAAAAACCTTAAGGACACATTCTACATGTCCTTCAGCATCACGATAGCGTCTTCCTGATTATCGCTATAATACTTTTTCCGGATGGCGACAAACCGGAACCCGCACTTTTCATACATCCGCCTGGCGGCCTCGTTGCTTTCACGGACCTCCAAGGTCGCGAGCCTCGCGCCCTTTTTCCCGGCAAACACCAGACAATACTCCATCATTTTTTGCCCAATCCCTCTTTGGCGGAAATCCGGACCAATCGCCAGATTAATGATATGGGCTTCCTGCGGGGCTTCCCAATAGCCCATATAGCCCGCCACTTTACCCTCTTCTTCCGCCACGAAATAGCGGGCTTGATCGCGTTTGAGTTCCGCCTCGAATAATTCCCTGGACCAGGGCGAGGGCATGGAGGCTTTCTCGATCTCCACCACTTGATCCAGATCCACTTCCAACATAGGGCGGAATTTCATCCAAAGGCCTTTCGCACCACGAAGGTCACAAAGATCACGAAGTAAAAAAACCCTTTTTTAAAAATCATTGTTTATTTTAAACTTTATGCAGTTCGGGATTATGGTTTCTTTTCATCCACGGCGGGCGGACGCAAATAAAGGGGCTTCAAATCTTGAAGACCCGGGCGCAGGCCCCTTTGCCATTCCCGATAGGCCAAACGGGCGACGCTCATGGCTTTGGGTTGGTGGAGGGAGTTAAAAGCGAACATTCCCATCAGGCCAAGGCTTTCACGGATGTCCTTCTCGTATTTCAAGGCCCCCGGCCCCACGATCCAGGTTTTTCCCCGGAGAAGCTGGTAAAACTGCTCCACGGCTAAAATTTGGGGCGGGGCCAATTCCTTGACATCCTCTTTTCCGATCTCATATTGCCCGACGAAGCATTGGCCCCTTTGGGCATCAATCAGACAAAGGGCATTTCCCTGCATTTCGGCCCCTCGTAAATTCTCGGCCAATCCCTCGAGAGTGGAGATACCGTAAGCAAGAAGGTTCGACGGCAGGCAAAGGCCCTCCGCCGTCGCGATCCCCACCCGGATCCCCGTGAAACTGCCGGGACCCAGGGAAACCGCGACTGCCGCTAGGTCCTGGACGGATCTGTCCATTTGTTTTAATAACATATCCAAGGTGGGAATCAAGGTCACTGAGCTTTCCCATTCGGGGGCCAAAGCGAACTCGGCAAGCTCCTCGCCGGTGACCAAGTCCAGGAGCGCGACGCTTGAGATTCGGGTGGAAACCTCTATGGCGGCCAGCATCGGATGAGTTCCTCCACTTGCGGGATGCTCTCCGGGTGGGACGCTTCCACCGACAACCGCCGCGCTTCCTCGGAAAGAATTTCAAAGCTTAACTTCAAAAGGGTCGGCGGAAAAAGCTTGGGGAACTTGTCGCCCCACTCAACCGCCACCACGCCCCCTTTCCCAATCCAATCGAACCAGCCCAAGTCTTCCACTTCCTTGGGTTTTTCCAGCCTGTACCAGTCAAAGTGGTAAAGGGGGAGCCTTCCCTCATAAATGTGCTGCAAAGCGAAGGTGGGGGAGGTGACTTGCCCCTCATAACCCAGGCCCTTGGCCAGTCCCTTGACAAATTGGGTTTTCCCCCCGCCCAGGGGGCCTTCCAGGTTCCAAATTTCTCCCGGCTTGGCCCTTTCACCGATCATCAGTCCCAGTTGGTAGGTAAGCTCCGGTGTATCACAGGTGAAGCTGGTTTTTAACAAAAGCAAATCCTTTTACATTTTTGAACCATAGAGTGAACAGGGTTACACAGAGTATGACATGAAGATTCATTAAAAAAGCCTTACTCCGTGTAACTCTGTGTACTCCGTGGTAAAAAGCCTTTATTTTTTTCCGAAGTGATCGAAACCCTTGGCTTCCAGATTGGTTCGTTGGCCCTGGCGGCTGATGAGGGTAACGCCCTTCGCCTTAGGGACCATCCGGCCGATGGCCTTCACGGCAACCCCCGTTTGGCCTTCCAGCGTCCGGACTACTTCCGAAATTTTAGAAAGGGGCACGGTAAACAAAAGTTCGTAATCTTCACCACCGCTCAAGGCGAATTTCAAGGGATCCAAGTGGTTCTCGCCGCAATAATGGACGAGTGAAGCGGAAAAAGGGATCCCCTCCTCATGGATTTCAGCCCCGACCCCCGATTCCTCGCAAAGGTGGTGGATCTCGCTGGAAAGGCCGTCCGATATATCTATGGCGGAGGTCGCCAATCGTTTGGTGGAAAGGACCCGGCCTGTGTTAAACCGCGGCACCGGCGTTAAATGTCTCTGGATCAAGAGGGGAGCTGTCTCTTTTCCCCTATCCGACGGATTTCGCAAGGCATGCAGGCCCGCCGCCGAATCGCCAAGGGTTCCCGTGACAAACAAGGCGTCGCCGGCCTTGGCGCCGCTCCGGCGCAAGGCCCGTCCCGCCTCCACCTCGCCGATGAGGGCGATGTTCACCACAAATTGGTCGCTGCCTACCGTGTCGCCGCCCACGATCTGGGCCCCGAAGGACTCCCCCCAACTCTTCATGCCGTCATAAAAAGCTTCCAGGCTCGCGACGGGAAAATCCTTCGGCACTCCCAGGGACACCACCGCTACCGTCGGCTTGGCTCCCATGGCCGCGCAATCGCTCAAGTTGACCGCCATGGTCTTGGCGCCCAGCTGCCAGGGCGTGATGAGCTCAAAATCAAAATGCTTTTTTTCCACCAGCATATCGGTGGTAAAAACCAGTTCATGCCCGGCGGTTGGCTTGAAAATAGCCGCGTCGTCGCCGATGCCCAGTTTCACCGAGGGATTATTGGATTTCAGGGATTCGCGAAGCTTATCAATGAATCCGAATTCCCCCAGACTCTTCAGGGTTTCCGGACCAGCGGCATTATTTTTTTTAGGTGGTGTAGCGGCCATTGATGTCGATGTAACCATCCGTCAAGTCACAGGTGTAAACGGTGGTTTTTCCCTTTCCCAGTCTCAAATCCACGACAATCTCCACGTTTTTTTGGGAGAGGATTTTTTTGAGCTTCTCCCTCGACCAGCCCCTCTTGGGGGCGCCGTCATACAGGGCGTAGCCTCCGATGGAAACCTTCACTTTAAACTCATCCACCGAGGCGCCCGAGTAGCCGACTGCCGTCAGGATACGGCCCCAGTTGGGATCAGCCCCAAAAATCGCGGTCTTGACCAAGGGAGAATGAGCGACGGCCTTGGCCGCTAAAAGAGCCTCGGATTCCTTCTTGGCGCCTTGAACGGTGACCGTCACAAACTTGGTGGCGCCTTCACCGTCCCGAATAACATCTTGAGCCAAATCCAGGCACACCGCTTTTAAGGCTTGGACGAAAGCACGGTAGTCCGACCCGGGCCGGATGATGGGCTTTGCGCCTGCCGCTCCGTTGGCCAGCAGGACCACGGAGTCGCTGGGCGAGGTGTCGCCGTCCACCGTGATCCGGTTAAAGGAAGTCTCAACCGCTTCCCGAAGGGCCCTCCCCAAGAGATCCCGTGAAAGAGTTGCGTCGGTCAAAAGATAAACCAGCATGGTGGCAAGATTGGGGTGGATCATCCCCGAGCCCTTGGCGAATCCCATCAGCCAAGCCGGCCTGCCCCCCGAGGCCAGGGGCCTGGCGCTGGTCTTGGTGGTTAAATCCGTCGTTAAAATCGCATGGGAGAAATTCTCCCCGCCTAGGGAGGACAAGGATAGCACCCCCATCCGCACGCCCTTTTTGATCTTCGGACGAGGCACTGGCACGCCGATGACTCCCGTGGAGTGAACCAACACTTCCCAAGGCGATAGTTTTAATAGCTGGGCGGCCCAAACCGCCGTATCCTCGACGTCTTTATATCCCTGGCGGCCCGTGAGATCGTTCGCGTATTTCGTGTTGACGACAACGGCCCTGAGGGGCTTGCGGCCTTTGAGGAGCTTTTCCGTACGACGGGCGGGGGCGGATCTCAATGCGTTTTTTGTCACCATGCCGGCCCAAACCGCCGGCCGGGCGGAATAGAGGAAACCCATGTCCAATTTTCCATTTGCTTTCAATCCGGCGTGAACGCCGGAAGCTCGGAACCCGAGGGGAAGAGGCAAGGTGGTTTTTTTCATGGCGTTTTTCCTGTCGAGGCGGAAAGTGAAAGCATTCTAAGTACTTTGAAAAATCCTGTCAAACACGTACCATTGGTCAGCCGAAGAAAACTAAAGGGAGAACAGTTTGAGATGTAAAGGCTCGGACATTCCATTGAAAGCCGTTCTTTTCGACCTGGACGGGACGCTGATTGATTCCCGTCGGGATATCGCCGCCTCCGCCAACGCTACCAGGGTTCATTTCGGCTTTTCACCCTTGCCCGAGGAAACCATTGGAACCTTCGTGGGGCTGGGGATCATGAATCTGTTGGAAAAGGCGGTGGGCTCAAAGGATCCCGGGCGTTTAATGGAAGCCCACGCGGTTTTTAAAAACCACTACCGCGAGCATTGTGTCGACTTTACCCGCTCTTATCCCGGCGCCTTTGAGCTCTTGGATGGCTTAAAAAATCGGCGGGTCAAGATGGGAATCGTCTCCAACAAGCCCCAGGAATTTACCGATTTAATCCTGAAAAAATTGGACCTGTGGGATTTTTTCGAGGTCGCCTTCGGACCCGAGGCCACCGTGAATCGAAAGCCCCATCCCGAGCCCCTTTTGACCGCCCTTCGGAGAATGGAAGTCCAACCCCAGGAAGGCGTGATGATCGGCGACTCGGTCGTGGATATTGAGGCGGCCCGCGGGGCGAAAATGCTGGTAGGGGTCGTCTCCCATGGCTATGGGGAAAAAGAAATTCTCAACGCAGCCGATCCCGACTGGCTGGTCGATTCTTTGGGAGAATTTATGGAGATTTTAAGCTAAAACCAACCTTCGGTTTTTTCACCACCGAAGCCACCAAGTTCACGAAGCATAATATTTTTTATCTTCAAAAAATTCCCATTCTAATCTTGGCGCGCTTCGTGACCTTCGTGGTAAATTTTGCCCTATCCTTTTTTATCCTCCCAAACCAACATGGCTTTCTTTCGGGCGGAACCCCAGCGGTAATCCCCCAGGACTCCCGTTTCCCGGATCACCCGATGGCACGGGATAAGGTAGGCGACAGGGTTTTGACCCACCGCCGTTCCGATCGCCCGGACCGCTTTGGGATGGCCCGCCATTTCCGCCAAGGTTTTATAGGCCGCCACCGATCCTTCGGGTATGCGCAACAGCGCTTCCCAAACTTTCAATTGAAAAGGCGTCCCTTTCAACCAAAGGGGTATTTTTTTTCGGGAGGAAGGCCGCGGGTTAAAGATCAGGTCAACCACTCGGGCGGTTTTCGGGGGGGCCGCATCGAAATCCGCCTTGGGCCAGCGGCTCCTTAATTCCCTCAAGGGCGCCCGATCCGAGTCATCCCGGAGAAACGAGAGTCCGCAAAGTCCGCGGGGGGTCAAGGCAACCAGGGTCTTTCCGAAAGGGGAGGGGTGGATTCCATATTGAATCCTGATTCCCTCGCCTCCTTTTTTATATTCCCCTGGCGTCATGGCTTCCACCGAAACAAACAGATCATGCAGCCGGCCCGGGCCGGACATGCCGGAATCATAAGCCGTGTCCAAAAGGCTTCGGGATTCGGCCAGTCGTTGCTTGGCGTTGGCGATGGTCAAACATTTTAAAAATCCCTTGGGGCTGACCCCCGCCCAACGCCGAAAAATCTTTTGAAAATGGAACAAGCTTAAATGGACGGATCGGGCGACCTCTTCCAACGAGGGCTGGTCCTGAACGTGTTTCTCGAGGAAACGAATGGCTGTTTCAACCCTTTCATAGTCATGGTTCGGCAAGGATCACCTCACGGAGTTTGAATCAGGGGGAACTATAGGGACGATTCAATAGACCCTCCACCCGATTCTTGCGGAATCCGGGCCATCATCGGAGCCGTAAAACAAAACTGAGGGGCGCGCCTTCCCTTTCAACCCGATGGATGATTTTGGGCTGGTCCTCCGGACTCGGCTTGATTCCAGCCCTCGTCATCACGATGGAATAGTCCGCGTCCTTGGGGGAAGAAACAGCCTCCATATTGGGGGCGAAATAGGCCTGGGACTGGAAAGGCTTCCCATCGGCGAAGATTTTATACCTTTTGTTCGGGTCCTTGATCTCGTTGGCTTTCAACCAAAGGACCGCTTCCTTCATGCTGGCCACCCAATAATCCGTCTCATAACGCCCATAGGCACCCCGGAAGCCCCCTACAGCCTCGTTGAAATAGACATATTCATAGGGATGAAGCTGAATCATTTGGGACGCCGTTAACCCAGCCCCCAGCAAAACTAATGCGCCAGCCGCTTTTCGGGTAATGGACTTTAATCCTTTTCCGAAAAAATCAATAAAAGCCAAGGCTGACAAAGCCGAAAGGATGGGCATCAGAAACAAGTAATGACGAAGTCCATCATAAATAGCGGGATGGAGGCCGAAATAAATAACCAGGTTCAACCCTAAAGCGATCCCGAGCAAAACGTAAAGCTGGTTAGCCAGGAACCATGGGGCCCTCCAAAGCGAGATAAGGAAAAAGGCCAAAACAAAGAAAGGCGTGCTGACGAGGATCCAAACCGGCAGATAAATCCAGGAATAAGACAAGGAATCGGAAAGGCCTCCCATGAATAGGAAGGCGAACTTTGGCGGGAAATGGGCGCTCAGCCAAAACACGTTCATTAAGTGTTGGAAATAACGCTCCCCCAGGTAGGGCCACAAAACCATGCAAAGGATTTGGGAAGTCACCCCAACACCCAACCACTCCTTGGATTTTTTCCATAACCAGTCCTTGGTTTCGTATCGTTTCTTTTTTCCGCCCTTCCACCAGAACAAGTAGGCGTCGAACAAAATCAAAACCGGAAACAAGGTAAAACCCACAATGCGGGAACTAATGGCAAAAGCGAATAAAATTCCGAGGATCGCCCACCGCACCTTGAAATCCGGGAGCTTTTGCTCAAACCAGTAAATGGCCGCCAAGCTCAAAAAATAAAAAATCGCAAAGGGAATATCCTTGGGATTGGCGGGAATGCTTCCGGAAAAGGAAGGGGTTAAAAAGAGGAAGACCGGACCAACCAGCGCGAGCCAGGGCTTCCCATCTTGAGCCAGCAGGACCTCGAACAAAACCCAAAACAACGAAACCGCGAAAAGAAGGTTGAGAAGGTGTAAAAACTCATAGTTCGCCGGGGAGGTTATAAGCGCCAAAAACCCGGCATAGGGATAGCTGTGTTCCGGGTCGAGGTAAGCCGGCTGAACGCCACGAACGACATATTGGAAAAGTTCCGCGCCGCCTTGATAGACGTCCTGTTCATCCCAAGTGCAGCCGTAGTCGCGGTAAGTACCCAGTGAAAAAAGAAGATAGCCGATGAAAAAAACAAAAAGGGGAATTCGTTGTCGGATTTTGTCCTGACCGGTGTTCATGGGGCCATTCTAGCGAATGGACCAGGCGGCCAGGAAATTTTCACCTGATTCACCCGGGGATTATTACCATTCCCTGACGATTTCCAGGGCCATGTACCGGGAACGGTCCCGTTTCGCCACGGATTTTCCAGGCGGAACTTCAAGGATTTTCAGCCGAAGTTCCTTTTGGGGCAGGAACAGATCCAGGATGTCGGACTCGAAAATCTCGGAGGAGGGCCTCAGTAACTTTCCCCGGACTAATATCTTTTGCCCGTCGCAAAGCCGCTTGGCGGCCATCCTTGTTTTAGTAATGCCCATGAGCTTGAGGTAAAGATCCACCCTCAAGAGGCCCCAGCCCGGGGATGTTTTTGCATTCGCGCCGCCGTCCGCCTTTTTAATCCTTATCCAGGTAGAAGCGGAAACCCAAGACCACATTGACTCCTGAAAAATCAATCGCAGCCTTATTGACCATATCGCTGTTGAGGAGGGGCGAGGGAATGGCCGGCAAAGCGACCGAGTAAAGGGTGACGTTTGTCGAAATGGGGCTGAAGCGGAGCAGGCGGTAATCCACACCCAATTCCAAAGACGAGTTCTTGTTGTTATCCAGGAAAAACTCCAGGGATCCCCCTGCCTTGCCGCCCCAGTTGGAGGCGGTCAAGTCGGCGCTCTGGACCACGGGCCCGTTGTTGATATTCACGTTCCCGCCCACCAAAAAGTAATAGCCGCCGGATCCGGAGAGGATGAAATTCGTGCTTTCATCCATGGGAATAATCAGTTTCAAGGCCAAAGAGGGCGCCAGGGCCGAGGCACCCCACTTATAGGTGTTGCCCGCGGCGTCGAGGACCGTCTCTCCGGTTTTTTGGAGTCCCTCCAACAGTAATCCAATCTGAACCGTCGGATCCACCGCGAAGTAGAGTCCAGCGTCCAGCCCGAACCCAAAGGGAAAGTTTTGTTTCGTTTCGACTCCCGGGCCATGGATGTCCGCCAAATCCTGGTTCCCATAGCTAAAACCTTCCCCGCCCAAGGCCAGGGTCCAGCCTCCTGCCGGTGACAAGCTGGGGTAAAGATCGGATTTTTTGGGAGCCGGCTCCGTGTCCAGATCTTCCGCCGGCGCGGCGGTTCCCGCCGCAGCGGTCACCGGTTGCGTCTTATCCAAAGCAGGGGATGTTCCGGCCCCCGCGTTAACTCCCTTTCCCGCCGGCTCAACCGGCGGTGAGCTCGGGGGAGTTTTTCCATCCACCAGGATGACGGCGTTTTTCCTCAGTCCATCCAGCCAATCCTTTATGCCCGAGTCCTTTTTCTCCCTTTGTAAGTGGTCCTTAATTCCCGGCGCCACCGAGGGATAGTCCGCCTTCCCCTTGAAATCGACTTTCACGAGATAGAGCCCTTCCTCGGCCTGGACGATCCCCATGCCCTTCTCAGGGATCGCGAAGATACCCTTGGCCAATTTGGGTTCCAATTCGGCCCGGTAAACCATTCCCACGGCCCCGCCTTTTTCAGCCGACCCCTGGTCCTCCGAATATTTCTTGGCGTAAGCGGCGAAATCGGCTCCCGCCTTCAGCTCCTTCAGGAGTCCTTGGGCCTGTTTTTCCACTTCCTTGGCGTATCCGGGTTTGGCCTTGGGGGGGATCCGAAAGAGGATAATGTTGAATTTAACCTGCTCATAGTCCTCGGGATGGCTGATAAAAAACTCGCGGGCTGCCTCATCGGTCACGACCGTGGCGCCGGGGGCTTCCTGTTGTTTTGTCCTCAGGACCCGGTTCGCCTTCATCCTCCTCAAGATCTTGTCATGGGCGTCCTGTTTCACGTCATCGAGGGTCACTCCCTCTTTTTTCAACCCGTCGTTAAATTCCTGTTCCGTCGAAAAATTCTTTTTCATGTTGTCGATTTGATTATTCACTTCCCGGTCGATTTCAGCGTCCGAGATCTCAATTTTTTCCCGATCCGCCTCCTCGGCTAAAAGCACTTCCTGGATGAATCCCTCCACAATGCCTTTTCGGGCGTTCTCGTAGGCGGGAGTTCCGGGTTTAGCCGGCTTCATACCCTGCTCTAGAAAAGAAGCCTGGACGGATTCTTCCAATTCCCCCAGGGTCAAGGCGTCCTGATCCACCACCACGGCTATTTCCTCGACGGTTTTCGCCCGGGCCCCGTTCGACGGCAGCCAGGCCATGATTCCCATCGCCACCAGGGATAAGCCCGTCCTCCAATTGTTATTCCTCACGTAACCCCTCCAGGGTAACCCCGACGACCGGGGCCATTTCTTGATTCACTCGAATCGTTGCCTTTTTTTTTAAATCCGACATCCATTGATCGAAACGCAGATCCTGCTCTTCTTTCAAAAGACTGTCACTGATCTCGCTTCTCACTTCGGCGAAGGACTGCATCCGTCGGGCTCGCCACTCCACCAGTTGAAATAAATGATATCCAAATTCATCCCTCACGGGCTTGGAAACCTCCCCCGGTTTAAGGGACGAAAAGGCCTTCCGGTAATCCGAGGAAATCCGGTCCAGGGCCATGAAGCCCCAATCCCCCCCGGAGGATTTCTCGGGCCCCAAGGAAAAAGTAGAGGCTATTCTTGAGAAATCTTCGCCCTTTTTCAAGCCATCCAGGGCTTTTTGTAAATCGGTTTTCTTCTTCACCACCAAGTGCCGGACCCGAACCCCCTCGCTTTTCCAGTAATCGTTCAGGTGGGACCAGTAATAATCCTCAACCTCCTCCGGCGTGACCTTTACCCGGTTGTTGACTTCCAAATCCACCAATTTGCGGGCCAACCGTTCCTGAAGCAATTTCCGCTTCCAAGCCTGCTCGCCGACGCCCTGCACTTTGAGGATGGTTAAAAAATCTTCCGGCACATCCTTTAAGGCGTCGCGGAAGGTCTCATCCACCTCCTCTTGGGTCATCTTCAACCCAATCTTACGCGCTTCCTGAACCAAGAGCCTGCGGTTGATGACCTGCTCAAAAAGCCTCCGTTTGATGGTCCTCATATCGCCCTCAGTCACGGCGCTGTAATGGATGGACATGAGGCGGAATTCATTATCGAATTCTTCCAGGGAAAGGGGCTCGCCGTTGACCGTCACCACCGTTTTTTCCGGGGGTACCCCGGCTGGCGGCAGGTCCACCATCGGCTGGGAGGTGCAGCCGGCAAGGATCGAAAGAAAGCTTCCGAGTAGAAGGACCCCTGCCGCCGCCCATGAATGGATTCTCAATTGGAGCAACTCATCACCACTTCAACCGCGGCCATTACTTCTTGGCCGGGTCCTTAACATCAACCGCGGAAGGAATGTCATTCTTGTCGCCCAACATTTGCTGGGTAACCGAAAGCGTCTTCAAGTAATTATTGATCACGTCCATCTTGCGGTCGACCTTGGTTCCCTCTTGGAGGTTTTTCAAGAATTTTTCCGCCTGGACGCTGGGTTTCAAACGGCTCTCCACCTTTTCAAAGGGAGGGAGGCTTTGACCAGATTGCTTGGCTTGGGCCGCGTACTGATCATAGGAATCCTTCAAATCCTTGCGGGTCACCTCGACCTTGTCCACTTGGCTTGCCGCAAAGGCTCGGGCCAAGAGCATTTTTTTATAGGCATCCTGGTACCCCTTTTCCATCCGTTGAACGGTTTGGATATCCTTTTCAAGCTTGTCCTTGATTTCCTTCACCTTCAAATCGGCCTCGATGAGCTTTTTCTTCAAGTTCTCGTCAAAGGCCGGATCGGCGAACTTGGCTTTTTGGGCAGCATCTAAAACTAATTGTTGGTCGATGAGGCTGTCCAGGACCGCTTCCACCTGCTTGGAATTATCCGGATCAATCGAGGAAGCGAATACCCGGAGCAGGTCCATTTGCTTCATCCAATCCCCGAAAGTGATCTGGTGATCACCCACCACGGCCACCACTTGGTCATTGGAGATTCCCGACTTATTCCCGAATTTATCGCAGGCCAACCCGGCCATGAAAAAACAGACCGCCACCGCTGAATAAAGCAACGTGTTTTTCGAACGAGAAAACATAGAGGCTCCCTTTAAATTTTAATGAAAATTCGCCAAAAGAAGGCGGTATCGTAACACGCGACCTTATCCCCCGCAAGACCCCCCAACCGGCTAACGCCGCGATCCCCTTAAACCCAACTAAGATGGGCTTAAATCCCTCAAAAGTTTTTAAACAGCTTCATCCGAAGTTCAAGTCCCTCGTCGCCCTTCACCGCCAGGATCTCTCTTGATTTCATCCTTTTCGGGGCTCCCGAACAATATACTAAATAATATTTCACTCTGCCGGTTTCCCAGGCTCGCTTAAACGGAGCGTCGAAATCATGATCTTAAAAGCTCTAAAACGGGACTTTTACTTTCACCTCAATTCGGTTCACCTTTTCCTCATTTTCATGGCCGCCAATTTTCTTTTGGCTTATTCCCCCAAGAGCTTTATTGCGACCCAATCCAAACTCTGGCTGGCTTTGATTCTTTTTGTCTTGCCGTGGATTTTATCGGCGGAAGCCCGCCGCCAGGACAAAACAGCCTTCGCGATTGACCGCTTACAATTGGACCTCGGCCTCAAGGTCCCTCCCTGGGCTTGGATCGCGGTAATTGTCGCGGCCGGAATCCTTCGTTTACAACAAGCCTTGCCATTTGATAATTGGCCCGTCCCGGACGAAGGGCTCAACGCCTTCTTCACTTTGGAACCGATAAGGAATTGGAATTTTTTTTACACCCCCGCCCAAGCCCCTCCCTTTTACCGGCTTTGTCTAGCTTTGTTTTTTAAGCTTTTCACCCCTTCCCTTTTTTCCATGTGGCTTCTTCCAGAATTTTTTTCCTTCCTGGCTTTAGTCATTCTTTACAGGATTGTCAGGCGTTTTTTCGTTGAATCCATCGCCTTTCTTTATTTAATCCTCCTTTCATTCAGTTTCTATCCCCTTTACCTGGGAAAATTCAGCATTTCATGTTCCGCGCATCTTTTCTGGGAATCCGTCTGCCTAGCCAGCCTTGGGTGGGCGTCCTCCACCACCGCAACGCTGCCCTTAAAATGGAGATTTTTTATTTTAGGATTGTGCACGGGTCTTGGATTTTGGGTGACCATTTCCTGGCCCATCGAGGCCCTTCTCATCGCCTTTTTCTCCTGGTTTTTGATCCCCAGATCCGCCGGTAAAATTCATCTCGCGATTTTTTTCGTCCTCGGGACACTCCCTTTCGTTCTTCCCTTTACTTACTTTGTTTTTCTCGAAAAATATGGCGATCACATACAAGACACTTTCGCGTTACACGGTCGGATGAGTTGGCCTGTTTTTTTAACCGACATCGCTTCCAATTTCGCGGCAATCCTTTGGGGCTGGAACAGCGATAGTCCCTACCGACCTGTTTGGGGAGGAATGCTCAATCCCTTGTTGAGCTCTCTTTTTTTAGTGGGCCTTTGGGAGCTGGTCGCGGGGAAAATAACCCCATGGGTTCGTTGGATTTTATGGGGCATCCTTTTCTGCATGATCCCTGGTTATCTCTCCATAGGCTTCGATGTATTTAAGACCTCCCAAATCCTGCCCTTGGTCTTCCTGGTCACAGCTTGTGGCTTCAATTCCATTCTTTCGGCCTTTTCAAAAAGTCTTTTTTCCAGATATTCCATCATTTTTTCCCTGATGGCCCTTTCCCTCGGGCTGGACGCCCACCACCTCCAAAAAATATTTTATGCTTATCACCTGGAAAAAATCCAAGCACAGACCCGCCCCGCCTGGCAAGCGGAAGAATGCTTTTTGGCGACTGATATACTTGAAAAAAAATACAAGGCGGAAGGGCCCGGGCTCATATTCCTGGAGCTCTCCGCCTCTTTGGACAATCAAAACTTCAGGATCGCGACCTTTCCCTACAACTCAGCATTGAACAACCGTTTTTCTTCCCTGCGGCCGCGTTGGGCTGCGATCATCCTCAATTCCAGCTACCGGCCTTTTTTAAGCAACCGGTGGCCTCAAAGCCAGTGGCAGAGGCTTGGCGTTGATACTTCCTGGAACTTTGGGGACCTGGACCTCATGACCCTTTCCCTGGACTCGCAAACACTCCCGGCAATGAAACCATGGTTGGAAACCGAGTCGCTTCTGCACCCCATCACGTTATCGGTGTTGGACGTAAGGACGGGCCAATCCCAAAGGCCCTTGATCGAAAAATTTGGCGCCCTCATGGGCCAGGCGCAGCGGGATCCCTTTCTTGTTTCTTGTTTAACGGAGAGGATGCTCTTTTACGCCAAAGTGGATGGGCAGTCCCCGACTCCGCTCGAATTGATTAATTTTGATTTGAAAAACGGATATCCCCTCGCTTCCTTCTTGAGGGCAAAATCCATAATACAAAACAAGCATCCATCCGTGGTCGAACCAGGCTGGCGAAAACTCCAGCCTTAACTCCGAAGCAAATTGACGGAATCCAATTCTTTAACCGGGGTTCAAATCTTTCAATAATTTTTGAACAGCTTCCATCTGGCGCTCAGGCCCCTCGTCGCCCTTCATCACCCGGAACGAAACGGAGTGGGGGTCCTGCGGGGCGAACCGGATCCGGGAAGGCGGCCATTGCTTAAACCATCCCGCCACTTTATCCGCGGAGGGCGTCAAATCTTGGTGCCACTGCAGGCTCACCCATCCATTCTGGGCTTCCAATTTTTGGATGCCCATGCGTTTGACCTTGGGCCGGAAGGAGGCGACTTTTAAAAGCATTTGGGCCTCCAAGGGTAGGGGCCCAAAGCGGTCCTTCAATTCTTCCTCAATTTGGACCAGCTGGTCTTCCTCGCCGGCCTCGGCCAGACGCCGGTAAAACTCGATCTTCAAGGTCTCGTCGAGGATGTAGTTCTTGGGGAAATAGGCTGTGACGCCCAGTGAAAGCAAGGGCGTGAAGTCGGCGGCCGTTTCCTCGCCTTTCATATGGGCGATTTCCTGGGAGAGCATCCGGCTGTAAAGATCGAAGCCGATGGAATCCATGTTGCCGTGCTGCTGGGCCCCGAGGACGTTTCCAGCCCCGCGGATTTCCATATCCTTCATGGCCACATGCATGCCCGAACCCAGGGTGGAAAATTCCTGCAGGACCTCCAGGCGCTTCTGGGCCAACTCCCGCAGCGTGACGTTGCGGGGATAAAAAAAGTAGGCGTAGGCCTGGCGGTCCGTGCGGCCGACCCGGCCTTTCAATTGGTAAAGCTGGGCCAGTCCGAACGAGTCGGCCCTCTCCACGATCAGCGTGTTCACGTTGGGCATATCCAAGCCCGATTCGATGATCGAGGTGCAGACCAAAACGTGGAATTCCTTGTCGACAAAATCCATCATGACGGATTCCAGCTCGTGCTCGGTCAGCTGGCCATGGGCGACCGCCAGCTTGGCCTCCGGCACCAGCTTGTGGAGCCGGTCGGCGATCCGTTCAATATCCCTCACATGATTGTGGACGTAGAAAACCTGGCCCTCCCGGCTCATCTCCCGGCGGATGGCCTCCGCCACCAGGCGGTCATCCAGGGGGGAAACCTGCGCCAGGACCGACCGCCGGTTTTTGGGGGGCGTGTCGATCACCGATATCTCCCGGATTCCGGACAGGGACATGTGGAGGGTTCGCGGGATGGGGGTGGCGGTCAGGGTGAGCACGTCCACGTCGTGCCGGAGGGATTTTAATTTTTCCTTTTGGGCGACTCCGAAACGGTGTTCCTCATCGATGATCAAAAGACCGAGCTTGGCGAACTTGACGTCCTTGGTCAAGAGGCGGTGCGTCCCAATAAGGATATCCACCTTCCCTTCCCGCGTCAGGTCCAGGCTTTTTTTAATTTCGGCCTTGCTCTTGAAGCGGGACAACATGTGGATTTCCACCGGGTACTCGGCCATGCGCTCCCGGAAAGTGTTGTAATGTTGCTGGGCCAGGATCGTGGTGGGGACCAGGACCGCCACCTGCCTTTTATCATGGGCCGCCTTGAACGCCGCCCTCATGGCCACCTCGGTCTTGCCGTAACCCACGTCGCCGCAAACCAACCTGTCCATGACGCGCTCCGATTCCATGTCCCGCTTGACGTCCCGGATGGAGCTGTATTGGCCCGGGGTTAAATCATAGAGGAAGGAATCCTCGAACTCATTTTGCCATGGCGTATCGGGGCCGAAAGGCTTCTTCTTTAACACCTGCCGGGTGGAATAGAGCGCCATCAATTCCCGGGCGATGGCCTCCACTTCCCGCTTTACCTTGGATTTGGCCCGGCTCCATTGCTCGCCCCCCAACTTGGACAGGACCGGGGATCCCTCGCTCCCGATATAGCGTTGGATGAGGGCGATCTGGTCGGTGGGAAGGTAGATTTTCTCGTTGTCCGCGAATTCCAGCTGGATATATTCCCGGGTGATCCCGTCGATGGCGAGTGGTGTCAATCCCCGGTAAAGGCAGATGCCCGAATCCACGTGGACGGTCCAATCGCCAAGGGAAATCTCGCTGAGCGACGCCAGGGGCCTGCCTCCGGCAACGGCCCGGACCCTTTGGCGGCGCCTGCCGCCACGGTAACGCCGGAACAGATCGTGGTCCGGGAGCACCAATAAATGGATGTCGTCAAAGGCGAAACTTTGCTCAATTTCGCCCAGTACCATGGAGAGATGGGGGTTTTCCTTGGGCTGGATCTCGTCCTGCCGCAAAAGTTCGGAAAGCCTTTCCCGCTCCCCCTTATTGTGGCACCAAAGGATCACGTTCGATTTTTCCCCAATCCACTTTCCCAGTTCGGAAGTAAAGGTGGCGAACTTTCCGTAATAAGGTGGCAGGGAACGCCCGGGAACAGGGTGGGAAGCTTCCGGTTGTTTTTGGAAAAGGTCTTGGTTGAGCTGGGCCAAACCCGCGGCCTGGCCCCGCCCGAGGGCCTTTATCAGGAACTTCATGTCGGAAAATAATTCCCCCGACTCGAAAAGATCCGCTCCATTCTCCCTCGCCTGCTTATCGCAGCCGGCCAGGACTCCTTGAAAGTCCTCCCACTTGCGCTCAAAGGCCAAGGGCTCCATCAGGAAAATCCTGGAATCCTTGGGTAAATAATCCAGGAGGCAGGCTTTTTTTTCCAAGGCTCCCACCGCGTTCCATTCCCAGCCCGGAAATTGGAAAGTGGCGTTGAAAAGCTCCAGCGCGTCCCCCGCCCATCGGGAAGAGCTTCCGCCCTCGGTTTCCTTCACTTTATTTTTGAGGGCCTGCCGGAGGTTGTAGCGGGTCGTGTCTTTCAGGACGATTTCGTGGGCGGGAAAAACATAAACCTCGTCCAAATTGCCGCTGGATCTCTGGTTTAAGATATCCAAGGGCCTGACTGTTTCCACCGTATCGCCGAAAAATTCCAGCCGGACCGGTCCCGAGGGCGAGCCCGGCGAGGCCAGATCCAAAATACCGCCCCTCATGGCGAACTGGCCCTGCTTGACCACTTGGGCCACCGGCTCATAGCCCAGCGCGACCAGCCTTTGCTTTAAATCGCCTGGCGCTTCCCCGTTTTTTTTCAAGATCAAAACCTGGTCCAGCCATTCCTCCGGAGTCATGGTCCTTTGGAGCGCTCCCATCAGGGGGGCGATGACGACGCAACGCCCGCCCTGAAGAAGCTGGTAAAAGGTCCTTTGTCTTTCCCCGATGAGCTCCGGGTCCGGCATCTCGGCGTCCTGGGGAAGGACCTCCCAGGAGGGGCAAAGAAAAACCGGGACTTGGGGAAGCCAGCTCAAGAGGTCGTCCTGAAGGATGAGCGCCTCCTCTCGGGAGGGCGTCAAAATCAGCCATGGATTTTTTTCATCCAGATTTTGAAAAAACCACGATAAAAGGAAAGCCTTGGCGGACCCAGGCACCCCGTGAATGAGGGTTTGGGGGGTTTTCTTTCGAAGCGACTGGGCCGCCTCTTCCGCCGCCGGCCAAGCCAGCCGGTCAAAGGCAAAAGGCCCCTTGAGCGCTGGGCTCTCCAGGTTGTTTTCGGACTGTGTCATCTTTTCCTGTAAACGCAACAAGGGCTTCCCGCGCCTTACGGCGCAGGAAACCCTGTCGGATTTTTAAAATGTCCCGAGGATATTGCCTAGATTAGGCGGGAATGTCAATGCGTGACAAACACAAATGTTTTCCCACGAAGTCACCAAGGCCCGGTGAAAAGCGATGGACTAAAGCGTCCTTCTAACATTTGAAAATAATTTATTTTGTTCGAGTTTTAAACCAGCCTCGGCAAAGGCTTGGCTTACTTTAAAAAAGGGCTTCCCTTGGCGGCTTCGCGGTGAATGCCTATCGTTTCAATAAAAAAGCCCGTCCCCGAGGGGGGCGGGCTTAGTCAAAACCATTTGGTTTTGAACCTCGTTTATTCCAAGCTCATCGAGGGCACTAAGGTTAAGAGGAATATGCATTCCGGGCAGTACAACAAATGATATTCCACGTCGGCCTTTTGCTCATCGTTCAACTTACCTTCCCGATATAGCTCCAACAACCTTTTGATTCTTTGGCAGTTCTCATCCATGACCTTCCTCGCTTTCTGGCATCCATAGGCATTGGGCAACACTCTTGGGTACCAACAACTTTCATTTGGTTTCCGAGGCGTCGCTGGCAAGCGGGCGGCTCAGCAATCTCAATGGGGTCCGTCTCCCTTGAGTCATCCGGATCCCAATATTCATTTGATGAAGAATAGAAAAGCATCATCTATGCCAATCAGGAAAATGGTTACCTTGGCCCTTTTATTGATGATTCCCTTCTTCCTTTTAGACGTCCCTGCACCTCAATAGTTCACAAATAACCTAAAAGGCCCCGTTTTATAGTGTTTTCACTGACCTATTTATGCCAATGATGTTTAATTTTTAACGTTAAACTAAAAACAACCTAAAATTGGATTTTTAAAGGAAATTTCCAGGTATTTTAGAAAGAAGAGATTGGATTGCCGAAATGAAATAGGATTAAGGCTAAGGAAAGGGCCAGGGCCGAACCAATAGGGACTGTTAAATTGTCATCCAATTCAAAGGACAAAAGTTCAACCAAGGCCCCGACCAAGGCGCCGATGAGGGCGATCTTCCAATTCTCAAAAACGATATAGGCGATTAGAAAAGCCACCAGGAAAAAAGCGGTGGTTCCTTCCAGGGATTTTCCAAACATTTTTAACCGTCCGAAATTCTTTCCACCCAATTCGGCCGCCGCGTCTCCCAAGGATAGGAAGAACATGGCCGTGATGGCCACGTTGCGGGTAAAGAAGAAAATGACCAGGAAAAAGGCCAGGCACAAAAAGGTCGAACCATTGAATTTATTGGTTTCAGTCCTGCGGATAAACTCGGAAAAAAGGGTCATAAACCAAGAATTAAAGCGGTGATCCCTCAACCGTAGAAAATCCAAGATGAATGAAATAAGGAAACAAGAACCGGAAACGATCAGGAGCCATTTTCGGGTTTCAACCGGGCTGAAGTGAAAGGGCGGATAAAGATATACGAGGGGAAACAGGGACGAGGCAAGGACGTGGTACATCTTGCGGAGGCCCTGGAAGGTTTTTGTTTCGATGGTTTTTTCGGCTTTTTTCATAAAAAGGAACGGCTTCCTTTCAAGGGTCCCCACAAATGGGGATGTGAGAAAATATCACGCAATTTACCTTTTTGAAACAACGATTTTCACTAAAGTTCGCTCACTTTTCCGTTTTATTGGATTTTTCAAGAAAATAGGTCAAGTGTTCCAGTTCCGAGGCCAGGTCCACTCCCCGGACCAGGACCGACTTGGGAACGGTCAAGACGCAGGGGGCGAAATTCACGATGGCCCGGATGCCGGCGTCGACCAAATCGTCCGCCACCCGGGGCGCCTGGCTGGCGGGTACAGCGATGATTCCGATCTCTATCTTTTTCTCCCGTACCACCTGCCGGATGGCCGGCGTCGCCCAGATCCGCACGCCTTCCAGCTCCCATCCCACCTTGGAGGGATCCACGTCGAAAGCCGCCTCAATCTTGAACCCGG
>CAZUXW010000008.1:0-60337 GCA_964624625.1 uncultured bacterium
TTTTTGGCCCAACCCGCGAAATTCAGGTCGGACCCCGGGAACTCCGGGTCCCAAAATCTTCTTTGGGAACAATGAAAGATATCCACACCTGCTGAAGCCAGGGGCACCAGCCAGGCTTCCATCTCCCCTGGATTTTTCGCCAATTTAAATTGGTAATCCAATGGCTTCCATTGGGAAAGCCGCATAAGGATCGGAAAATCTTCCCCCACTGCTGAACGTACGGCTTGAACAACTTCCAAGGCGAAGCGGCTTCGCTGCGCAAGGGTTTTCCCACCATAACTGTCCTGGCGTTGGTTCGTCGCCTCCCAAAAAAACTCATCGATGAGATAACCGTGGGCACCATGAATTTCTACCGTATCAAATCCCAAACGTTTGGCGTTGGCCGCGGCCTCTCCAAAAGCCTTAATGGTGTCGTGAACATCCTTTTCGCTCATAGAAACACCGTTGGACAGGCCCGGACCATAAAGTCCAGAAGGACCCTCAAACGGCATTTCAGGTCTCCAATCCGTTAACTTGGAAGGGGGACCAACGCCCACATGCCAAATCTGGGGACCCATCGCCCCTCCAGCCCCATGAACTTCGGCGATTACTTTTTTCCATCCCTCGAAAGATTCCTTCCCATAAAAATGGGGAACATCCCGGCGGTTGGCAGAGGAAGGCCTGTCGATCACAGTGCCTTCAGAAAGAATAAGGCCTACATGCCCTTCGGCGCGGCGTCGGTAATAGGCCGCGACTTCAGACGTTGGTATTCCAAAAGGAGAGAAGCATCGTGTCATAGGTGCCATGACAAAACGATTTTTTAGCTTTAACGACTTGAGCTGAAATGGTTTAAAAAGTGGACTCGTTTTTATGCTCAACCTCTTTATTTCAACCGTATTTTCGTCAAAAGCCAAAAAGCATGCCGTTTCATTCCAGAAGATGGGTGGCATTGGAGTAAACCCCATATCGCTTATTGGAATTTAAAGCAAGTAACATGCCTTTAAAAAAAATTGCCGTTGCCTTGAAAAGCTTTGGCAGGAGGAAGGAAATATGGATTTTGGAAGATGTTTTAAAAACACTGATCTAAACCGAAACGAAACCTATCAAAACGATCCACAACATTCCCGTTTTGATTCTTTTTAGTTAAGCTCGTTTGCTAAATAAACATTTCGATGTAGCTCTTTATTTAATGGTTCGATGATTGCGGATTTGGGGCAGGGTAAAATATTCATGCAGTAGTTTTGTGGTGTTTGTGAACACGGATTTATAGGTATTATTAAGACAATATCGAGAGCTTTTTAATGACTTTTTTTGATGGCTCGTGCTCCCCTCGTTCACACTTGGCGACAGAACTTTCATCCACCCCTACTAGTTTTGCGAACTTCTCTAGGCTCAAACCTCTCGTTAGACGGTAAAGCCTCATCTTTTCCACGATAGTATCCCCAATCTTGTCATACGGCGACGGGACATACTCCAGGAAGGCAATGATCTTAGGTAAGTAGGTGAAATAGGGGGTTACTCGGTTCAGCTCCCAGTTTGTGACCGCCGATACGGTCACCCCAAGGCTGGCTGCTACGTCCTTTTGCCACAGTCCCAGGTCTAAGCGGCGCTTCCGGATATGATCCCCCAAGGTAGCCAGTACCTTGGGATAGGCAGGATTTTGAGGTTTTTTTGAGTTTAAGGTGACACTACAGAAAGGGAACGCAGGGATGCTTCTGCGGCTACTACACCGCCCCCTCCCGTGAATGTACCTGTACGCCCCACCAGATCCAAAATACTTGAGCAAAATCTCAGGACCGCTTTTGGACCGCATCGACCTGCACATCGAAGTTCCTTCCCTGAAGTGGAAAGAAATTTCCGGAACAGAATCAAGCGAAACTTCCGAGGCTATTCGGGAGAGGGTTTGTAAGGCCAGGGAGATCCAGCAAAAACGGTTTGAGGGCCAGGGAATCCACTGCAACGCCCAAATGACCACGGCCCAATTGAGAAAATACTGTTATCTGGACGAACCATCCCAATCGCTGTTAAAAACCGCCATGGAAAAATTTGGGCTATCCGCGCGGGCTTACGACCGGATCCTCAAGGTTGCCCGCACCATCGCGGACTTGGACAGCGAGGAAAATCTAAAATCCTCCTACATCGCGGAGGCCATCCAATACCGCAATTTGGACAGGAGCGTTTGGCGGAATTGAATCCACCGTGATTGTCCGTGAATGGTCCCCGCCTTGGACAATTTATTCCTCCTATTGATTTTTATTAACCATTCATGGAACCAATTATGAAGAAAAACTAGGACCCGCGCAGCTTCCATCTGGACCAGGAAAGCCAAAGGCCAGCTCTTGGCTTTGCGGTGTGAACCTTGGAATACTTCTCACGGTTCTCAAGCAAGGTCGAAACGGTCCAGGTTCATCACCTTGTCCCAGGCCGCCACAAAGTCACGAACAAAGGTCTGCTGCGAGTCGTTGCACGCATAGACCTCCGCGAGGGCTCGGAGCTGGGAGTTCGAACCGAAGACCAGATCGACGATAGTGCCCGTCCACTTTAGCTCGCCTGTCGCCCGGTCTCTCCCCTCCAACACTCCTTCCGAGGCGGCGGACTGTTGCCACTTCGTATTCATATCGAGGAGATTCACGAAGAAATCATTGGTCAATGTTTCGGGCCGTTTGGTGAAAACACCATGTTGGGCATGCCCGAAGTTTGCGTTCAGCACGCGCAGGCCGCCCACCAAGACCGTCATCTCGGGAGCGGTAAGCCTTAGCAGGTTCGCCCGGTCAACCAGCAGCTCAGCCCCCGCCTCGGCTCCCTTCCTAAGGTAGTTGCGGAAACCGTCAGCGGCCGGCTCTAAAACGGCGAACGAATCCACATCCGTATTCTCCTGTGACGTGTCCATGCGCCCCGGCGAGAAGGGAACCTTCACGACATGCCCGGCCTTCTTCGCGGCTTCCTCGACGGCCGCACATCCGCCCAAAACGATCAGGTCAGCCAGCGAGACCTTCTTTTTACCGGACTGCTCGCCATTGAAATCTTTCTGGATCGCCACCAGCTTCTGAAGGACCTTCGCCAGTTCGGCAGGCTGGTTGACTTCCCAATCTTTTTGCGGCGCGAGGCGAACGCGCGCGCCATTGGCCCCGCCGCGCTTGTCGCTGCCTCGGAACGTTGAGGCAGAAGCCCAGGCCGTGGTAACTAGTTGGGAGATGGAAAGACCGGAGGCAAGTATCCCGGCCTTAAGGGAAGCGATATCCTGATCCCCGATCAATTCATGATCCACCTCGGGAATGGGGTCCTGCCAAATTAAATGTTCGGAAGGAACGAGCCGGCCCAGATAACGCGAAATAGGCCCCATGTCGCGGTGCGTGAGCTTGAACCAGGCCCTGGCGAAGGCCTGTGTGAACTCTTGCGGATGATCGAGAAAGTGCTTCGAGATCTTCGCGTAGCTCGGATCCACTTTTAAGGCGAGGTCCGTGGTCAACATGGTGGGGGCGTGTTTTTTCGACGGGTCGTGGGCATCCGGCACGGTCCCTGCCGCGGATTTATCCTTGGGGGTCCATTGTTGGGCGCCGGCAGGGCTCTTCGTCAGTTCCCACTCATAACGGTACAGGTTTTCCAGGAAGTTGTTGTCCCACTTCACCGGGTTGGTGGTCCAAGCGCCTTCCAATCCGCTGGAGATCGTATCGCCGGCCCTGCCGCTGCCAAAGCTGTTTTTCCAGCCTAGGCCTTGCTCTTCAATGGGGGCAGCCTCAGGTTCGGGACCGACATACTTGGCAGGATCGGCGGCGCCGTGGGTTTTGCCGAACGTGTGTCCGCCCGCGATGAGGGCGACCGTCTCCTCGTCATTCATCGCCATGCGCGCGAAGGTCTCCCGAATATCACGCGCGGCAGCGGCCGGATCCGGCTTGCCGTTGGGCCCTTCGGGATTCACGTAGATCAGGCCCATTTGAACGGCCCCGAGGGGGCTTTCGAGCTGACGCTCGCCGGTATAGCGCTCGTCCGCAAGCCATTTTTTCTCAGGACCCCAGTAGGTATCTTCTTCCGGCTCCCAAATGTCCTCGCGTCCACCGGCGAAACCGAATATTTTAAGTCCCATCGACTCCATCGCGACCGTTCCGGCCAGGATCATCAAGTCGGCCCAGGAAAGTTTCCGACCGTACTTCTGCTTGATCGGCCAGATCAACCGGCGCGCCTTGTCGAGATTCACGTTATCCGGCCAACTGTTCAGCGGCGCGAATCGTTGCGCCCCGCTCCCCGCGCCGCCGCGGCCATCGGCGATACGGTACGTACCAGCGCTATGCCACGCCATGCGGACGAACAAAGGCCCATAGTGTCCGTAATCCGCGGGCCACCAATCCTGGGATGTCGTCATCAAACTTTTGAGGTCCTTGATCACGGAATCAAGGTCGAGGGTCTTAAACTCCTTGGCGTAGTTGAAATCCCCATCCATGGGGTTGGACGTTGGGGAGTGTTGGTGCAAGATCTTCAAGTTCAGTTGATTAGGCCACCAGTCCGCATTCGAAGGGGCTCCGGCCGACTTGTGTTTCATGGCGCCGTGCGGGACCGGGCATTGCGATTCGGTTGACATGATGCTCTCCTTTAATTTCGAAGAAAGATTGAAATGGTTGTTTTAAAGAAAGTCTAATTTTTACCATAGACGACTATTAACCAATTTAAGTTATGGGGGGTATGCGTCAGGTCATAAGAGTTAAAAAGGGCCCGGGGCAAATAGGCCGATTTTTCTACGTCTGCAATCCTTTTTAATCAGTATCCCCTTCGTGGACACCTTTTTAAATATCCTTGAAATGACAAAGCACCAAGGCTGCGCCAGTTTTGCGAGGCCGGGTCCGTTTATTTGCTGGATACCGGTTGAATATCCCTTCCGATCGGCGATGATCAAAATGATAAAAACAATAAATCATTTTGATCGGGATCGCGATTCCTCAAAATCATTGAATTTTAAGATCGACGGATTAGGCCTTTTCTACCAGCGAAAATATGGTTTGTGTTCCCATTTCTCTTCTTTCCCCGGGCACGGTCCTTGCTTTTTATCAAGGGGAGGGTTCCGCCCGAACTACTCAAGGAAGTTGGTATGACGTTTTTTTAAAATAACGGCTCTCAAAAGCCAAAAGGAAATGTCGATGAACTCGAATAATGACAAGTTGAAGGGGTCGGTCAATACCGCCGTTGGAGGTTTAAAAGTAGGCGCTGGGAGAGCCATCGGTAACGATAAAATGGAGGCGGAGGGTTCAATACAAAAAACAAAGGGGCAAGCCCAGAAATTAAGTGGTGCCATTAAGGATACCATTAACAAGGGCAAGGACCTATTGGGGATAAAAACGAAATAATTATAACCAAGTCTGTGGGCCGCCTGTCTTTGGGGGAGCCTGTTGTTTGAAAACCCTTATTTTAGGGCTTTACTTTCGGCGGTAACCTAAAAGACCCACGAATGAAATTTCCGGGCCAAAACCTCATTGAATGGTCAATGACCGGGTTTGAGGGGATAAAAATGATTACTGTTATAAAATCTGAAGACCGCCGTTTCGTTGATGTTCAGGATCAGAAAACCTGGAAAACCTTTTTCGCCGAAAATAAGATCGGTCCTCTCCAAAACGGCTTTGGGGTGCTCAAAGTATTGAACGAGGAAATACTTTCTCCGGGAGGCGGTTTCGTTTTCCATACGGAAAAGGATATGGTCGTCGTGACTTATGTTCGTGAAGGCGTAATTATCTACAAAGCCCCATTAGAAGAACCCTCCATTTTGGAGACAAAGGATTTCGGGCGGAACAACGCCGCTAAGGATACGACGCAATACGCTTTTAACACCTCAGAATATGAGAATGCGCACGTCTTCCAATGCGGGTTTGATCTGGGGGAGTGTGCCGATTCCTGCGAGGACAGCTCTCCGAAGCCAAAGGGCGTCAAAAAACTTTTTACCCATGCGGAGCGGCAGGGGGTTTTAAGGCTTATTGCCTCCTCGGACGGAAGGGAAGGTTCGCTGGCCATAAAACATGAGGTTCAAATCTATTCCACGTTCACTCAGGACGGCAATCATATCACGCATGAGCTCAAGCCCGGCAGGAGCGTGTGGCTTCAGGTGGTGAAAGGTAAAATTTCACATAATGACCTATTTCTTCAAACAGGCGATGGGGTAGGCATAACCGAAGAGAAGTCAGTGTCATTTACGTCCAAAGGTCCCACTGAAATTCTTCTATTCGATCTTTGCGAATCCAAGGTGGAACTAAAAGGATCCTCGAATAATAATCCGCAGGTCGTTGAAGCTCGTGGAAGACCAAATTCCACGGTTTAAACATTTCGGTAGCGGTTACTTTTATGTTGCATTCTCACATGAAGAAAACACGATATTGCGCATAATAGTAAAGCACGACTTATGCTTTATTATCAACTTAAGGGAAGTTGTTTTCTTCGCTTCCCTCTCCGGGTTCCCCAGTCTTCCCAAAACGGATTGGGGAGCCTTCTCTTAAGAATGGCCACGAAGGGATGCTTATGCGGCTACTACACTGATCCCTGGCGCGTTTACACCTGCTGACCTCATCAGATCAAAAAAGTACCTTAGTAAGATTTCGGGACCGCTTTTGGACCTTATCGACCTGCACGTCGAAGTTCCTTCCTTGAAGCGGAAAGAAATTTCCGGCACAGAATCAAGCGAAACTTCCGAGGCAATTCAGGAGAGGGTTTATAAGGCCAGGGAGATCCAGCAAAAGAGGTTTGAGGGCCAAGGCGTCAATTGCAACGCCCAAATGACGAGTTCCCAGTTGAGGCGTTATTGTCTCCTCGACGACCCTTCCCAAACCCTGTTGAAAAACGCCATGGAAAAATTCGGACTATCGGCCCGTGCTTATGACAGGATCTTAAAAGCGGCCCGCACCATCACGGATTTGGACACCGAAGCTAACGTCAAGTCTTCTTATATTGCTGAAGCCGTTTTCAATACCCCAATTTGGACCGGAGCGTTTGGAGGAACTACGTGGGTATATCTTCCGCGAGCCTAAAATGAAATAGGCGGGCCGTGCCCCGGCGTTCATCTCCTGGGCTTTTACTTATCCTGCAACTTGTAGGACTTAAGTTTTCGGTAGAGGGTTGCCACGCCCATTCCCATCAATTCGGCCGCTTTGGTCCGGTTTCCTTCGGTTTTTTCCAGGGCGCCCAGAATACAATCCTTCTCCACATCCTTTAAAAACCGCGGCACTCCCTTTTCGGAAATAATCGGCAGAACCAGCCGAACTTCCGGAGGTAAGTCCTCCACCTCGACACGGTTGGTCGTGGCCACGGCGACCGCCCTTTCCATCGCGTTGGCCAGCTCGCGCACATTACCGGGCCAAACGTAACTGACCAGTTGGTCAGCCGCGCCGGCGGTCATTCCGTCAATGGAACGGCTCATTTTCAACGCGGCTTCAGCGAGCAGGAGCCGCGCGAGCGGAAGGATGTCTTCCCGCCGGTTGCGCAGGGACGGAACGGGCAACTCGACGACATTCAGGCGGTAATAAAGATCTTCCCGGAATCGTTTCTCCGCTACCTCCATTTTCAGGTTCTTGTTGGTGGCGCTCAGGATGCGGACGTTGATGGGTCGGCTTTTATTCTCGCCCACCCGCCTTATTTCCCTCTCTTGAAGCGCCCGAAGAATCTTCACCTGCAAAGAAATGGGAAGTTCGCCGATCTCATCCAAAAAAAGCGTCCCGCCGTTGGACGCCTCAAAAAGTCCCGGGCGGTCCGTCGTCGCGCCGGTAAAGGCCCCGCGGGCATGGCCGAACAACTCGCTTTCCAGCAGGCTCTCCGTGATGGCGCCGCAATTCACGGCGATAAAAGGACCGGCCGCTTTCGCGGAATGATCGTGGACAAACCGAGCCACCCGTTCTTTTCCCGTGCCGCTCTCGCCGGTAATGAGCACGGTCGAGTCAATGCCCGCGATTTTTTTGGCCAATTCCATTAATTTCCTCATCCCGGGGCTGCGCGCCATGAGTTCCCCAGGGTCTTCCTCAACTTTGGCCAACGCCGCCAGCTTGCGGGTTTTCTCGCTCAACTCGGCTTCCGCGCGTTTCAGTTTCGTGGTAACTTCCTCCATGGTGGCGTCAATTCCGACCCGCTTGAAAACCGCCAAATCACCCTTGGCCAGCTTTGCCCATTCCTCCTCGGACTTGATCACCACATGGCAGGCAGCGTCACCCTTCCCGATGCACTTATCCTCAAAGGCATACATCTCCTTATCCAGGGAATAACTGAGGTAGCCGCTGATAAAACCGCAAATGTTCCAACAAACCGTTTTGTCCGACCGGCCCTTCAGGAGTAGTTGCTGCTCGGCCTCGTAGGAGACGCGCCAAGTTCCCCCCTCAGACCCGAAAACATCGAGATTGTCGGGGTCCAGCTTGACAAGGCCTTGGAGCGCCAAAATTCGGGTTCCAGCCCTTCGCCAGTCCTCCTCACTTTCCCATTTGAATTTTGATTTTAAGGCCATGGCCATGTTCCTGCCGTGGATATAGCCGAAACGGCTGATGATGCCCCAGGCGGTTTTATTTCCGTAAGTATCGATAAGTTCGTTGCGGAGTATCCCGTGGGATAGGGTGTCGCAGATCAAGGCCTTTTGTCCCGCAAAATGAACGTCCCCGCCCTTGGGATTCAGTTCCAAAAGTTCTTTTAAATCAAGGTCCTCAACGCGCACGAATAGCTCCTTATTCAGCCCAACCGGTAATATTTTGAATTATTAAAATGATCGTAATTTGAAGGGCCGCGTTGGTTGAATCAAATTGAGGTTAAACTTTGATTCAGATTCCTTAATGACATTCTCCGGAGCCGTTGATCGACCGCAAGCAAGCCGATTGATCAAAATGATTGTACGCTTTTTTGCTCGCTAAAGCGCCAGTTAGGTTTTATTTTCTTTCAATTCCCCTGCCGGCGATTATCAATATGATAGGAACGGATAAACCCGGCACAACCGGACTTATTCACCATCCCCAAGTTGAAGGCAGCGGCCTCCTCTCCCAAAAAACGCTCCCCTTAAAATGTCAGTCAAGATTTCAAAATTTTCGACGGCTTCTCCCTCGGAAATTTGATCGGCTTAGGATCCCCCGCCCCCCTTGGCAATCGCCGTTTCATCGACTCCGATCGGCCGGCTTCCCTTGGGTAAGCTCATGCCCCGGGCGGCAAAGTTCCATCTGCTCCTTGTTATTTTCGGTTTCCTTGAAGAAGGGTCGGGGTGGACCCGCCCAATACCAAAATCCGGACAGGAGCCTTTGGCGAAGTCGGTTTCTTCTTCGTTCCAGCGCCTGATCTAGTCTTGTCGAACCATCGGTTGACCCTTTTTCCAAAAACCAGACGCCGAATCAACAGTTTTTCGCTTTTTGATTTCAAGGCTTACTAACGGCTTTAATGGCGGTAAAATGGGCCAGGCGTAAAGTCATCCCCTAACGACACCAAGGAACTCCCCGATGAAGTGGAACATCAGCGATCAAGTCAGGTTGACCTTCGGCGCCATCGTTTTCTCCCTTTTATGCATCGGCCTTTTCGTTTATTTCAACATCAAGCGGCTGGAAACGAACACCGATTGGGTCGACCATACCCATAAAATCATCCATTCCCTCCAAAAAATTTACTCCGATTTGAAGGACACCCAAACCAGCTACGCCGATTACCTCCTGACGCGCGGAAAAAACTTCGCGAAGTCCTGCGAGACGGGCCTGGAGACCATCGACCAGGAGCTTCTCGACACCGACGAATTAGTGGGCGGGGACATGCTCTGGCGTCAAAATATGGACGACCTCAAAAGCGCCATCGGCAAACGCCTGAATTACATGAGGGAGGGCCTGGCCTATGCCAGGGCCGGCAGGCCCGATTTGGCCATCGGCAAGATCCAAAGCGATAGCGAAAAAAAGAGCAATCGGGCCATCAAGGATTTGATCGGCCGCATGTCCGGCATGCAGATTTGGATGCTCAAAACCAGGAATGATTTCGAGCTTTCCAATACCCACAAGAATATACGCTTCATGATTCTCGGAACCCTGGCCGTCATCCTGGCCTGCGGGCTGGCCTTTTATTTTGTCCTCCGCCAGATCACCGACCGCCAGAACGCCCTCAACCGGCTTAAAACCAACGAGGAACGGTTCCGGTTTCTCGCGGAAAACGCCAGCGAGGCCTTCGTGACAGCCGACGCGGCCGGCAATATCATCGACATGAACCCTGCGGCTGAAATCATGTTTGGATATTCCAAGGCCGAGCTCCAAGGTAAAAACCTGACTTGTTTAATGCCCCGGGAATTCATCCGGGAACACGGCGACCGGGCCTTTTCCCAATTCCTTTCCATGACCAACCCCAAAACCGGGGTCAGCGCCGTCGAGTTATCGGCCCGAAAAAACGATTCGACCGAATTCCCGGTCGAGGTGTCCGTTTCCACCTGGGAAACCAAAGACGGGGTCTTTTACACCACCATCACCCGGGACATCACGGAGCGTAAATTTTTCATGAGGACCCTCCTGAAAAACGAGCATCGGCTTTTTCAATTCCTGGAAGCGATCCCGGTCGGGATCATGGTCCGGGATAAATTCGGGATTCCCTACTATTCCAACCAGGCCGCGAAAAACATCCTGGGCCGGGATGTCATGAGGGATTCCAACTCGGAGAAATTATCCGAAATTTTCCAGGCCTATGTATCCGGCACTGGTCAATTGTATCCGGCCGAAAAATTCCCGATCACCCAGGCCCTCCAGGGCCAAAAATCCTTTATCGACGACATGGAAATACGCCATTCGGGGAAAATCACGCCTGTCCAGGTTTGGGGCGCGCCCATTCTTGACGAGAACGGGGAGGTGAAGTACGCCCTGGCCGCGGTGATTGACGTGACCCAGCAAAAGGAGATCACCGATTCCCTCCAGTCCCGGGAGGAATTTTTCAGGAACCTTTTTGAGGAAGGCCCCATCGGAATGACCCTGGCCTTCCCCGATTCCACCTTCGTGAACGTCAACCGCGCCTACGCGAACATGCTGGGCTATTCCAAGGACCAGATCATCGGCAGGTCCTTCTTGGAATTCACCCATCCCGAGGACGTCGCCGTGGAGCAGCAGCTCTCCCAAAAGCTTTTCGATAAACTATTGCCGAAATATGAGATGGAGAAGCGTTTTTTCACCCAAAAGGGTCAAACGATCTGGTGCCGCCTCTCCGCTTCGGTCATCCGGGACGTGAATGATGAGCCCCTTTTCCGCCTGGCCGTGGTGGAGAACATCACGGATCAAAAGGAAGCCGAAATCGCCATCAAGGAAAGCGAGGAAAAATTCAGGCGGGTCTTCGCCGAGAGCCCCTTGGGAATGTCATTTATTGGAAAAGACGGGATCATCGAGGACATCAACAAGGCCTTTTGCGATATGCTGGGCTATTCCCTCACGGAACTGATCCACACCAACATTTTCAACTTGACCCATCCCGACGACATCGAAATAAGCCGGACCTTGACCCAGGCCCGGTCCGAGGGCCATCGGACCAAGCACGTCGAAAAACGCTACCTCACCAAGGACGGAAAAACCGTTTGGACCAACGTCACGCCGCTCCTGATGAAGGAAAAGGACGGCACGGCCTACCGGGTCCTGAGCATTGTGGAGGATATCACCGAACGGAAACAAATCGAGGATATGAAGAACGACCTGGTGTCGGTGGTTTCCCACCAATTGAAGACCCCCGTGGCCGAAATCAACGGCTACATCGAAAATATGCTGGAAGGCCTGGCTGGGCCCATCTCTCCCAAGCAGGAAAGGTACCTTCTGGACATGAAAAGCATCGGCATGGAGAATTATCGCCTGATTTCTGACCTGTTGAGCATGTCGAAAATCGAGAGGGGGGTCATCACGGTGGATCCCCAGCCCACACCCCTCAGCCAAATCGTCGAGTTGGCTTTCCGGGATTACGAGTCCCTCATACAAAAAAAAGGATTAAAGCTTATAATGAGCAACATCGAATCCGATATCCGGGTCCTCGCGGATAGCGATAAGACGGTCGAGACCTTGCGGAACATCATTAATAACGCCGTTAAATGCACCGATAGGGGTTCCATCACCATCAGCCTCGGTACCGACCAAACTTTCGGGGTCATTGAGGTCGTGGACACGGGAATCGGGATGAATGAGGAAACCCTCAAACGGTTGTTCACGAAAGACCGGGCCTTGGGCGCGGAAGCGGGAAGGGCCGGAGCCGGTTTAGGTTTATATATCGCGAAACATTTTATGGATCTTCAAAACAGCGAGATTGAAGTCGCCTCAACCCAGGGCGCGGGAAGCCGTTTTGTCCTGAAAATCCCTATGGTCTCCAAGGAGCGGAACTAAAATGTCAAAAGGAACTATTTTAATCGTGGAGGACCAGCAGGGCTTCCGTAGGATTTATCATGACGTACTGGCGAATGATGGCTATGAGGTATTGGAGGCCCAGGACGGCGAGGAAGGCTGGGCCATGGTGAAAAGCCAAAAACCCAACCTGGTGCTTTTGGACTTGGGCCTCCCCAAAATGGATGGCTTTGAGGTCTTAAAACATATCAGGGACGACGCGGAAACAAAACACATCCCGGTCATCATTTTTTCCGTGTTGGGCGAGCAAAAGGACGTGAAAAAGGGCCTGGAAATGGGCGCCAACGATTACACCGTCAAAGGTTTTTATACTCCCCGGCAAATCCTCAGCAAAATTAAAAGCCTCATGACCCAGGTGGATACCAAAAAAAGCGTCAATTCCTATAAATTAAAAATCATGGATTCCAGGGAAGACGCCGCAACCCTTCAATCCGAGATAGGGTTGGTCAACGGCTATCTCTGCCCCCAATGCAAGTCCGAGATGGTGTTGGAACTCTTTCCGGATTACGTCCGGAACGAGGGACACTGGTTCACCGCCCATTTCATCTGCCATAAATGCGGAAGGGCGTTTTAAGGACCAGGCCGGGAAACCACCGATCATTTTGAGGGTAAATTTTACTCGATGGGGTCTTTTCGTCCAGGGAGCCCTCCCCAATCCAAGCAATTACCCCATTTGGCCGTGGCACTTAACTTGCTGTATATTTCCCCGATGTTCTAATCCGAACCAAGGGGTTTTACATGGAGACCACCGTGAATCCGATTGAACCGCAGGACGCAACCGAAAAAAAATCAAAAAAGGGCACGATTCTCATCTGCGAGGATCAAATGGGATTTCGAAGGGTTTACCGGGATGTCCTTGAAAACGACGGTTATGAGGTGTTTGAGGCCGTGGATGGGGAAGAAAGCTGGGAAATGATCCTCGACAAGAAACCCGACTTGGTTCTCTTGGACCTGGGCCTTCCCCTCGTCGACGGGTTTACCATTTTGGAAAAAATCCGCCGGAGCACCCAAACCAAGCATATTCCGGTCATTATATTTTCCGTTTTGGGAGAGCCCCGGGACGTCAAAAAGGCCCTGGACTTGGGCGCCAACGACTACACGGTCAAGGGGTTTTACACGCCCCGCCAGGTTCTCAGCAAAATCAAGAATCTGCTGAAGGATTCCAAATGGCAAAACACCATTAACTCCTACCGCCTCCTGATTCAGGAAAACAAGGGCAACGCCTTGCGGCTCGAGCAGGATCTGGGTTTGGAAAAGGGCTTCTGGTGCAAGGCTTGCGACGTGGAAATGGAAGCGGAGTTTTTCCCGGATTACGCCCGCTCCGATGGCCATTGGTTCGCCGCCCGCTTCACCTGCCCCAAATGCCATAAGCCTTTTTAAAACCGCGTCCTTGCTCCGCCGGTTATCGCGGCTGGTCCTCCTTAATCGGATTTTGCCCCGGGGTTCCTTCCGGACTCCCTCTTTCCATCGGGGTGTTTTTATCGGATAATCCCCTGGTGAAAAGGCCTCCCTCCAACCGCCGGAAACCCAAGCGCGAATTAGCAGAACTGCGTTCCATCGGGCCAGCGATGCTCCGGGACTTGGACCGCTTGGGGATCCATACCCTATCCCCATTAGCCAATTCCAACGCCTTGGCCCTTTACCAAAAACTTTGCCGCCTCTCGGGGCAAAGACAGGATCCATGCGTCCTGGATACCTTTACCCCGCCCTGCCTTGCCGCACTTAGGCAGGGCAGGATTTGCGGAATAGTACCGCCCTCCGCAAAAGACTCATGGGAGGGGCGGCACACCTGCGCCGTGGAACAGGCTAAAAATCCCGGCCTTCCCTCAGAACAAAAGAACTGGGGGTATTGGAGCCGGATACGAAAAACCAAAATCGGCCGGTCCAAGGCCCGGATATGAGAAGGTCAATTGGTTTATTTTGGGTTTTGTTCGCCTTGACGGGCCCCCTATCCGCCCAGGAAACACCCAACTTCAGCATCCTGTTTCACGGCGGCGCTTCGATTTGCCAGGGCTTTTTGGGAACCAGCGGCCCGGCCCCGGAGGGGGGGCTATGGCTGGGCATCAGCCTTTCCAACCGGTTTGACGGTTTATGGGGCGTTGATTATTACACCATGCCCAGCCAGCAGGCGACCCTCTACCAGCCGAGCCGATCCAATCCCGTCTCATTCTTCGTGGTCCAGCCCTCGGATGATTTCGCCCTCACCGTGAACACCCGCTGGTACGCCTGGGATAAATTCGACCCAATCCACCAGCGGTTCAACAGCACCCCTTATGTGACCGCGGGCCTGGGAATGGATTTGGTGATTGACGAACCAGCCCCTCCCTCCACCCTGCCCAACCCGCCCACCGCTAATTTTTACAATAAATCCTATGACGTCTTGTTTTCCATGAACCTGGGCCTGGGAATGGACTTCCCCTTGGACCGGCAATGGTTCTTTTACACGGAGGGACTGGATCACTTGATCGCTTGGCAGGAGCTGACGCAAATCTACTCCATTCGAGCCGGTTTCAAGGTCATGTTGGATTCGGAGCATGTGGACCCCTTCCGGTGAGACCCGTCCAAAGCGGGCAAGGGCAAATGCGGCCCCGGACAACCAAGCTTCCCGCCCGGCCCCGCGATTCCCTTTTTCCCGGAAATCAGGGAAATGGGCGCAAAAAGGGGAATAACGCTCCCAGCCTTTTCTGGTAAACTGTCTCAACTTCGGGATTGAAATCCCTGGTTCTCAAAGGGGCCTTATGGGCGCGATCATTCAAAACGGATGGATGGAACAACGCAAGCACGAGCGGATTGCCACCACTTTAAAGGTGTCCTACCGGATTCTGGACGACGCGGAAAAAACAGCGTCCCTGGTCCATCCCGATTATCAGCAGACCACCGCCGATAAACTTCCCCAACTATCCCAAAAGTCCCACGCCTACCACGCCGTCACCCGGGATATTTCCGAGGGCGGACTTTCCATCATGGGGGAAAGGCCCTTTACCGACGGGTGCCATGTGGAAGTCCATTTGCAATTACCCCAATACAAAGGCCCCTTGAAAATACTGGCGGTCGTGGCGCGGGCCAGTTCTTTTTTCGAGTTGGGCAAAACGGTTTATAGCGCCGGTCTTAAACTAGTGGCCTTGAACAGCAACGACATGAAACGCCTCGGAAATTTCCTATTGGCCGAAAAACTCAAGCAACAGGCCATGGGAAAATAATTCCCGCATCAGTTCCTGCCTTTAAAGGCAACAACTTCAAACTGCCGATCACAGCCGATGGACGCCGATTCATCACCTAACCCTCGAACGATTTAAACCTTATCGGCATTTATCGGTCTTTATCGGCGTAATAATCCTTTCGGTTTCGCCTTTGATTCCAGCCTCTTTCAGGCGTTTTTCAGTTCAAGATCCATAATGTCGTGCCGTTAGGAAGCCAAAGGAAGGTTATATCTTGAATCCACTCGTCCCCATCGATCCCCTCTTTTCAAGCCCCGCTCCCACCGGCGATTCCTCCCCGGCCAAGGGCCGGTCCATCGATGGTTTTGAAAAATTGATCGACCAAATGGTCGCCTCCAAGCTATCCCAAAGGGGGCCTTCCCCGGCGGCGATCGCCGCCCAACAAAGCTTGGAAGATTTCCGCCATAAGCTGGCGGTTCTTTCCGGCATGCTGGAACAGGCTCAGACCGCCATGAACAGCCTGCCGCCCCGGGAAGGCGGCTCCCCCAACCCTGACGCGGATCAATATTTCCTCCTCAAGTCCAAACTCAGCCAAGTGGGTTTTCCCGACGGCGTGAATAATTTAATTTGATCTTTTTCCGCCCAGCCGCCCTAAAATAAGCCATGCCCAAGCTTGCTCCCGGAAAAACCCGATGGCTTTAACCTCCACCCTCTACCGCTTCACCATCAACCTGTCCGACGTGGATCGAAATCTCTATGAGACCCTGGAATTCCGAGCGGCCCTGCATCCCTCCGAATCCTTGCCCTTTTTCATCACCCGTGTCCTGGCCTATTGCCTGAATTTCCAGGATGGATTGGAATTCTCCGGGGGCATTAGCACCCCGGACGACCCGGCGATCCGGGTCACGGGCTTAACCGGGAATTTGGACCTTTGGATCGATATCGGCAATCCCACCGTTAAAAGGATCCATAAAGCCTCAAAATCCACCAAGCAAGTGCGGATTTACACGCACAAGGACGCCCAGATGCTGGCCAAGGAATTGATCGGGGAGGATGTCCATAACCTGGAGAAGATCGAGTTATTTTCGCTGGAGGTTAAGTTTTTAAACGCCTTGGGAGCCTTACTGGACCGGGACAACCGCTGGGAGATAACCCGAAACGAGGGGGAGCTATATATTGGGATCGGCAAGGATTCCTTCCAGGGAAAAATCGAGCGCCACTTTCTTTCCCGGGCCTAGATCCCTTTCAACACCGCGATTTTCACCCCATCCGAAAAAACAACGGCCATTCCCACGGCCTCCCCGAGTTTGCGAATGGTTTTTAGGCTGTAAAAAGAAACGTGGGTTGAATCCCGGCGGTACCACCAGGAGCTGAATTTTTCCCTGTTCTCCTGGTGAAATTGGGTCATCAGGGCGATGGACCCTCCCGGACGGAGCCGGTCCTTAAGCCCTTTCAATACCTCCAAGGGATCCGTCAGATGTTCCAAAACCTCGGTCAAGGTGATGAGATTATATTTCTCCTTCCGGAAGGCCCCTTCGGGCCGAAAAAACAAATCAACAACATCCACGTCAAATCCCCTTCGGCCCAACAATTCGGCCAAAACCGGATCAGGTCCGCATCCAAAATCGAGGATCTTCCCCCCGGGAGGGACAAAGGACTCCACCCCGGAAGCGATGAACTTTTCGAACATTTCCACGTAGGCTGTATTTTCCAGGGTGTTTTCATGCTGAAGGTAGCGGTCCTTTTGTTTTTCCGGCGGCAGGTGGAAGGAGGGATCCAACGCGATCCAGCGGCAATCGGGACATTCATGGTAAAAACGGTCCGCCAGGAGAAAGGGTTCAAGATGGGAGCGGCAAAGGGGGCAGGGAGAGGACAAGGGGTCAGCGGGGTATGGCGGCGAAATCGATGAAGCCCTTTTCCACATTGACGCTGATCAGCTTCACCCGGACCTGGTCCCCCACATCCAGACCCTTGGCGCCCTGGGCAAGGTAGCCCTCCACCGGCGGCTGCAGAACCCGGACCCAGGTTCCCTTCACCGAGGCCCCGGTCACGATGGCCTGGAAGTACTCTCCGATCCGTGAGGAAATAAACATGGCGCTGGCGGATTTTCGGACCTGGCGTTCCACCTTGTCGGCGGCATTTTCCTGGCCGGTGCAATGGACCGCCAGGGCGGACAAATCCCCGAGGCCGTAGGGAGAGGCCTGTTGCGTGACGGCCGCCTTCAACAACCGAAGAGTGACAAGGTCCGGGTAACGGCGGTTGGGCGCCGTGGAATGGTTGTAATCCCGGACCGCCAGGCCAAAATGGCCCAGGGGCGGCTGGCCCGGCGCCTCCATCACATATTCCCCCCGGCCCATCAATTTAATCACCGTCAAGGAGAGGTCGGGAAACCTCAGGGGATCCCGCGCTTTTTGGCGGGTTAAAAATTCCGACAGGGCCCTGGAGTCGGGCTCCGCGGGAAGTTTTTCCCCGAGATTTCCCGCCAGCTCCACGATGCGGGGCCACCTTTCCGGGGTCTTCACCACGCGGCGCAGCGTGGGAAAGCCTTTCCCCGTGAGGTAACGCGCCGTGACCCCGTTGGCCGCGATCATGAAATCCTCGATCAACTCCCCTGCCCGATTCTTGGTTTCTTGGGCCAGGTCCACCACCTCCCCGTCTTTCGTGACGGGCCTGGGCTGGAGGGTTTCCAATTCCAAGGCACCCTGCTCATGCCGGAGGCGCCTCAATTTTTGGGCCGCCTCATCCTGCAGGCGGAGCTGTTCGCCCATTCCCGGCACCTGCGCGGCCCGGGGCGGCAAGGGCCCTTTTCCCTCCAGCCAATCCCCCACCCCGTGGTAGGCCAATTTCGCCTTATTCTTCACGAGCGCCTGGTAAACCTCCGGCTGGCTGATCTGCCCCGAGGCGTCCACGACCATTTCAATCACCATACTTGGCCGCTCCGCCCCCTCATTCAAGGATGTCAAGTCCGTGGAAAGCTTCTCGGGCAGCATGGGAAAAATCTTGACCCCGGTATAAACGGAGGTGGTGTTCTTGCGGGCGTGCAGGTCCAGCGGCGTTTGAAGCTTCACCAGGGAGTCCACATCCGCGACCGCCACCCATAGCCTGGTTTTTCCATCCCCCAGCTTTTCAGCCACGGTCAATTGGTCCAGGTCCCGGGAATCATCATTATCAATGGAACACCACAAAAGACCCGTCAAGTCCCGGAAAGCTTCCCCGCTTTCCCGCGTTGCGGGTTGAATGGAATCCAACTGGCGCAGGGCATCCTCGGGGAATTGTGGTTCCAATCCAAAATTCAACATGGCCTGGGTCGCGATTTGCAATAAATCGGTCTTACCTTCTCGATTTTCTTTCAAGGGTTGCTCCTCGCTTTCAATTTTTGGATGGGGGACAAGGGGGTCGATGAGGCGGGAAAAATCAACTTTGTTTAAAGGACAATTTTAAGGTCCCGCTTTTACCATGGGAGGGCTTCTGGTCCGAATGGGGTTGGGACTGCCCTTCCCTTTGAAGCCTCGCTCCCTCCAGGACCAAAATTTGGTCGTAATCTTCCTTGTTGACGGCGGCGAACTTCAATTCTCCCCGGAAGAGGACCCTTTTTAATTCCATAAAGGAGACTGTTTTCAGGATTTTGGCCAGCATCCGGAGTTTGGTGTTGAAATGAGCGACCTGGAACTGCAGCTCAATGACCTCCCCCGTGGAAAAGACGCTGTCGCCGGTCAATTCCAAATGGCCAAAATTAATTTTCTTGTCGAGCATGTAATAGAGGGATTCGTCGTGCTTCGCGGGAATTGCGCCCTTTGTCTTGCTTTTGCGGGGCGTTTTTTTGACCTTAATCCTGCTGTAGAAAACCTGCACCATCGAGACCATCCGGCCGTTTTGATGTTTTTCAACCCAACCCGTTTTCGCTTTCAAGGCAGCCCTTCCATTGGAGATAAATTGGCGTCGAGGAAATGACCGCCCCATCGGTCCTTCTGATCAACCCTTGTTCGAAACTCATTCCCGCAGGGCAGCAACCCACCTTCGGCCTATTTTAACACTAACCTAGCCGGTGCGCCGTTCAACTTTGATCCCCCGATCCGGTTTAACGGTCAACGGTCATCGGAGGGTCCTTTCGACGGAACCCAGGATAAAATAACCTCCCGCAGAAACCTTCCATCCTTGGAAAGGACGGCAGCGTAGGTCCCGCTCGAGAGCCTCTTTCCGTCCAGGCCGGTTCCGTCCCAGGAGGTCCAAGCGTCCTTTTCAGCTGAAATTTTCTTGTCAAATATGGTCCCCAGGACATTTCCCTTCTCGTCGACCACCGAGACCCTGTATTCCCCGGCCCCGTCGCGGAATCGAATGTAGATATTGACGGGCGGGGCGGAAAAAACAATCGTCTCGGGACCGGCGAGGCTCTTTTCCTTCCGGATCCCGGCGGTAGGGGTCGCCCCAAAAAGGCGGTTCGGAACGGCGGTCGGCACGGGGGGAGGCAAGGCAGGGGAATGGTCCTGTTCCGGAGAAGAGGGGGGTGTTTCACAGGGACAATCCTTCCCCGCCCCCAGCCAGCGGGCCGCGGCGGGAAAAAATCTCACGGTCGTTGATTGGGCCCTTTTAAGAAGGCTGTCAACCTCCCTCTCTTCCTGGGCGTCCGGATCCCAGGAAAACCAAGCGGATTCATCCCAAACCGGCGCGGATCTTTGGGCATCGGCTTTGACCTCAATGTCCCAGGAGGCCCACATGGTCGCGTCCCAAACCATGAAAAGCTTGCCCCTTCCGCAAGCCGGAGCCGAAATTTCCCCGCCTAATTGGTTTCCTTTCCACCCGGACACGATCGACCGGTTGACCCCATCCCCGCCCTGCCAATCCTGGTCCGTGTTCACGAAATTGGTCCCGTTTAAATAGGCCAAGGGAATGCCGCCAACATAGGCCCCAAAAAAGGAAACGGGCCCCAAGCCGTGATGGACGGGATAAAAATCCTCCCGGTTGGTCGTGCTGTTTCCCCGGCGGGAAGGGGGACAGGCGTCGTATCCCCCGCTCACCGCTTGGATTTCCTTTAAAAAATCGTACAGGCCCTCGTCGCGGTCGGCCAATTGATAATGTTCCCCAGCCACGAAAAGCTTCCCGCAATGGTTGAGGAAGGATACGGCCTTGCTGCGCCAATGCCCGTCAAAATAATCGGCGGCAGCGGGGGATCCGCTTCCACACTCTTCCCGGTCCCGGTTGATGAACCTCATGTCCCAAACCTGGTCATAGGGCGGGCCCCAATTATCGTCGACCGGATCATGATTTTGGCCCGCCACGTCCACCGCGTCCACTTGGTTTCCGGCTTTCTGAAGGACGGCGGCGCATCGCAGGACCGCCCCATTAACATGGGAGCCGTTGTAATAAAAGAGGATGTGATAGGCTTGGGCAGGCGCGGGAAGAAAGGACAAAAGAAGGGCGGCCGTTAAAACAAAAAAGCCCTTTTCAATGGCTTGAAAAAGGCTTTTCGGGTTCATCGAAATCTTCGTCTCAGTAATAATAATCGCCGATATTCTCGAACTTCAGCTTCGCCGCGTCCCATTTGTAAAAGGAGGCGATTTTCCGGAAGGGCCCGCCGAATTCATTGTCTTCCTGGTGGTATTTTCCCTGCAGCTTCGTTTTCAGGTCGGAAGGATATTCGGAAGTGGTGCAATTGACGATTTCCATGGAGCCGTCGCTGTCAACGTCCTTATAAAAAGTAAAACCTTCCAGCCAGACGTCAAACTCCAGGACTTCCTTCACGTAGTCTTCGGGTTTGACCGACTCCGGGTGGTCGTACAAATCATTGGAAAGGTTCTTCACCGCCGTTTGATCCAGCGTGTAGATCGTTTTCCGGCAATCGGCTCCTCCCCCAAAGGCCCCCATCTCGAAAAAGAGGGGTGAATCCTTTCCTAACGTGAGGATTCGGGCGCATCCCCTGTAGCCTTCGCCGCGGAATAGATGCCGGTAAATGAGGCCGATCTTGATGTAAATGTCCGAGCTGGAATGGAGGCCGTCATAATCATCGGCGTAATCGGCAATGAGGAAGGAAAAGCCACCAGCCTTCGCCTGGTAAAGGGCCACCAGGGGAACGGGAGTGGCGCTGGGAAAGGGCCTGTCCAGGGGAACCCCGTTTTTGGAAGCGGCGCTTAAACGGATCCTTTTCATGGGGACCATGTGGCGCTTGCGGGAGCCGGTCAGGAAGGAGTGCTTCTTGGCCTTGATTTTTTTGATGGAATCCTTGATGGGCTGCAGGAGCTTTTCGTTGTGGCGGTCCACCCAGCCCTGCTCAATTTCCGCCCGGCCCTCGTTTTCCTCGTTGGTCATCGAGCGCAGCAAGGCGGGAGCGGCTAAAAGGGCTAAAAGCGGCAAAAGAAGGAGAGTCTTTTTCATGGCTGGCAGCCTCCAGGAAGGAATAACCGGCTTTTCGAGGGGGATAGCTTACCACAGGCGGGCCTTTCTTCACCCTCCACAATGCCGGAAAAACCATGGAAAATTAACAATTTTTTACCTGGGGCGAGATTCCCTGGGGTTCCAAAGGCGGTTTTATTGGGGGGAAAATTTTTGGATCCGGCTATTGTACGTATCCGCCACATACTCGTTGCCGGATGCATCCACCGCGATATTGAGGGGCTCGGAGAATTCACCGTTGCCGCTTCCTGTTTGTCCCCACATCGAAATGAAATTACCATTTAAATCAAATTTCTGGATACGCCCATGGTACTGATCCACGACGTAGATGTAACCGGAAGGACTGACCGCCAAGCCCTGTACCGTGTCAAATTGTCCCGGGCCAGTCCCAAAGGATCCCCATTGGCCCAGATAAGTCCCGCTGGAATTGAATTTTTGGATCCGGTCGTTGTAGGAGTCGCCCACATAGACGTTTTCCGAGGCATCAACCGTCAAAAACAAAACCCCTTGAAATTCTCCCGGCCCTGATCCGGGGGAACCCCATTGGCCCAAATAATTCATTTGGGAATCGAATTTTTCAACACGGTAATTGGAATCGTCCTGGATGTAAATATTCCCGGAGGCCGCGATGGCGATGCCGGCCGGGCCGTAAAATTGCCCATTTCCGTTTCCCAAGGCCCCCCATTGGTTGAGGTAATTACCGTTGGAATCGAATTGCTCGACCCGATTGTTGCCCATGTCAGTCACGTAGATTTTATCCGTCGAATCCACCGCGACCCCTACCGGATCGTGGAATTGGCCGTTGCCGATCCCGTTGGATCCCCATCGGGTCAAAAAATTTCCGCTCGAATCGAATTTTTGAACCATATTGTTGGTACCGTCCGTGATATACACATTTCCCGAGGAGTCAAAAGCAATCCCGGACGGACTCTGGAATTGGCCGTTCCCCGATCCCTGGGAACCAAACACCAGCGAGGGAGGGACGATGGTCGCCCCCACGGTTGGGGTCTCGGTGGAGGTGACGGTGGCGGTCACCGTCGCCGTATCGGGATACCAGGTGCCCGACGGCGTCGCAGTTTCGGTGGCTGTGATCGTATCCGTCACCGTATTCGTCGGAGTGAAGGTGATGGTAGACGTGTCCGTCGGGGATCCTGGAGTTGGGGTGATCGTGGGCGTTGAGGTTAACCAAGTCCCGGTCGGCGTTACCGTGGGTGAGTCCGTCGGGGTCGAAGTGGGCGAGTTAGGCAGAAAAATCAGGGTTCCCGAGGGCGTGGGGGTGATGGTCGGCGTAGCCGTATCCGTTGGCGTATCGGTCGGGGTCCAGGTCGGGGATCCAGGAGTGAAGGTATCCGTGGGGGTTGAGGTATACCAGGTTCCCGTTGGAGTCACCGTGGGTGAATCGGTTGGCGTCGAGGTAAACGTGGGGCCGGCCGGTGTCGGGGTGTCGGTGGGGCCTGTGACGGTCGCCCCCACTCCCCAAGGCGAAAAGTGGTTGGTCACCACGGTGAATTTTTTAAGGACTGTGTCCTTCGTGGAGGGAGCGGTAAGCCACGAGGCTCCATTGAAATAGACCACCACCAAGTTGCTTTCCGTGTATCCGCCGGGAATGTCCAACAAGCTGTAGGGCAAGGTCATGGTCACGCTTCCCGTGAAAGAAGCCCCGCCCGCGTTAAAGTAATAAATATCCTTCAAGAGTTTTAGGCCAGGCCCCAAAGTCGGCGCGGCGGAAGAGGGCGATTGGGTGATGGAAACGGTGGTGCTTTGGTTGAACGAGTTAGGCGGAATTTGGACGGACACCCCATCGGGCAACGTTACGGTTCCACCGGTCGCCTGATTGATGTATTGGGATTGGGATTCCAAGGGATGGTAATCGGGAGCCGTAGGCGATGAGAAATTTCGGTTGCAAGCCTGAAAAAAACATAGGGCTAAAAGCACCAGTGGAAATAGGACCCATCCGTAGAAGTTTCTCAAAATTCCCCCTCAATACACTCTAGACGGAATAATGGGATTTTAGTCCAATAAAACCAAGAGGGAAAACCGGGATTTTTTGCGCCATTTTCAAGGTTTTTGATCCAGGTTCCCCGCCTTGGTCAATAGTCCAAAGGCGATGAAACAACTGGCCGTGGCCGCGGCAAAAGCCCAGGCATATCCGGCGGTGGAGGCCAACCAGCCGGCGAAAAGCGGGGCCAGGCTCCAAGGGCTCATGAGGGTGTTGAAAAGTCCTACCTCAACCGTACTCTCCTCGCGGCGGGCGATCCGAAGGATCATCACCAGGGTGATCACAGGGAAGGCGGAGTTGATAAACCCGGAAAACACGAAGGCAAGGGCGGCTCCCGCCGGATGGCCAGGAAAGGCGATCAGACCCAAGGAGGCTAAGCCCGCGGCAAAAGCCATGGCAAAGGCCTTTTGAAGCCCATGATGGTCCACCAGCCAGCCCAGGAAAAAAGCCCCGGCCATGCCGCCCAAGGTGACACCCGGGGTAAAAAGTTGAAACCAGGAAGCCTCCATATGGGCTTGCTCCCTCAAATAAACCGTATAAAGGTTTCCCGGGGCGCTGGCGAGGGTCATCAAAATGGTCAGGACCATTCCCATTCGAAAGGAGCCTGGCTCCGCCAATTTACGCCTCAGCAAGTTAAAACTTCCCCAAAGCGCCTGTGGCGGAGGCTGGTTCGGCTCGGGTTGGATCGGCTCCAAAAGCCTCAGGACCAGCACGCTTCCCAACAAGGGCAGTACGGAAAAAAGGAAACAAAAGCGGTAGCCCCAATCCATCCCCCCTTCCGCCGCCCATCGGGACCCCAGCCATCCGGTCAAGGTCGCGCAAAGCCCCGAGGCGAAAAAACTGGACCCGAAATAAATCCCCCTTTTGCTTTCGGGGATACAGCGTCCCACGCAAACGATCCAATGGGGCGCCACCAGCCCGATGCCGAAGGAAAAGACCGCGAAACCCAAAAACAGGAAGGCCAGCCTTCCTCCCTGGTCCCCGGTCCTCAAAAAATTGAAACCCAAACCCGAAATCAGTGGGCCGGCAATGGCCGGGAAGTGGAGCCAGGCCAGGGATTTGGGATTGGTGAAGCGGGGCGGAACCGCCAGGGCGGAGAAAACCTGCGGCAGGCAAATTCCCATGGAAAAGATAGAGCCCAAGAGCCCGGCGCTGGAGGCGGACTGTCCCAGGTCGACCAGGGCCAAGGGCAGGATGGTGTTGGGAAGGATCAAGCCAAGCCCCGCCCCCCAAAAGGCCTCACTGGCGATCCCCAGGATGAAATTTTTTTTGACTTGATTCATGCCGTTCAGCCCAATTCTTCGTTGAGGATGCGGAAAAACTCGTCCCTCGCGTGTTTTTCCAGCCAGGGATTATGGCCGCATTTTTCCAGGAGGATGAATCGAAAATCCCTCAACCGGGAGGCCAGGGGTTTTTCCACCCCCGCGGCCGGGTGGGGATCATGGTCCCCGTGGATGGCCAGCACCGGGCATCGGATATCTTTCCCCGCCTCCAATAATGCCCCGCTTTGCCTCAGGGCGGAGGCCTCCGCCCAGACGCTTTTATAAATTTCAGGTCTCAGCTCAATTTCAGCCGGCTTCATCGGCAGCGGCTCGTAAAAATCCGTCCGGGAAAGCAATTCCCCATAACGGGAAAAGGCCCAGGGATTCTCCAATTTTCCCCGCAAGGATTCGAACTGTTTCCGCTCTTCCTTGCTGAGCCGGTGGGACCGGGTGGCCTCGATTTGGGCTGCGTATCGGTCCTCAAAGGGGCCGCTGGAAACCAAAATAAGTTTTCGAACCAAGCCGGGATAACGGGCCGCGAACAGATATCCCAGCCAAGCTCCCCAGGAATAGCCGACCAAAACGGCGGGAATGGACGCCATTTCCTCCAGCAGGAGTTTCAATTCCTCCAACTGGCCCGCGATCGTGTCCCTGGTTTGAAATGGTTCCAGGATTCCCCTGGCCGAGGAGAGTTCCCGGGCGACCGGCGCCATTTCCCCGCTCACGCCCGGCCCGCCGTGCAAAAGCGCCGCGACGAAGGGTGGTTTTCCATAGGTTCTAAAATTTTCCATGTCTTGTACCAGGCCTTTGGCGGTGAATCGGTTGGTGATTCGGCTTAGTTGTTCCTACAAATATGTGCCGCTTTTTCAATTGAGCCGTTAACCCATTTTAACCAAAGAGCCGGTTTTTCACTGGTTAAACGTGGTTTCAAAACTGGTATGACAGTTGCTTTAGTTCAAGGAAGACTTAAGGAGGCCCGATGGTTTATCTCACGGTTCTTTACCTAAAAAATTTCATGGAAATGTGGCGGGCGATCCCGGCCCGAAGATTGGTTTGGTCCATGGAAAAAAGACTGGAATGGTCCATGGAAAGCCTATCCCGGCGGAACCCTCCCAGGCAGGGGCGATAGGAACGGAATGACTCGCGCGGTCTTTTTTCAAGCTCCGCCGGCTTGTTCCCCAAAAACAAGCCGGCGTTCTCCTTTTCAAACGGATACCAAGAAATTTAAGTTTAGCCACAGATGAACACGGATAAAATATTTTTTTATTCGTCCCAGCCTTGGAATGTTTTATTTTTTTAGGGTTATCCGAGTAAATCCCTGTTGATTTGCGGCAAATTGGTTTTTGGGATTTGTTATTCGGTTGAATCGGAAATCGCCATCTTCTCCTTGGCTTCCATCATCATGTCGCGGATCATTTCGGCGATTTTGGGAAAGCTCCTGATTTCCCTGCTGGCCAGGGCCCTCTCATAAAAACGGCGGGCCTCCTTGTATAAATCCCTCCGGCGGTACAGTTCCCCGATCAAGTAAAGAATCCCCGGCTCACCCAAATTCTCAGGCATATCCGAACCCTTGTGGAGAAACTCCTCATAAGCCGCGGCTGTTTCAGTCATGGCGGCCCTTTCCTTGGGTTCGTCCTTCATTAAACGAAATAGCCAAACCAAGTGAAGGTAAAGGCTCGGCAGGATGGCTGGTTCCTGAAAAGCCCTCATCTTGGAAAAAGCGATGGCTAATTCATGGCGCTTGACGGCCACCAGGGGGGTGCTGGCGCCAAGGGCGAAGATATCGGGTTTTTTCGAGTTCAGCTGCCTCATTTTCTTGCTGGCTTCCATGATCTTGGGTTCCGCCCCAGCCCGGAGGGAATCAAAGTCCTTGTTCATCGCGGCGAAGGTACAGTGGGGGCAGACGGTGATGGCGTAAAGGTAGGGGCACTCACCCTCGTAAATACTCCCGAAGTCGCTTTCCTTTTCCTTGACCTTGATGGCGGAGGACCTCATTCGGGTGGTCTCGAACTCCACGCCGCAAAAGGGACATTTTAGTTTTTTGTTCCAAAGGGGGTTGCTCATGGAAATCACTATATAACAAGGGCGAAGCGGAGCGAAAGGGCATTGTTGGGAGTCATTTGAATTATCCCGGCACTGGGAAAAGCGGAAAGCGAATCCATGAATCAAAAGCCCGCCAACCAGCCAAGGCCTCAGGACCAGTTCCGCTCCCCTGGAATTTCCCGATTTTCATCCTTGGCAGGGGCCGGTTCCAGCAATTGCCGGAAGTAATCGATGAACTGTTTGTGTTGGAGGTAGATAAACTCAAAAAGCGCGTCATGGAGCTCAAAATTCCGGTCGTTGCCCAGCCGCCTCAGGACGTCCTTGACGCAATAATAACGGGGCCCGGGTCCGTTGGTATCATCCTCATTGATCCAATGGATCTGCAGTTTTTCCGCCATATCCAAAATCTCCAGGCCCTTGTCCATTCGTTCCGCCCCATCCTGGATGGCGATCCAGTCCTGTTCCCTCAGGATCTCGACCACATAGTCGTCCACAATGTCCTGGCGGTCCAAGGGCCCTATCGCCCTTTCAACAAATTCCTCCTTCATCGTCTGGTTCAGGTTGCAGGCGTTCAAGGCCAGGACGATTTTCAGCAATTCCTCGGAAGCGGTATTGGGGATGTTTTTTTCCATAAAAAGGGCCAGGCTTTCCCTCACACCCGTTGTATGGATGAGGTTTTTGGCGACCTTCAGGCTGGCGCCCTCAAAGAATGAATACATGGACTCCCCTGGGAAATGGCCTGGTGCGGACGGCGGGGCCAAGTTCACATGGCCTTTGGATTGTCCTTGGTGGTGATCTCAATGGCGTAAGTATGGGTTTTCAAGCTGATATGCACGTAGACGATCAAGGGGTGACCGAAACGCCACTTCTTTTCCAGCTCTTCCGATTCTTTTTTCAATTCGGCGATATATTGATCGAGCCGCTCCTGGGAGTACTTCCGGACTTCCTCCACCCCCTTTTGCGTCGGCCGGCCGTGGCCGAACCGGTCCGTCACGTCCTTTTGAATCACGGCCTTCAGCTTGACGATTATTTTTAACGGTTTCTCTTCCATTCCCCAATTTCCTTTTTGGATTTATGGCGTCAGCGCCAATATCGACATGGCGCTTTCACGGCCGTCCCTGCCGACGGTCGTGACGCCGAATTGATAGGTTTTCCCCATTTTTATCCGGGCCAGGCTCACCGAGTTTTCCCTCAAGGGGTTCGAGCTAATTTTTTTGAAGTCTTTTTCGCCTGGCCGCTTCAAATAAAAATTATATCCGACAACTCCGATTTCCCGAACCGCCTCCCAGCTCAGCTCCATCTTACCATCCTCCATGCCCGCCTCCAGTCCCGCCGGGGCGGACGGGGTTCGAAAGCCTTCGGATTCAAAAAGATAACTGAGGGAAACCTGGTGGCCTATTCCTAAATCACCCAGGGTGGTCAGGGCGTAGGACAATTCCGCCTGGCCCAGTTTAACGCCAACTCCCGCCGACAACCCCGCCAACCCTTCCAGGTTGCCGTAGGAAGCCGCGCGGTAACCCGCGCGCAGGGCCACGACCCCCTGGTACCAATACTCCGCCCCGGCGCCAAAGGTGAAATGGCCGCCATCGGCCAATCCCAGCCCCCCCTCCGCCCCCAGGGAAATCTCATGGCCGATCGCCAGCTGGTTTTGGAAAGCCGCCGAGAGGTGAACTCCCAAGGGAAGATCCGCCCCATCCATGGCGCTTCCCAGGTTCAACAGGGCCATTCCGACGGACAGCCCGCTGGGCCGGTTCCGGTATAGGAATCCCAAATCAACCGCTTCCCCGCTGGAAGTAACACCGTTGACCAAACTCTGAAAAATAATTTTGGCGTCGGCTCCCAGGCTCATGCCGGGAAAAATCTCAAGGCCCGCTCCCGCGGCAAAATCCATGGCTAGGGGCGTAAAGGTTCCATTGGAAACCGGCGTTCCCAGGGGCGTCAGGTCGTATAAGGGCACCGATCCAAAGTTATAATAATCCCCTCCCAAGGCGGCCCCCCAGGTTCCGAAACCGCGGCCCAGGGCCAGGTGTTCCACCGACAGGTTTTGGGCCCATTGATTATGAAGAACGCTGATTTCAGGGCCGCCCTGGGCGGCTAATCCCGCGGGATTGACCCCCAGCGCGTCCAGGTCATCCGCCAAGGCGCCCAGGGCTCCGGAAAATGCCGCCTGCCTCGCGCTCGAGGGAAGGTTCAGCCAGGACGCGGTGGTTTCCGCCCAAGCCCCCCTGCACAAGGAAAACCCGAGTCCTAGAACAATCCAGTAAGTTTTAGCCAACGATGGACGCCGATTGACACCGATAAAGTTTTTCAATTTAAAATCCAAAAAATGAATCATTTTCAAATATATCCCTGTTATTTTTTTAGGCTATTTTCTTTTTCAAATCCTTATCGGTGTCAATCGGCGTCCATCGGTGGCTAAACCCGGTTTTTTTGGTTACGGCTTAATGATGATCTTCTTCCACACGACGCCGTCCGAGCCGTCGGCATATTTGAGCTTGATCCGAACCATATAGACTCCCGGCCCGATTCCCGCGGTATCCCAGCAGTTTTTCTGTGAATCCGGAAAGGAAAAACCCGCCACCGATTCACCCGTGAAGTTAAAAACATCCCACTGGCTATTCAGGATGGGGTAATCCGGGAACAAACAGATTTTTCCGCCCCGGGAAACGGGAACGGGTGCCAAAACCGCCTGGCCCAGCTTGGATAAAATTTGGGTAGGCGTGGGGGTGGGGGTTGAAGTGGGGGTGGGAGTGGGAGTCATGGTGCAAGTGGGACCGGGCCAACCGCAAGGCAGGGGCGTGGGGGTAAGGGTGGGAGCGAACCCGACCAAATCCGACACTAGGGCCTGTCCCTTGGGACTGCCTAAACCCGTGGCCAGATCAAAGCCGGTTACGGCAGGATAGAGGGTGGCGGCACCGCTGTTAGTGTAATTATTGTTACTCCCGTCATTGATGTCGTGAAAATCATTGGCGTAGGTGGTCGGGGTGAGGGCCAGGGAATAAAGGGTGTTATTCACCGAACCTAAAAATCCCTTGCCTGAGGAATAGGCCTGTTGATTGACGAGCGCTAAAAAACCCGCCCAAAGGGGGGAAGAAGCGCTGGTTCCCCAGATCGGTCCCCGATAGCTTGCGCCCGAGCCGCCCAGGGTGGCGTAATTATTCGAAACCAGGAGTATCGAAGCCGCCGCCGCTGCCACATCCGGAAAGTTCCGCCACGAAGTGGAGCCCCTATTGGCGCCCATGGGAACCGACGATTGGTAGGACGGAATGGCCAATAAACCCGTGCAAATGCCCCCGCCTCCGGCTCCCACATTGTCGTTCCAAGTTGTCTCCGAGGCATAGACGGGGCTGGAGGATGGATTCGTGGTGAATAATTTCGTCCCACCCACCAAGGTTTCAACCGAGGTTAGGGTGAGGCTCGGGTCCCCCGCCACCGACCCTAATGCCGGTGTGGGATTGGCCCCAGGGACATCATAGGATCCATTGTCGCCCGAGGCCTCAAAGTAAGCCTGGCCCTGGGCCGCCAGCTGGTTCAGCAGATTTCGAGCGGTCGAGTCGCCAAATCCCCCCCAGGAAGAGCTGATTTGCCCGCAAAGGGGCGGCTGGGTCATGCTTTGCAGCATCGAGTCGAATGAAACGTCCGAGTTGGAGTTAGGAGCCGCCTCATAAACCACGACCTGGGCCCCGGGAGCGATGGCGTTGACCATCTCGATATCCAACGAAACTTCATCCACATCAAGGCTGTTGACGGGCGTTCCATTAAAACCCCCGATGGAAACATTGATGGGCGCCGGCGATGAAACGACGGGCGTGTAAAGGGATAGGTAAAAGGTAATATCCCCGAGATAGTAGCCGTCGAACTCAACCAAAGCCACCCGCTGGCCCGTACCGGTCAAGGAGGGGGCGACATCCGGGACATAAGCGTCGCGGAAATCCTGTCCCACGTATAAGGAAGATGGGTCCGTTCCGGATTTTGGGGCGCCGCCGTTCCCTGCCGGGGAGCCCCGGCGGAGCTTCGATTTCGCTTCGGAGAAATTATCCAGGCCGCTGATGTGAAGCAGGGGAATGTCCGAATCCAACGACGGTTCCCTGTCCGGCGCGTAAAAGAGCCTGCCGTCCTGTCGGCGGTATTGGTTTAAATTCACCCCAAAGGTTTTTCGAATGTCCCGGACGGTCGCCCTGGCGGCAATGGATAACCGGTTGGGGTAGAGGCCGGTAATGGTGAGTCCTTTGGACCTCAAAAAATCGGCCAACGATTCATAATCCGAAGGGGAGGGGCAAAACCTGGCCGTGAATTCCTCGGGAGTCAGGAACTTCCTATATTGAAAACTATGGGGATCGTAAACTTGTTTTAAAAAATCGTCCAATCCTTTGGGATCACGCAAAGGCAGGCCGATCATCAGGTCCAATCCGACCTCGTCTCCCAAGGGGCCGGCAAGGTTATCCTCTCTCGCGGCTTTCTGCAAATGGCCCGGAAGGTCTTGGGAGGCGGACAAATCCGAACACCACGCCGCGCAAAGGAACGCAGTCAAAAACCACACCAAAGCTTTAGTTTTCGACATGTTTTTCCGCACTTTCCCATAATGGAACTGGATATCCCACACATTTTACACGGAACCCATAAAATCCTGGGCCAAAGAATCACATATTTCTTACGCTAAAAGCCTTCTAGGTTTTGTCGATTTGAACGATGAGCTGGATCTGTTGGAGGATTTTACCGACTTTTTCGCATTCCGGCTTAGAGCCGACGTAAACCAGGGCCTTGCCGTTTTGATGGACCCGCGCGGTGATTTGCTCGGCCCTTTCCAGGGAATAGCCCGTGGCTTTTTGGATTTGCAGGATCACTTCATCGAAGGAATGGACCTCATCGTTGAACAAAACGACCTGCCAAGGGTTTCCTAATTCTTCCTTGGATTTGGCTTCATTCTTAGCAACTTCAAGGCTTCCTGGTTTCATCCCCGCCATACCACCCAAGCGAATTTGATCCTCTCAAAACATTCTACACTCTACCCCCTTAAAATAAAAAAGGGGAGCGGCCGCCCCCCTTTTTCCAAGTAATTCAGTTTTAAACAGCCACAATCCTGTGTTATCGGTCTTTGAGATATTTGGCCCAAGGCTTCCAATAATGGTCTTTCCAACCCTTGGTCAAATGCCCCGCGTGGCGGTCGGGAACATTGGCCTGGACCATGGTGACAAGGCTTCCGCCTTTCACCGCCTCAAAAGCCAGGACCAAAATGGAATCCCTGTCCTTTTTAGCCCAATCCGCCGCCCGCCAGGTTTGAACAATCATTTCCCCGGTTTTGACGCGGAGGTTCCGGCCCTTGATATAGCCCCCGTGGACTGAATAGGATCCGCCTTCCCTGCGGCTCACCAACGCCTTGCTTTGGGTGATTTGACCATGCTTTTTTTCGTCCATGTACATCTCGAACAGCGCCTTAGGAGAAGCTTTGAATTTTATTTTTTGAATAATGGTCTTCATTAAAACTCCTTTCGAGAACCTTTCAAAGGGCTTCAATCCCCCAACAAGACCGACACTTCCGCCGCTATTTTCTCCGGGGTCGCCGGTTTTGGCAAGAACCGGAGGTTCGTCATTTGGACGGCTTGGTTCCGCAGTTCCTCGCTTATATTCCCCGAAAAAACCAGGACCGGTTTCCGGGAAAGCAGGGGATTGTTTTTGAGATGGTTGAGGAAAGTCAGGCCGTCCATGCCGGGCATTTCCAGGTCGGTGATGATCAGGTCTACCTTCTTTTGCGACATCTGGCCCATGGCCTGCCGGCCGTCTTCCGCCTCCCTGATTTCGTCTTCCGGAAAATACTTCTCCAAGACCCGCCGAACCAGGCCTCGAAGGGTCAAGGAATCCTCCACCACCAGGATTTGCCTTGGCTTTCGCCCATTCCCCGAACTCCCCACAGGCCCAGGGGGAATTTCTCCTGCCAAGAACTTGGAAACCTGGTCGAGCATCTCTTTGCGGTTAAATTTGGAAACCCGTACGGAAGCTGGATTTTTTGCACGAAAGGGCTCCAAGTCCTCCCCTGGCCGGGAGTTGAAAAAAACCACAGGCATTTTCGCCCTTTTCAATTTTTCATAAAATTCCCCGGCTTCACCGGTCAAGGGCAGGTCCGTCACCACCAATTGAGGCTTCTGGTCCAGTTGTTCCAGGGCCTCGGCGGCGGTGGTGGCCTGCAGCACCTCTAGTTCCAGCAACTCCAAGCGAAGGGCGTTTTCCCCGCGGGTTTCCTCGTTCGGATCCACCAAAAGGATTTTTTTCATTTTAATGACCGTTTTTTCCAATGGGCTCATTCCGCCACCGCCAAAACCTTTTCGACGATTTCCTGGAGCATTTCCGCCTGGAAGGGCTTGCGGATGAATTCCTTGACCCCCTTTTGGGCCAGGGAATGGAGGACCGCCTGGTCCCCTTCCGAACTCACCACGATGACGGGCAGGGCCGCCAACATGGGGTCGGAAGCCATCTTGTCGATCATCTCAACCCCCGTCATGTCCGGCATGTTCAAATCCGCCAGGACCAGGTCCATCCAATTAGCCGCCATCTGCTCCAGGCCTTCCTTGCCGTTCGTGGCCTCCCAAATTTCCCCCAGGGGTATTCGGGTGGCCTGTAAGGTTCTTTTGATATAACCCCTCATCGTCGCAGAGTCGTCCACAATCAGGATATTGATGGCCATCGCGCCCTCCCTCGTCCGAAGTCACTAACCACGGTCACCGCTTGACGTTCCGAAAATTTTAATTGGCCCCGACCTTATCCAACCCCCTGGGCGCCTCCAGCCTATCCACCGCCTTCGGGATGGGGTTTCGCCTTTTGCCGAATAGTCCGATCCAGGAGGAACGGGAATGGTTTCCGATGGGCTGGACGGGGATGGGATGAAGGACGCCAGCCTGGGGGCTCGTTCCGGGGGAAATTTTCCCGCCCTCCACGATCGCCACCAACTGCTCCACCACGCCCTTCAAATCCCCCGCCTGGCGGGCCATGTCCTCGCTGGCCGCGGAGGTTTGTTTGGCGTTGGCGTTGTTGTCCTGGGTCACGGTTTCCAACTTATCCATCATGGCGCCGATTTCCCGGATGCCCTTGGATTGGGCCTGGCTGGTCACCTGTATTTCGGTCAGGAGCCCCGCGACCTTCTGGGTATTCTCCGCCATTTCCCCCAGGGCCTCGCTCGTGGACTCGGCTACTTCCATCCCGGCGGAGGCCTGTTGGGTGTTGTTCTCGATCAGGATGGATGATTCCTTCGCGGCCTGGGAACAGCGTTGGGCCAACCCCCGGACCTCCTCCGCCACCACCGCGAATCCCTTTCCATGCTCCCCTGCCCTGGCCGCTTCCACCGAGGCGTTCAAGGAAAGAATGTTGGTCTGTTGGGCGATCTCCTCAATGGATTTCACGATCCGGTAAACCTTCCCGGCGCTTTCGTTCACCGATTTCATCGCGGCCAGGGTTTCCTGCATGGACCGGCTCGACCGGGCCATCGTGTCCTTGGTCTTGGCCATTAAATCGTTGGCCCGGACCGCCCCTTCGGCGTTCCTTTCCGTCCGGGATGACATTTCGGACAATGCCACGCTGGTGGCCAGGAGGTTATTGGTGGAGTCGCTGGCTCCCTTGGCTTGCCTGGCGCTGGCCCTGGCGACTTTCTCGGAGACATTGCCGACCTGGTCGGCGGATCCCACCAGTTGGGAGGCGATGGCTTGGAATTTGCGGTTGATCCCCAGGGCCAGGAGGACGCTCATGGTGATACCCAAGACTAAACTGGAACCGGCGAGGATTAACATGAAAAGAAACGCCGACTGGTAATCCTTTTGGGCCTTGGCGACGATCTGTTCGGATTTTTTCCACTTCAGGTCGATAAGCTTGTTCATTTGCTCGGCAATGGGACCCACGACCGAGTAAAGGTTGCTGGTGGCCAGTATCTCCAATGTCTTGGAATCCTCTTTCTCGTAAGCCTCCCGCAATTGAATCAGAAAATACTTGTTGTTATTCAGTGTCGCGTTCACAACGGCTACGGGGATTTTCTCTTCCTCGGTGATATTCTTCCCTTCGAGATAGGCTTTCCAATTTTCGTCGGCCGTTTTGATGGATTCCTCCAGCATCGACCGCCCCATTTCCCAGCCTTGGCCCGACCTCGTATACATCACCGCGCCCGTAATCCCCACCGCGTAGGCGTCCGAGACTTTTTTCAGGTTGTTCAGGGGATGGCTGCTGTCATAAACCTTCTGCAGGTTGTCGGACATGTTCCTCGCCACCTCCAGCCCCACTCCCGCTTCCACCACCAGGGCCGCCGCCAAAACCGCCGCCGACAGGAACAATTTATTTTTCAAACTGGAATTTTCAAGCATCTTCCCCCTCCTTTTTAATCCTGGTTGATTTTTTCCCGGACAGTCCTAGGGCCTGTTGACCGATGATTTTCTCGATGTCCAACCATGTGAATTTCTTTTCCCCGTCAATCCATCCTCTCCCCCCGGGGTCCTCCAGGGGATTTTCCCCGGCAAGCTTGAGGAACCCCACCACCGCCTCCACCTGGAACCCCACCAGGATTTCAGGCGGGCCTGGCAAATGCGCCGTGACGAACTCTCCCTGGGCGGAAGCCAGGGGAATCCCCAGGAGCCCGGCCAAATCCAATACGGGAATGATTTTGCCGTGCAATTGGGTCACACCCATCAAGTGGTTTTCGTTCAGGGGAATCTCGGTAAAAGAAACACCCGCCGCCGCTTCCCACAGGAAGCGGGCCTCAAAACCGTACCTGTTTCCTCCCAACTGGAATACAAGATAGGAATGCCGCAGGGGCAGGATTTGGGCGCTCACGCGGCGCCCCTTCCCAGGGGCCTGGCGGAATATTCCTGCCCCAAAGAGGCCCTGGAAAGTTCCCGGATCAGGGAGGGCAAATCCAAAATCAAGGCCACTTGTCCATCCCCCAGGATGGCTCCGCCATTCACGCAGCGCAGGTTCGCCAAAAGGGGATTTAAACCCTTAAGGACCACCTCCCTTTTGCCGAAAATCTCATCGACCAGTAAAAGGATCGGCTGGGTCTCCCCTTCCAATTGGACCGCCACGGGACTGCCCGAGCCCCTCTGCCTTCCGAACCATTCAGCCAAATGGATCCGAAAGGCTCCCCCGCCGTCCCCCGGCGTTTCCTGTTCCAGGAGGAAGAATTTTTGGATTTGGGCCAGGGGAATAAGGTAAAGCCCCTTCCCCGCCCGGACCAAAAGACCCTCCAGGAGGGCCAGGGTCAGGGGTATGCGGAGGATAAAAAGGCATCCTTCCCCCGGCATGGTGGCCGTCTCCACCGTTCCCTTTAGGGCCTGGAGGCGCCGCTTGACCAGGTCTAGGCCGATGCCCCTGCCCGAAACGTCGGTGGCTTTATCGGTCGTGGAAAAGCCTGGGCGAAAAATCATTTCCTGCCATTCGGAAGGCTCTAAATCCGCCCCTTCCTCGACCCAGCCCAAGGCCTTGGCTTTTTGCTCGATCCGGGAAAGATCCAGCCCCCTGCCGTCGTCCCGGATGGAAAGGATGAAATGGCCCTCCTGCTGCCAGGCTTTGATCCACAAACCGCCCTTTTCGTCTTTCCCCCTTTGCTTTCTTTCAGCCGGCAATTCCAATCCGTGGTCCACCGCGTTTCGGACCAGGTGCAGGACCGGTTCCCACAACTCGTCCACCAACCGCTTGTCCAGGTGGGTTTCGCCGCCTTCCAATTGGAGCCGGACCGGTTTTCCGGTCTTCTGGGAGAGGTCGCGGATGACCCTTCCGACCCGGACAAACAAGGGCTGGATAGGTACCATCCTCAGTGAAACGGCCTGGTCCTGGAGTTTACGCGCGAGTTTGCCCATTCGGTCCAGGGGGGCCTTCAAGGGCGACGCCTCGATCCAATCCAAAGCCCTCATCTGAGCCTGGGTCTGGTAGGTCATCCATTCCTCCAGGGTCTCCATCAACTCGTCCATCTTGGAAGTCTCAATGCGGATGACGCCAGCGTCCCTGTCCCCCTGTCCCTCCCATTCCCCTTGTGCAGGCTGGCCTTCAACCCGGGGGCCGGGACCAGGGAGGGTCCGGGGCGGTTCGGAAAGGGATTTATTTCCAAACAGCGGGGGAAGGGGGCATATCTCGATCCGCCCCGCCGAAAGGCCCTCCCCCACCTTGGCCGCCTGCAAGCGGTAGAGGTCCAATAATTTCAGGAGGCTTTCCACCTCACGGCTCGTCGGCCTGCCGCCGGATTTTTTATAGGGCTCTAATAGGCTTTCCCCTTGGTGGGATAAGCCGCTCAAGCCGGCAAATCCCAGGTATCCGAAAAGGCTTTTGAGGGTGTGGATGGGGCGGTAGAGCAAAAGAATGTCCCACTTCTCCCTGCCTCCGGATTGGAGCAGGCTCGCCTCGATGGCGGAAAAATGGGAAGGGGCTTCCTGGAGAAAATCCTTGAAGCCAGGAAGGTCGTCGCTTTTGACCCGAAGGAACCCTTCCGGATCCATCCGGTCCTTGGCCGGCCCCTCTTCCGAGTCAAACACCAGGACTTCCCTGCCGGGAATGGGAAGGTCGGATTTTTCCGCTTCCCGGTTCAGGTTTTTATCGGCCTCTAAAATCGCCCGGAGAATCCTTTCCAAACCCTGCTGGGAAGTCCTCCCCGCCCTTAACCCCTTGATCAATTGTCCCGCCTGCAGGAGGAGGGAGGAGGCCCAGGATCCGAATATTTTTTTCGCGTCCCCCGCCCACAGGTTCAGGTATTCGGCCAGCTTCAAGACCCCCGCGAAATCGTTGGGTTCGGTCTTGACCGCCAAGTAGGAAATATTCGAGAGTTCCTCCTGGAGTTTCGCCCATTCAGGCTTGGCGGGGGAGTTCATCTCAGGAACCCTTTTCCGAACCGGCGGGGGAATCGTTGATCCACAGAAGCACATCCAGGGGGATGGTTTCGATGGCCACGGTCATCCTGGCTTCCGGCGGCCTGGCAGGCAGGTCCGAATCCGCGGCTGGAAGGGGAAGGAAATGGCGGAAGGCGACCTTATCGGAAGCCCGGATCTTGTTCATGATGTGGCCGCAAAACATGTTGGAAAACTCGTTGAAGGCGTCTTCCGGGCTGGTGGGAATATCCTCCAGGAGCGACTTGGCCAGGACCGTCCCCAGCCGCTCCGAACTTCTTAACAACACCAATCCCTCATGCTGGCCCGTGAGCCTCACCCTGCGGGCCAAAACTTGGGCCTGGTCCCCTTGGCTATCCTGGACCAATTGGACGAACAGGCCGGGCCAAAACCAAAGGATGTTTTCCAGGGCGTCGAAAAGATCAGCGGTGGTGGGGATGTGGATATCCTTGGCTGTACCGGCGTCAATCAGGTCCTTGCCTTGTAAACTTTCCATGATCGCCGCCTGAAAAAATTTAATTTACTGCGCGGGTAAATTAAATCAGGCCTGACAGGTGGTTGTGTTGAATGTATGAAACTTCCAAGTAAATTACTTTGGGGGATGGGCCCCCTGCAGGAATAAACGAAGGCGTAAATGATTAACGGAGGAAAAACCAAACCGCCCCGGAAAAGGCAAGGCAGTAAATCCCGAAGTAACCCCAGCGGCCATGGGAAAGCCAGCTGGAAAGCCATTTCAGGGCCAGGAGTCCCGCGAAAAAACTGAGGGCCATGCCGAAAATCCCCGGGACAAACAAAGAAAGGGTTTGGGCCTGGGTCAGGCCGTTCAAGGCCTGGGCCTTCAGGAGGCGGAGAACCTCCTTCAGCAACAAGGGCGGGGTGATGACCAACACCAGGGCGAAACTAAAATCCTCCGCCTTCACCTTGGCCCAGCCGATCAGGAGGCCCGTGGAGATCGTGGCTCCGGACCGGGAAAACCCCCGGAACGGAAGGCAAAGTCCTTGGACCAGGCCGACACAAATGGAAGAACCGGCGTCAAAGTTTTTTTCCCCGCCCGTCCCGGACTCCCTCGATGCCGCGAATAGGATCAAGAGTCCCGCGCAGGCCAGGGAGATGGAAACGAGGGTAAGGTTTCCGAACAACATTTCCACCTCCGCCTTGGGCGTCCCTCCCAAAAAAACCTTCTCAATCAGGTGTTTCAACCCCAGTCCAAGGACGGCCGTGGCCAGCGAGGCGATAGCCACCTGTTTCGCGAAGGACCAGGCCTGGGAGCCTGTTTGGAAATATTGCTTTTGCCATCCCTTCCAAAAATAAACGAGGACGGAAAACATGGTTCCGGTGTGGAGCATCAAGAGCAGCAATGTCATCTCCGGGCGGGAAGGGTCCAGCCCCATGAGTTTTTCCGCCACGATCACGTGGGCGGAACTGGAAACGGGAAGTAGCTCGGCGAAACCCTGGAGCAGGGCCAAGATCACAATTTGGGGCAGCGTCATGGACATCCTTGAAAGTCCGTCGTTTATCCGGCGCCCGTTATCATAAACGAGGGCTCTTTCCACCGCCAACCAGGAAACGAAAATTCATGAATTTTTTTCCGGGCTTCAACCGGGAGGGGGCGGATGAAAAATGAGGGCTGCTATCTTCGGGAGGCGAGAAATCCCTTGACCGCCGCCACCGGGGTGTCCAGGGGAGGGACTCCCATGACGGTGACGTATTCGATTTTCTTTTGCGCGTTTTGGAATCCCCAGCCGAAGGCCATCTTGGCTTGGGGGTGGTCCTTCAATTGGTAGATCTCAACTTTTCCCTTCCAACGAACCACTCCGTCCTCCACGATTCGAACGGGCTGGGTTTGGACATAAACCGCCCCGACCTTCGCCCGGTTTTCAATGGCGTTCAAAAGTTCGCGCTTATATTCCCGGTAGTCCATGGAGTCCCTTCTCGTTGAAACCTGCTGGTTGAACTATTGTTAGTTTAACCCGTCCCGGACAAAAATTTCCTTAAAATCCTGCTTGGAAAGCGTCCGGCCCATTTACCGGCTGAAAACTATGCCCAGTGAAACCGGAGTAAACCTTATCGGTTTGTCCAAGGAGGCAAAATTCGCGGTGTTATCATCAATAAAGTCATAAGCCAATTCCCCTTGGGCGAAAAAATAAATCCATTTGTATAATTGAATCTCAAATCCAGCCCCCGCCAACCCGATAAAGTGCCCCTGATCCCGGTAATTGACTTCCCCGTCCAGACCGTTAAAGGTAAAGCCGCCTCGATAGTCGCCCAAACCAATGCCCGGACCCGCGAAAAAATAGGGCCTGAAACCATTGGAGGCAAAACGGAATTTCGCCAGCAGCTCCATCGCCGTGTCGTTGAAATCAAACTTTCCGGTCAAGGCGTCATTGTTGGAAGAGAATTTGGTTCCTTCCACCACCAACAAAAGGGAGAAACTATTTGAAAACTTGTAGCCGAAACCGAAGTCAAAATTGAACCCCGGCTGATAGGAACGGTTTAGACCTTCGCTGAGGGGGAAGGTGCCGCCCAAACCCATTTGAAACTCGTATTTGGCGAAATCCTTGATTCGATCCTCGGTTACTTTGGCCTCTTTTCGCGCCACCTCCAACTGGGCGTCAGTGGGTTTTTCCACCCGAATCCCATTTACCGTCGAATTCTCCTCAGGCGGGTCGTTTGTTTTTTCGACCTTCAGGACATAGCTTTCAAGGATTCTTTCCTCATGGACGTCCTTCAGGTCATCCGGACCCAACCCCGCCTCTTGAACCGCCAACCGGGCCTGCTCCAATTCTTGGTCCGTGGGTATTTCAACCAGGACATTTTTTTCATTCTTTTTTGAACCAACCCCTTCAGGATCGGAGCCGTTCTTTTTCACCTTGATGATAAAAACCTTAAACACCTTCGCCTCATCCGCGCAAGCCAAGGAAGCGGAAAAAAACAATAAAACAACAAGTAAATATTTTTTACTCACGCCAAATCCTCCCTAAAAACATAAATCGATTAAATAATTGTACCGAACCGCAACCGTCGGGGGCGAAATTAAATAATCACCCGTTCTTTTTCTCCAGGTCTTCCCAGCGCCGGTAAAGGGCCTCGACCTTCGTCTTTTCAACCTCCACGGACTTCTGGCATTCCAACAATTTCGTCACGTTGGAGGCGATGGAGGCGTCCTCCAGCTTGGCCCTGGCCTCGTTGAGCCCATCCTCCGCCGCGCGGATGGATTTTTCCATTTCCTTGAGTTCCTTGACTTCCTTGGAGGTCATGGATTTCTTGGGCTTCACCGCCTCGGCCGGCTTGGCGGGAGGGTGCGGAAGGGTCTTTACTTTATTTCGGGCGCTCTCCTGGGCCCGGAAATCCTCCCATTGGGAAAGGTCCGCGAAAAAGCCCGCGTGTCCCTTGCCGTCCAGCGCCAAAATCTGTTTGCTGACCCGATCCAACAGGTAGCGGTCATGGGTCACCAGCACGAGGGCCCCGGGAAACTCCGCCAAACTCTGTTCCAAAACTTCCAGGGAGGGGATATCCAAGTCGTTCGTGGGCTCATCCAAGAGCAGCAGGTCCGCCGGCCGCAGCATAAGCCTGGCGATCAAGACCCGGGACTGTTCCCCGCCTGAAAAACGGCTGAGGGGCCGGTCCAATTGGTCCTTGTCGAAAAGAAAACGGGTGGCCCAGCTGGTCACGTGGATCTGGCTTCCCTTGTAGGTGACATAGTCGCCCTTGTCGCAGAGTGCCTGGCGGAGGGTCAGTTTCAAGTCCAATTGGTCGCGGTGCTGGTCAAAGGTCACCACCCGCAGGTTTTCCGCCTGCTTCAGGCTTCCCGTATCGGGTTGGATCTGGCCCGCCAGCATCTTCAGGAGCGTGCTTTTGCCGCTTCCATTCTCGCCGAGCAGTCCCAGTTTATCCCCCGGCGTCAGCAGCAAATCCAAGGGGCCAAAAAGCTTCCGCCCGCCCAGGCTCTTGACGGCTTTTTCCGCGGCGACCAGCCTTTGGGTTTGGCGCTGGCTCCCGGAAAAATCTATCGTCACGCTCTTGCCCTGGTTGTTCCGGAATTCCAAATCCCCCAGTTCCCCCATCAAATCGCCGGCCCGGTCGATGCGGGCCTGTTGCTTGGTCTGCCGGGCCTTGGGTCCCCGGCGCAGCCACTCGATCTCCCGGCGAACGAGGTTGGCCACGGTGCTTTCCCTTTGGGCCTGGCTGTTGAAAAGATCCTCGCGCTTTTCCAAAAACTGGGTGTAGTTTCCCTCGTTGCCGAAATAGCCTTCCGGATAACGCTTGTTCAACTCAATGACCCGGTTGCTCACCTTTTCCAAAAAGCGCCGGTCATGGGTGACCACCAAAAAAGAAAAACTCAAGGTTTCCATGAAGCCTTCCAGCCAAAGCACTCCCTCCAAATCCAAATGGTTGGTCGGTTCGTCCAGCAATAGAAGGTCCGGTTCCCGGAGCACTTGGGTGAGGATCGCCAGCCTTTTGCGCCAGCCTCCCGAGAGTTTCGAGACCTCCTGGTCGGGATGGGTGAATCCCGCGTCCTCCAGTCCCGCGTCGATGCGGATGTCGATTTCCCAATCCTCCAGCCCCAATCCCTGCAGGCCCTGCGTCACGGCGTCGCGGACGGTCAATCCGGACCCTGGTTCCTCAAATCGGTCCTGTTGGGCCAGGTAACCGACCCGCAGCCCCCTCCGGGCCGCGATCACCCCGCTGTCCGGTTTTTCCGCGCCGGCCAGGATTTTCATGAGGGTGGATTTGCCCGTCCCGTTGGGGCCGATCAGGCCGGTTCGTTCGCCCTCAAAGAGGCCGAAGGAGAGGTTCTCGAAAAGGGGCCTGGCCCCGAAGCTTTTCGATAAATTTTGGCAGCTCAGCAAAATGGCCAAGGTCAGGTTCCTTATCCGTCTTATATAAAGAGGGGTAAGGATAATGGCGGGAGGACAAAAAACAAAGATGAATCAACAGGAACAAACCAAGGGAATAACGGATAAATCGGGGGTTTTATTTAGGGGCAAGCCGTTTGAGACGGGTTGATTTCATCCACCAGGGATTTCAAGTTTTCAAAAGGAAGGATCAGGTGGTTTTCAACGGTGTAACAAGAACTGTCAAAAATGGAATTCAAGAGGGCCTCCTGTTCCGAGCAGGAGTCGGCGTTCATCAGGAGGAAACCGCCCCGGTCGTCGGCCAGGAGGCCTCCAAAGGCCAGCTTCCCCGACTTTTCCAATTTTTGAATCAATTGGAAAAGTTCGGTCCTTTTTTCCTTTCCCTGCCCCTCATAAAGGGCCGAGTCCAATTCGGGTATCCTGACGATGAACTGCATAGGGTCCTCCCCTTAACCATACAAAAATAATGAATCGACAGTCGGATCTTTTTGAGGGGTTCTTGTCAAAGGACCGTCATCAACAGATTGGAATTTTGGATGAGACGGGAAATGTCAGTCGCCCGGCCAATGGGAATAACTCGAACTCCATTCCAAAAGGAGCATAATCTATGCCCATCAAAACGGTTCGAACGATTTGCCCTGTTCGGTTGTGGTTTAAGGTTAAGACTTGGCGGCGGGGGATATTTTCGGGTTGCCCGTGAAAGCAACTCATTCGGTCAGACCTCCGACAGGGGCAGCGGCTTTTGTGGAAAAGACTGGGCTTGGCCCCGTTTCATGAAGGAGGGACTTGTTGGTTTTCTTTCAGGGAAAAATTGGAATTTGCACTATTAACGTCCCAACCTGACGGAAAAATAGGCCGGTTTGGGACCAACCACCACGGGATAAAAAAAAGGCAGGCTGGGAAGCCTGCCCCAACCAGGCCCAAGGGCGGACAAAAGTTTCGCTCCGGCATTTTTTATTTTTTCTCCGTATCCTCCAAAACGATGTAACGCAATCCGCTCTTCTCCACTTTTTTGCCCCGCACCTTGACCATTTCACCGCCCTTGGTCACAAATTGTTTTCGGGCCGAGTGGTAGGATTTGTCCACGGGGATATAAAGGCTTCCCTCCTGCAGCAGGGCCAGTTCCCCGCCTTCCCCGATGCACTTGGCCGCGCAGCCTTGGTGTTCCTCACCCTTGGCGCCCTTGGCGATGAAACAAGCCACGTCAATGACTTCACACTTCATCTCCCGGCTGCCGGATTTCTCGAGATTTTTATCGGCGTGTCTTTCCTTCATTTCCTGCGAAAAACCTCTCCCCGCGTAAAGGCCCAAAACTAACGCCATGACCGCGAATCCAAGCTTCTTCATATATAAGCCTCCCCAAAAGGTTTTAAACGTCCCATCAGTATACGCAAAACCCTTCCCATAAGTTTCCGGTCCCCCCTAAAAACCTGGGAAAACACCGGGCGAAAACATGAAATATTACCCTGCTCTTTTCCCCAAACTCGAATATAATTTCGCTCGGTTTAACCCAATCCCAATCTAGGAAAAGGTGGTACATGGAAAAGTTCAATCTGGATGGTCCTGCCGCGTTCGTGATTCCCCATTGGAGCCAGGGTTCGGCTATGGAGCGCAAATGGCTGGATGAGACCTTGGAAAGAATCAAGCTTCAAACCGACCCCAACTGGGTGGTCTTGATCGGCGACGGAAATTCACCCTCCGCCGAGGCCAAGGACTACCTGCGTCAATTGGAAAAAGAATACGCCGGCAAGATGAAGATCCTCTTCATGGAGCATTCCGACGGCCCGGGCCACGCCCGCAACGTCGCCATCCAATACGCCTACGAGCAAAAGTACCCCTTCATCGTTTTCATCGACGCCGATGACTTGACCCATCCCTGGCGCGTGGAAGTGGTGCGCAGCATTTTCAAGAAAAACCCGAACGCCGGGGTGGTTTACAGCACCTTCAATATCATCGACGAGAACGGCAAACCGACACCCTATGCCAAGTGCTCCCAGTCGATCATCGAGATTTTGGAATCCCACAGCGATCCGCCGGAAGGCAAGGACGCCTGGATCAATATCTGCACGGAAGCCGGCTATACCAACCTGACCTCCACCACCTCGGTCTTGACCGGCATCGCCAGGGACATTCCCTTCCCGGGGGAAAAGGCCAGCGAGGACTATTATGCCTGGCTCTGCTACTCGGCTAGCGGCGCGGAATTCGTTTTCACGCCCCTGACCCCGACCAATTACCGCATTCCGCAAAATACCGAAGGGTCCGCTTCCCGCAGCCGGGAAGGCGGCAAGTCAAAGTTTTACGAGACCAAATGCAGGGTGGACGCGGCGGGCGTCGAGAAAGCCATCGAGCTGGCCACCCAGCGCGGGGCCATGGACGTGAAACGCGCCAATGACATCCGGGCCAAGTTCTACATCAAGGAAGCCGTGACCATGTTCCGGGAAAAGGAAATGGGCCTGGCCAAGATGTGCGTGGACAACGCCACGAAGTTCAACGCGGAGATCGCCAAGAAGCTGATCCCCGAAAAGGGCCTCTCCAGCCTGAAGTAAGCATTTTGCCGAAAAGCAAAAAAACCGCCGGGGCATTCCCCGGCGGTTTTTTTGCTTTGGAATCCTTTCTATTTCGCTCGGATGGTTCCACGAAATTTTAAACGGAGGCCCCCGCTCCTCCAGCCAAGATTCTCAGGACAACAGCCTCAAGGGTTTGACATAAAAGAAGCAATGTTCCTTCTTGAAAAATCCCATGCTATACTCCTCTCGTTTTAGGCCTCCGGTAAAATCCACGGGATGGACTCGATGAAGGTAAAAATTCGGCTCATCATCATTTGTTTAGCTTCCACCCTTTCGGGTTTCGGAACCCAGTCGGCCCCCGCCTCCGAGACCAGGGTCGACGCCGCCGGCGGCCTCACCACGGTCATGACCGACGAAACCAACAACCTGGATCTTTTCCTGGATGGAAATCCCGCCGGACTGGCGCTCCTCAAAACCCGCGACCGGGTGGACCTGACCGGCCAATGGGCATACCTCGATCCCCAGTCCCCTGGGCCGGGACTGCCCCAGCAGTCCTTCAGCACGGTTCCCCGCCTGACCAACGACGATGAAATACACTACGGGGGATTGATGACCTTCAGTCCCCAATGGGCTTTCCAAATCGCCGGGGATTACCTGAATCTTCAAGGCCAATCGGATTTTCTGGATGTTCCCTCGAGTTCCCAACGCTACCGGGAACTGCTCCGGGGAGCTTTCAACGCCGGCCCCTTCGCGCTGGGATTGGAAATAACCAACCTGGAAATCGATGCGGCTTATACCACCGGCATTTTTAACGCCAACGCAGGCCTGGCTTCAGGCTCCAGCAACGACAATAAGACCCTGGTGCGGGCGGGCGTCCTGACGACCTTCCCCGAGAACCCGGCCGAGGACAGCCCCCGGTGGCAGGCGGGAGGGATTTTCGAAACCCAGATGGGCCCCGATGACAAAAACATCAAAGTCACATTGATCGACCCCTCCTCCAATCCCTTTACCCTCCAGAGAACCAATTCCCAATCCAGTTACTTTTTTTTCGGCCCGGAACTTCACTATGAGATACCCGGCCGTTTCATCCTCAGGTTTTCCTCGATGATCACCAACTACAACACCGGGTTGCAGCAAACCGTTTCCCCCAACTCGGCCCTGGTCCTCAACCTGGGGGAATACCAACTGTCCCAATTCCAATCCATGAACAATACGGGTTTTTTCCGCCTGACCCTTCCCCTCTCCGGCCGGGAGAGCCTGAAGCTGGGCGGGGGCTTGACGGCCCTCCTGACCAATGTGGACCTCCTGGGCGCGGGCCAAAACGTTTACGATACCCAAAACCGGCAGCAGATTTTCGGTTCCTTGGGAATCGGGCTGGAAACCACCGGCGATTCCATCTGGGCTGTCCAATTCAAGTCCCAAAACTACGTCCACAATGAGCAGACCGTTTCCAAAACTCCTTCCCTGACGTCCAATGATTTCGATTCCTACCAAATCGCCATCGGCGGAGAAAAGAACCTCTCCCCGGTCTGCGCCCTCAGGTTGGGACTCATCACGGAGTCGGATTTCCTCTCTCAAAGCGACGATACCCTCACCACCTCCTTGACCGCGGGTTTTGGATTAAAGGAGGGGGGGTTCAACCTGGACGTTAAGTGCCTCGGGGGCAAGCTGTTCAACCTGGAGGATTCCTCGAACACGGCCCTTTTAATGGGCTTTGAGATCGCCGGAACTTTCTTTCTTTAAGAGGAGGCTCAAGAGGTTATGCGAAACTTTTTAACCGTCTTGAACTTAAATAAACTTTTAAGGTATCTAATGCCGGCCCTGCTCTTGGGAATCGGACCGGTTACGGTTTGGGCAAATAGCGCCTCCCATTCCAAGAAAGCTGAAACAACCACCCGGGCCGGAGAGCCTTCCCCCAAAACCGGGGACACCACCGGCGACGACCAGCCCGAGCCCTTCCTGCCCCATTGGACCGGGGATATAGGTTTCAATTTTTCCACCCAACCCAGTCAATCGGGCCAGGGCCAAGTCACCGCGGACTTTGCCTTGACGGGGACCTACAACTTCACCTCCGGCGGCCATTTTCTTTCCCTGGGCGCCAGCGGGGGCCAACAAACCGTGGAGGGCGCCAATACCAATTACGGATCCTTTACCGCGGGGGCCGGTTTGGGATTTGGCTTCTTTCTTCCTTCCTTGGATTTTGTTTTCCAGCAAGGGGCGTCGGCCTTGAATTCGATCGCTTCCACCTTGACCTTGAATTTCCAGATCTTCGATCCCCTGTCCCTGGGAGGAACTTTGGGCGGGGGTTTTGAGAGCCACCAGGGTCCCAAGTCCCAAATCCCGATCAAGGGCTGGAGCGCGCTGGACAAAATCGTGGAAATCGACAGCGCCAATTGGACCGCGGGCTTGACGGCCTCTTTCCGCGCCTGGGACTTTTTAAGCTTTTCCCTGACGGGCCAGGACGAGACTTCCAGCACCTATCAGATCCAAACCGTACTCCACACAACCCAAACCGAATTGACCGAAAGCGAGCAGATCCTTTCCGGGACCTTGGGATTGAATTTCACTTTTTTCGAGGACCTAACCCTTGGCTTTTCCCTGCAGGAGGGGCAGGAACTTTATCCCGCCGGAACCATCTACAGCCAGGTGCTGAAGCAAACCGTCAACTTCTCCAAGCCCACTTCCGTAAATTTTTCGGGCTACACTTTTGAGATCGGTTATAGTCTCCCCTGATCCATTCCCGGTTTGCCGCTCGAAAAGGAACTCATGAAAACCAGGTTGACCCAGTGGTTTTTCTTATTTTCCCCGTTTTTTTTACCCTCCCTCGCCTGGTCTGATTCCGGATCCGCGGCGCCCGTCGGGCAGGCTGCCGCGGGACGTCTTTCCGCCCCGCCCGGTTTCACCGTTTCCGTTTACGCTTCCGACCTTGGCAATCCCCGGGGCATGGCCTGGTCCCCCGACGGCTCCCTCTATGTCTGCGACATGAACAACGGAAGGATCCTCCGCTTGATCGATGACGGCCAAGGCGAATCGAGGGAATTCCAGGTCGTCCTCGAGGGTTTACGCCATCCCCACAGCCTGGCCTTTTACCGGGGCGACCTCTATGTGGGGGAAACCCACCGCGTCTCGAGGTTTAAACTGGGGGACCACCGCTTGACCGGGGAGGACGGCAGGACCATCGCGGATCTTCCCTCCGGCGGCGGCCATTCCACCAGGACGGTTTTATTCGGTCCCGACGGGAAGCTGTACGTTTCCATCGGAAGTTCCTGCAACGCCTGTGTGGAGGAGGATGAGAGGCGGGCTTCCCTATGGCGCTGCGACCCGGACGGAGCCCGGTTTGAGGTTTTCGCCAAGGGGTTGCGCAACGCGGTGGGACTGGCCTTCCAACCGGGAACCAACCAGCTCTTCGCTTCCTGCAACGGCCGTGATTTTCTGGGCGATGACCTTCCGCCCGAGTGCCTCTATGAGGTCCAGCAGGGCAGGCATTACGGCTGGCCCTATTCCTATTCGCTTCACGGCAAGGCCGTCCCGGACCCCGACTTCGGCAGGGGCAAACTTCCCCAAAACGGGTTTTCCTGGTTGGAGTACCAGGCCCACGCCGCGCCCCTGGGCATCCATTTTTACGAGGGGGCTAATTTTCCCGAGGCTTACCGCCGCGGGCTGTTTGTCTGCTTTCACGGCAGTTGGAACCGGACCGTCCCCGTGGGATATAAGGTGGTATTCGTGCCCTTGGATGAAAAAAACAAGCCGGGTAAACCCCGGGATTTTTTGTGGGGATTCTTGAACGGCGCCGAGCGCGTCGGCAGGCCCGTGGAGTTGTTAACCGGACCCCGGGGCGAGCTTTACGTTTCCGACGACCATGGCGGCAGGATTTTTAAAGTGGTCTACAACGGCGGAAAAAAACCATAGGCGTTAAATCACGGGGGAAAGAACTTCCGACTTTTCCCAGCGCTTGAGGGTTTGGACCCGGTCCGCCAATCCATCGGCAAGGAAGCGGGGAAACTTCATCTCCAGCATCTTGACCCGGACGGTTTCATGCATCTCATCCACCGTGATTTCGGGATCGGTGAACATCCCCGACTGGTAGCACCGGCGGCAGTAAAGTTCGGAAAAATCCCCATTGCGCTCCTTGCCCTTTTCAGCGTCCTTTCGGATGGGCGAGGCGCAGCTTTGGCAGACCGTCTGATGGAACATCATGGGGCCACGGCCGCTTCCACCGCCGAATCCGTCCCGCCCACCGGCAGTCCGGCCTTGTGCCATTCCTGGACTCCGCCCGCGTAATTCAAGGCCTGCATCCCATGCTCTTCAAGGGCCTTGGTGGCGAAGTAGCTGTCCAAAAGGCCGAAATGGTCGCCGTACAGGATAAAGGATTTCCCTTTCCCGTATTTGCCCAGCACTTCCTTGGAAAAGTCCTTGGGATCCTCCGTCATGGGTTGGCTTTCCGAACCCTTGATGTGAAGCTTCTTATAGTCGCTCCTTGAGAGGACGTTCAATACAATGAATTTGTCGCTCTTCATGCTTTCCACCACGTCATCTTTGTCGATCTTCATGCTGGTACTTCCTTTCGGGACTTAGACGGGAGGACGAGGGAAAACTTGGGGATAAAAGAAACTCGTTTCGAATAGGTCTTCCTCAACTATAGGCCTTATTGGTTGAATAATGGGATAAATCGGAAGAGGGCTTGATCCCGCTCCCTCCTCCCCCCCCTCCCGTCCCTGGCTGGGTCTTGATATAACCCTCCCAAGAGCGTAAAGTTGACTTAACGATTCAATCCCAAGGAGAGAATAATGTCGAAGATAACGAAAGACAGCACCATGCAGGAAGTCCTGGAAAATTATCCCAGCGCCCAAAGGGCCCTTTTCCGAAAATACCATATCGGGGGATGCCATAGCTGCGGTTATGAACCCAGCGACATCCTGGGGGTGGTCGCCGCCAAGCACAACATCACGGACATGGACGAGGTCATCAACTTCATCGAGGAAGCCGAGCAAATCGACAAACGCATCCAAATCACCCCGGCGGATACGGCCGCTGCCATGAAAAGCGCCCAGAAACCCCGGCTCATTGACGTCCGGACCCCGATGGAATGGGAGATGGCCAAGCTTCCGGGAGCGGAACTGATCTCCGAGGAACTTTCCTACCAAATCATGAACCTGCCCAAGGATATTTCGATGGTTTTTTATTGCCACACGGGGGTCCGAAGCATGGACGCGGCTTCCTATTTCGCCGGACACGGTTTTTCCAACGTCAAATCCATGACCGGCGGCATCGACGCTTGGTCCCAAACCATTGACCCTTCCGTTCCCCGCTACGAGGCTGTCCGCGACCCCAACACCGGCCGGGGAGTATTACGCCCCCTCCGCTCGGTCGTGTCGCAGGCCGAAGGCTGTATCACCCCTTAACCGGGACGGGCAATTGAGCAGGTTTGGGAAATGAAAGGAAGTTGGACGGCCATGGAAATTAAAACAGAAGATATCGGAAAAATCGTCGAGCTGCCGGCGCGGAAAGAATGGGGTCCCGGCATCATCTGCAAAACGGACATCCGCTTCGTCTACATCCTTTTTGACACCGAGGACAGCACGCCGAAGAAGTTCTTCCTCTCGGATAATCCGCTGAAATTATCCGCGAATCAGGACCAACCAGCCCTCGTCAAGAGGGGCCGGGTGAAAAACCGGAAGATCAAGGCCGCGGCCAAACCCAAGCCCGTCCAACCAACCGCCGACCCTATTTAAGGCCCTCCCCTTTTTTCGGGGGCTGCATTATTTTCAAACTGCTTTTCGCCCAACTCAGGATGATTTTCTTATCCTTGGCGCTCAAGGGCTGGCCCATCCCGAACAATTTTTGGGATTTCGCCGGCGGCATGGCGTCCTTCTTCAGGCTTTTGATTAAACGCCCCAAGCTGTCGGCTGGATCATCATCCCCGGGATCGGGGAAGGTCTCGACCATCGGAAATTGGTATTTCGCCCTCTTGATCAGCTTGACCATCCTTCGTTGGGCGTCCGGATCGGCCACATGGTCCGTGTCCTGGGGCTGGGGCCCATGGCAGGCAAAACAGCTTTGACGGAATATCGGCAAAACCTTGGACCCGTAATCGCTTTTCACCTGCTCCAAGGCTCCTGCCGCAGCTGGTCCGGGAGTCCCTTGGGCGTTTAAAGTCCCCGCGATCCCAATGAGGCCCAGGCAAATCCCCGCGCTTTTTGAAATGATTCCCATCCCTTCACCCCTCCTTGATTGATCCGCCGGAAGAACCAATGAATTCCAACCGCTAAAATATAACCCGAGGCCGGGTTTTTCGGTTCATTTCTTTTTGAGGGATTTTACAGGAATTTTTTCACTTTTTTCGGCCAGCCTCTTTTGACGGCGGCCCTTGAGGACCGGATGGGCCATGGATCCCAGCCAATGCTCCGGGACATTCCTCGCGCCCTCCAATTCCCCGCCCGCCAGCTCGATCCCCTTCAGTTCGGTTTTCCTTAAATTGGCGTTGGAAAAGTCCGCCCCCGCCAAAAGGGCGCCATGGAGGTCCGCCCTTTCCAAATCAGCCCCGGTAAAGTCCGCCCCCTCCAAATTGGCGTCGCGCAAACGGGCCCCCCTCAGGTCGGCTCCCGAAAAGTCGGCTTCCGGCGCTTCCGCCCCGCTTAAATCCGCCCTCCTCAGGCTCGCCCGGGAGAACTTGGCTTTTCCCAGGGCGGCCCCCGAAAGGTTCGCGCCATGGAGTTTGGCTCCCTCAAAATGGGCCTTCTCGGCGGAAACGCCCGACAGGTCGGCCCGGCTCAAGTCCATCCCCCGGAAATCCATTAGGTCCAGCTTCTTGTCCTTCTCCCGCTTGCCCTCGGCCACCCTGGTTAAAATCTCGTTAAGTTCCTGTTGGTCCATAAAATCCATTAAGAAAGTTATTCCACCGCCAAGACACGAAGGCGCCAAGTTTAATTAAAAGCGAAAACAAAAATAAGTAATCGCTTTTAAAATCGATTGGTATTGAACCCCAAGGTTACAAAAGAACGGAAGTTTCGACATGCGGTTCTTGGCGTCTTGGCGGTGAAATGATTTTTTAGTTAATTTTAAAACCGGTTCTCGTTGATCCACTTCTGCACGTCGGCCTCGACGGAAAAGGGCTGGCCGGTGTTTTTGGAAAAGGCCTCGTCCAGGAGATGGGCGTTCACTTCCAGGGGAATCTTCTCATACCTCCCCGAGCGCAAAAGACCCCGGAAATACTTGTTGGCAAATTGCTTCAAGCCCAGTTTTTGGTACTGGACGGCATGGACCAGCTCATGGAATTGCACCCGGGGATCCAACTCCTCGAAGGTCACGACCACGTCCAGGAAAGTGATGGCCTTCAAGCGGTCGAGGGAAAAGGCGACTCCCTTTTGGCTTAATTCCTCCATAAAGTCCGGACTGGCGATGGGGCCGTCGGTCTTGCCCGCGAAAAGGGTGGTCTTGAGGATGCCCTCGTTAAAGTAAGGTTTAAAAGGTTCCAGCTGGGCTTCGGACAGGGGAGCCGCTTGCGACAGGAATATTTCCCTCTGGGTCTTAATGAAGGCCGCCATTTGTCCGGCGTAATTGGAAATCTCAGATTCAGTGAAATTCGTCGAGAACATCATGGGAGCTTTTCTTTCTTGTGGGGGCGGGTTTCAACCTCGCCCTTCTTTTAAACTAACCGAGATTGGCGGCAAAATAAAGGGGCGGAACCCAGAATTAACGCCTGCCGTTCAGCGATGCCTTGGTTTCATCTTCAACCAGGGGAAAAGAAACAAGCTGGCAACCCTAAAGATCGGAGAGAAAGGGAATTCTTGGGGCGATGGCGTAATTCAACTGAACCAAAACGATAAAGGCGATGCTCCAGGCCGTGTCAAAGAAACAAAGGGACGCGCCGAAGGCGTAGAGGCCTTGGGCCGAGAGAATCCGGCGGCGGAGGAGTGAATAGTCCCCCCTCATGGCTTCCTTCTTCACCAATTTGGCTTTGCAGGCGTAGGCCCAGCAGGCGTAGATGACGATCCCCAACAGGAGAAGATTGACCCAGTAGGCCAGAAGGGCCGTCCGGTAACCGATGAACCCGGCGAGGAGTCTGGTGGAAAGTGGAATCAAGGTGACCACGGCCAGGTACAACAAATGAAGCCAGGTCAAGTGCCGGTCGGATCTTTCCAGGTGGCTCAGCTGGACCTGTTGGCCGACCCAAAAGATCCCCAGGGTCAGGAAGCTCATCAGGTAGGTCACCATGCGGGGGGCCATCGCCAGCAGGGCCGAGAGTAAATCCCCTTCCGAATGGACCGACGCGATTTCGGGTAGGCGGATGTCCAGGACGATCAGGGTCATGGCGAAGGCGAAAAGCCCGTCGCTCAAGGCCGCGATGCGCTCCAGGCTTTTGCCGGCCACTTGGTTGTAGGTTTGATCCATGACGGAAGTATAGAAAGCGCCGGCAGTCCTGGTCAAGACTGGCCTGTCCCTCAAAAAAAAAGGAACCGTGCCGGAACTGCCGGCACCGGTTCCCTTGAAATCATTTTTTTAATTCAGGTAATCCCGAAGTTGGCGGCTGCGGGAAGGGTGCATCAGCTTGCGGAGGGCCTTGGCCTCGATCTGCCGGACGCGCTCGCGGGTCACCTTGTAGATGTTGCCCACTTCCTCCAGGGTATGGGGCGACCCGTCCGTCAGTCCGAACCGCAGGCGTAACACGTCCGCCTCCCGGTCCTTGAGGGTTCCCAGCACCTTGGAGATGCGCTCCTTCAGGAGCATGAAGGCCGTCGCGTCATCGGGGGACACCGCGTCCTTATCGGCGATGAAATCGCCCAAATGGCTGTCCTTCTCCTCGCCCAAGGGCGTTTCCAGCGAGATGGGGTTCTGCGCGATCTTGAGGACGGCGCGGACCTTATCCACCGGCATATCCAGCCGCTCGGCGACCTGGTCCGCGGTGGGCTCATGGCCCAGTTCCTGGACCAGATCCCTGGTCGTTTGGAGGGACTTGTTGATGACCTCATGCATGTGCACCGGGATGCGGATCGTGCGGCTCATGTCCGCGATGGCGCGGGTGATGGCCTGGCGGATCCACCAGGTGGCGTAAGTGGAGAACTTGTAGCCGCGGCGGTACTCGAACTTCTCGACGCCCCTCATCAGGCCGATGTTCCCTTCCTGGATCAGGTCCAGGAACGGCAGGCCCCGGTTGTTGTATTTCTTGGCGATGGAAATGACCAGGCGCAAGTTGGCCTCCACCAGCTCCATGCGGGAGAGGTAAGCTTCCCGCTCGCCCACCCGGATTTGGCGCATCAGGTTCTTCAAATGCTCCCGGCTGGTCAGGGCTTCCTTCTCGAGCTTCTTGATCTCCCTGCGGGCTGCGTCCCAAAGGGCGCAGGCCTTGACGAATTCCTCGCCCTTCAAGGCGCTTTTCTTTTCCAAGGTCTTCATGCCGACCGACTCGCCGTGCTTGAGCAGGCTGGGGAGCTTGATATAGAGCTCGGGAGGAAGCTTCATTCTCTTTTCCTGGTTGTGCATGATGTGTTCATGTTCCTCAATGGCCTCGCCGCGGTCGCGCAGGGCGCCCGTGAGCCGCTCCTTCACCTTCTTGTGGAATTGGCAGTCCTTGACCAGCCAGATCAGGTCGATGAGCTTGCCGTCCAGCTGCTCCGCCAGGGCCTTGCGGGTGTCCGCGTTCAGGGACTTGAGGCCCACCTTGTGCTGAAGGGCCTTGACCTGCCGCTCCAGGACCTTGAGTTTGCGGTAGTTTTTCCGGAGGTTGCCCAGGATCTTCTTTTCCGGGAGGGTCGGCATCTCGGCGTAGGCGTCCAGGTTGAGGGTTTCTTGAAGGGTCTTCTTTTTCCCGAGGATGTCGCTCAAGAGCTGGTGGAGTTCCTGGAACCCGAGCAGCGATCCCAGCACCGCCTTCCCGACCTTAAACTCGCCGGCTTCGATCCGCTTGGCGATGGCGATTTCCTCCGCGCGGGAGAGCAGGGGGATCCTTCCCATTTGATGCAGGTACATCTTGATAGGGTCGCCGATCCGGGTCTCGACCCCGGCGGTTTCCAAGGCCTTGCCGAAAGACTCGTCCTCGTCGTCCGAGTCGTCGTCCTTCCCCGAGGCGTCGGGTACGGTGGCTTCAGTTTCCTTGTCATCGTCCGGCGTCGCGGTCTTTTCTTCCTTCTCAACAACCTTGATGTCGTTCTCACCCAGCATCAGCAGGATGTCGTCGATCTCCTCGGAGGAGACGACTTCTTCCGGCAGGATGTCGTTCACTTGTTTAAAAGTGATGTAGCCTTTTTCTTTCCCCATCTTGAGGATATTTTTGGCGTGTTCCGAGTCGTTCTTGGGTTTTTGCGGCTTCATCCGTTCACCTCTTGGGTTATGCTTCTTTATAATGCCGGCCCAGGGACCCATGTCCACAAGGGCAAGGGGCATAGTGTACTGCAATTTCGGTCGGATGGGGGTGGATTTAAAGGGGATAAAAATAAGGCAAAGTTCATGACAATAAAACCCATTAAAACCAAGGTTTTAGGGCTGGTTAAGGCTTCAAAGGAGTTTGCCTTTAAGTTGAGGCGACCTTAGCCAGGAAGGCTTTAAAGGCTTCTTTTTCCTCATCCTTCATCATCAGGAATTGGAGTCCGGCGGTTTGGGTGGTGATCCGAACGACCTTCGCGTAAACGTTCACGGCAGTGACCTTATCCAATAGGTAAATATGAAATTGGAGGACGTCATCCACTTTTAAGGGTTTATCGACCGCGATTTGCATCCCCCCCAGGCTTACATCCAAGGTGAATGCGTTTCTTTCAGTTAGACGCCAATCCTCGATCTTTTTGAGGACCTTCTTATTCTGTTCCAGCCGAAATTTTACGGGGATTTTAATGGCGACACGGTGATGACCGCGTTTTTCCAGGGAGTTTTTGGCCTTTTTGGTGTTTTTCATCAGGGTAAACGATATACCCCGGTGGCCCAATTGTCAAATTCGTTTCATCACTCATCCCAGTTGTGAATCCCAACCACGGATAAGCAACTATTTATTTTGTACTATGCCTTTTTTACTTCTTTTCCGATTTGCCCTGCTTCGCGTCCTTGACGCAGCGGAAACCGATCAAAGGGTCGGTGGAATCCGGACCCTTCCGCAGGTACCGGCTCGCCGTTCGCGCGTCGGTGGCCCCGCCGCAGCCTCCCCGGAGGACCCTTTCATTGCCCTTGTCCGGCCCTTGGGGATTGCGGTCGGGACTCACTTTGTAATATTTGCTGTTGTACCAGTCCGAGCACCATTCAAAGGCCAGTCCCCCGATGTCAAAAAGCCCGTAAGGGTTGGGCTTCTTTTGGCCCACCGGGTAGGAGACAATTTTATAGCTGGGGAAAACCGCGTCCCCAAAATTCTTATCCGGTTCGTACCAGCCATATTCTTTCTCCTGGCCGTTGTCGTCCCCGAAAAACCATTTGGTGTCGGTCCCGCCGCGCGCCGCTTTCTCCCATTCCGCCTCCGTCGGCAAGCGCTTCCCCGCCCATTTGGCATAGGCGGAGGCGTCATTCCAGGAAACAAAAACCACCGGTTCCTGGCCGCCGGAATCTTTCGGGGAAGCCTGTTCGCCCCTTTCCGATCTTAAGGTCCGGGGTTTGTTTCGGTGGGTCGCCTCGCAAAACTTATCGTACTGATCATTCGTCACCAAATATTTGTCGATATAAAAAGCGTTCAAATACACCTCGTGCCGGGGATGCTCATCCCCGTCGCCCACATTGTCCGGCGAGCCCATCCAAAATTTTCCCGCCTTGATCAAAACCATCGTGCCCTTGCCGGGGGATTCCATTTCCTTGAAGGTGATGTGGGCCGCGTACTCCATGGCGCCGATTTTTTCGCGGATGCTTTTTTTATCCTTGGCGTTGGGCCTGGCCATCAGATAGAGGTTGTAATCAATCAGGGCGTTGGTGAATTGCCCTGCTTTTTCCCGGATATAACCCAAGTTGTAATAAATATCCGCTTCCCAAGGGGCCAAGAGGGACGCCTCACGGTAAGCTTCCGCCGCTTTCGCGAAATCCTCCGTGGAACTGCCGTTATTCATGATGAATTTGGCTTTTCCCATGGCTTCATCCACCCCTTCCGGAAGCGGGGGTTTCGCCGGCATGGCCTGGACCAGCTTGATGATTTTTTCCCGGATGGCGATTTCGTCGTCGGGATGATTCGGCAGCTCGGCGACCAGTTGTTGGAGTTTGGAGCTTTCCGCGCATACGGGGAAAACCGAAACGAATCCCCATTGAAGAATCAAGGCACCCAAACCGAAAATAATTTTAAAACGGTTCATCATGAATCCTTTCTGAAAAGCTCGTTACTTCTTTGTGACATTCATTCCCAGCTGATAGTTCCAAGGCTCCTCATTGGTCGTATTAGCGGCCCATCCGACCATCACGCTCTCGCCAGGTTCCAATTCGATGTTGTTCCTCAAGCTATGGGCGCTATTTTTGGACTCGCCGGCCATCCAAACATGGATTTTCACCGGATCCTCACTCGTATTCTCCACCCAAATCTGGTCCTTGAGGGGGCCCTCGGGCTTTCCTGTCAATTGAACGCCATCCTTCAGCATATCCGCGTGTTGAACACCCGCCACTTCCTCCTGCGCTTTAGGATGGGGTTCTGGTTTCGGGGCGGGCGCGGTAGCGTCGCGGGGCGTAGGCGTCGCGGGATGTTTATAGTTGGCCCCATGTTTTACCTTGGGCCTTTTGCCGGCAGGCGCTTGCATGAAACCCTCATCGCCCCCCACCTGCCGCAACCCCGAGCTATCCCCCGAAGAGCCCGCTTCCCTCAACCCTCCCCCTGAATCCGGCGAGGAGTCCCTCAGGTTATTCAACAAGTCCTTTTTGGAGGCCTCGTACTTGAGGCGGCGTTGTTCCTCCTCATATTTTTCCTTTTCCACCCTTTGTCTTTCGATTTCATCGGCCTTCGCCTTCGCCGCCGCGTCATCGGCCCGAATTTGATTTCCCAAGGCTTCTCCCAGGGAATAAGCGGACTGGTTTAGGGGACTAAGACCGCTTGGAGCGGAACTGGAATCATCGGTGGTTGAGCCGCCCTCAGCGCAATGACAACGGCCTTGCTGGTAATTGAGACCTGTTTTCGCTTCGCAATCTTCCTTGCTCGCGAAATGTTCAGTGACGATTCTATCGCCTAATTGCGGAACACCGCGGTAATCGCAAGTGGCGACCCAATCCGCCCACAAAGGGACCAGGCTTGAAGCAATACCAATGATGGTCGTGACCAAGGCTACCGGCAAAAGTTTCTTGCGCCGTTTAGGACAAAAGATACCCAAGATAGGAAGTTTCATAAGGTGCGCTCCATAAAGAATCAAGCCGATTCAGGATTTGGAAAAAGGTTGAACTTGGAAGAGTTTAGGCTGGGCGAAGAAGGTGGGCAATAGGATAAATGACAGTTATCAGCCCATTTTAAAGGCCGCCTGAAACGCGCCAATGTATTAAAACAAAAATCCCCGGAATGAATCTCCATCCCGGGGATTGCGTAAAATTTAGATTTAAAGATTAACCGAATTCCGGAAATACCGGCGGCGCCTTCACCATTTTTTAGTTGTCGGCGGGCCCGTTGTCACCCGTGTGGGGAGGAGGACCTGAATCCTGCGGCGGTTGGCCCGAATCCGCTCCCCCTGGATCGGCTTGGTCGTTGTCGTTGGCGCCGGGGTTGTAGGGATTCCCGTAGCCGTCGAACATGTCGAAGGAACCGTCGTTGAGCTTCAGGATGATTTCCAACGGCCGGCCGTTGCTGGTATCGGAAAACTGGACGCTTTGCGTCCCTGAGGCCAGGTACACCGGGTCAAAGGTCGGCGGATTGGCGGTGTCGTAGAGGAAGGCGTCCTGGCTGTCGCCGATCACCTTAACCAGGCGGGTGCCGTCGGGACTAGTGGTGACCTGTGGGTTGGAATTGACCGGGGCGGTTACGACCACCTGGTCGTCAGCCGAATTCGTGGGAATATAAGTATCGTTGTTGTAGCAGTAGAGGTCGCCCAGGTGGTAGGGATCCTGCCACCACCAATTTCCATTGTTCCAAAAGCACCAGCGGTCATAGTCCGAGTCATACCACCACCAGCGCGAGTGGAAATGGCGGGTCCAGAAAAACTGGTCGCCCGAGTACCAGCCCCACCAGTGGTAACCCGTCGGATCGATATAGTGGCAAAAATTGAATCCTTGGTCCTGGTGCCAGTAGTAATGGTTGGCCAGTTTTTCAGAGTCATGGAACCCATGGATCCTGGCGGTCCAATCCGCGTTGTCAATCCTGGCCATTTGCTGCCGCACGATGGGATCGTTGAAATGCCGGGGGGAAAGGGCATTCCCCCGTAAGGGACGATGGCCCGGCCCTTCCTTCGGAAGACCGATGGCGGAATGGAGCCGGTCGGTGTGGATGATTTCCGCACGGTCCGTGATCAAGCTGGGCTCCGCTGTCACGCCGATCTTGCGCAGTTTCCCGCGCACATACCCCGGCGTATAAGCGTGGTGATGGACGGCGACCGCCGCGTGAATGCCGGGGCTGGCATAGGCTTTCACGTTGGGCCTTTCATAGGTCCTTGGGATGGCTTGGCCCATGCTTCGATTCACTTGCCCGGAATTTCGATTGGCGGGTGTCCAAATTTGGGTCTGGGCAGGAGCCCTTTTGGCGACCGGCGCGCTCCAGTTGAGCCTGCCGTAGGAAGGCCGGCTTTCCGGCTGGGCGGCGGGGCGGGACGGTTGTTGCGACGGAAAATTGCGGTTGTGTCCCCCGCTGGATCCGCGGCTCATGTTGATGACAACCGGCTGGCGGGCTTGGGGGGCCCGGGTTACGGACTGGCCGCGGGCCGGCCTGGTGTTGTCATTGGAAGGTCTCCCGTCCCGATTGTTGTCCGCGAAAGCGTTTAGGGCCGGCATCAGCAAAAGCGCCAGCATCAAGGTATTCGTCGATTTCATTTTCCACTTCTTTCTCTTGGCAAAAACCGGCGGGTTCCAAGGACCCTTGTCTTAAATTAGACGCTTCGTCCTACGAATGGGTTCCAA
>CAZUXW010000009.1:0-59756 GCA_964624625.1 uncultured bacterium
AATTCAAAGAACGAAGCCACAAGCCTTAGTGGCCCGGGGGAGCATTTATACTAAATCACTCCACCTGTGTCAACACCTTATTATATTTATTTAATGGGTGGCCGAAGTCTGGGCAGCGGGAACGGCCGAAACAGGGGTCTTTTCCGTCGAAGACTCCGAAATCCAGCTGGAAATAAAGTCCTTGGCTTGGCGATAATTGGTTAAAAGGTCCCCAAAACCCTTTATTTTCCTTAGTCTTTTGAAGATATAGCTGGGCCGCAAATAAAAGGCCCGGTAAGCCATTTTTCGGGCCTCCTGGAGCTGTTCCACCGACAAACCCGGTAAGTTTAAAATGGGCTGATTCAGCTCATATTTTGCGTAATCCTCCGTCGTGATCCAACCCTCTTTTTTCCCCATCGCCTCCAGTTCCGTTTTTGGAAAAGGAATGGCGCAATAAAACTGGGCATAATCCGGGTCCAATTCTTTCACATATTGAATTGTTTCTTTAATGGTTTCCATGGTTTCGCCCGGAAGCCCAAAGATGATGTGGGTCAGGACTTCAATGCCCGCCTCTTTGGTCTGTTTCACCGCGATCCGAGCCTGTTCCGCCGTGGCTCCCTTCTTCATGTTTTTCAATATTTCCTCGACTCCCGATTCCACGCCGTAAGAAACACCGATACAGCCGGACGACCTCATTTCACTGAGCACCTCGGGATCCACGTGGTCCACCCTGCTGTTCGCCATCCAGCGGATCTTTTTTTCCAGGCCGCGTTTTTTTAATTCCGCGCAGACTTCCATCACGAATTTCCGGTTTTGATTGAAGGTGTCCGACCACATCGTGAAGTTTCGGAGATTATGCTTTTCAAGGCACTCTTGCATCTCGTCCACCACGTTTTCCGCGCTGCGAAGGCGGACTTTTTTTCCGTAATATTGGTAGGCGGTGCAATAGATACAGGAATAGGGACAGCCCCTGCTGGTAATAATGAGGGTGTAGGGTTCATTGATAACGGGCAAGGTGTATTTGGCGTTATCCAGAAGATGCCGGGCGGCAAAGGGCAAATCATCCAAATTCTCGTTAAAAGGCCTGTCTTCGTTGTTAATAATGGTTCCGTCGGTTTGTTTGAAGGAAATTCCCAGGACTTTTAAAAGGTCCCGACCCGTCTCCACCGCGTCCACTAAATCCTGCGCCGTCAGTTCGGGCTCCCGGCGAATGACCGAATTAAGGGAACAAGCCTTCAAAACCTCTTCCGGAAGCGAGGTAGCGTGGTTTCCAATGACGGAAAAATGGGCTTGGGCCGCCGCTTCACGCACCATATCAATTACCTGGACGTCGCTGGAGGAAGTCGCGGTCGACATATTGAAAATGACCAGGGCAGGATTAAATTCCCTCAGGGCTTTCTTGAGGCCCTCCACATCCACATCGTTCGCGATGCAATCCAGTAACTTCACTTCATGTTTTTTGGCTTCCAAAGCTCCGGCGATCATGGGAAGGGATATGGGAACCATTACATATTGAAAGGAGTTTAACCGCTGCTCACAGCGCCCTTCTCGGATATATTTCATCCCGGTACAAGTCGGCGGGTTAACGATCATGGTTTTCAAACGGCACCTCCCAGGTGGTCCTTCAGATAAAAAAGTGTGGTTGGATTTTCGATGTGTTAAAACAGGGAGACTGGCAGGCCCCTCATTGACGAGGCTATTATACCCAAAAAACCCTGGTTGTGGCAAAAACCCATAAAGTAGCCTAAAAAGGGCCTTTCAAACCTGTTCCCATTTCCAACAAGCGACTTTCCAAAGGCTCCCTTCCGGGGTTAACGCTTGGTTCTCTTCCCGGCACTTTTTTTCAGCGTAGGGACAACGAGTGTGAAAAGCGCATCCGGAGGGAGGGTTGACGGGGCTGGGAGGCTCGCCCTTCACCTTGATTTTCTTCCCCTCGCTGGCCGCCAATAATATCTTGGTATAGGGATGCCTCGGTTTTTTGAGGACTTCAGCGGTTATCCCCTCCTCCACAATCTTCCCCAGATACATCACGATTACCCGATCGCTGATATAACCGACCACCTGCAAATCATGGGAGATAAAAAGATAGCTAATTTTTTGTGATTGGTTCCATTGGGAGAGCATATTTAATATCGAGGCTTGAACGGAAACATCCAAGGATGAGACCGGTTCGTCCATCACGATCAATTCGGGTTTTCCTGCCAAAGCCCTCGCGATTCCAATTCTTTGCCTTTGTCCCCCGGAAAATTCATGGGGATACTTGGCTAAATCTCCCTGAGCCAGCCCCACCTTCCCCAAGAGATCCGCCGCGAAGGTGGTTCTCTCACGAGAAGTTAACAATGAGTGGACCTCCAGAGTTTCGGTCAATATCTCCCTGACTTTTTGCCTCGGATTTAACGACGCGAATGGGTTTTGAAATACCATTTGAAAGCGGCGCTGGCTCTGGCGCCTCTGGGAAACCCCCATTTTGGCCAGATCCTGCCCGTCCCAGGCGATTCGGCCCCCGGAGGGTTCGTAAAGGCCCACCGCGCATCGCCCCAAGGTGCTTTTGCCGCAACCCGACTCTCCAACAATCCCGACGATCTCCCCCGCCCCCAAATCAAGCGAAACGCCGTCCAACGCCTTCACGAAGGCGTTGGGCCGGCCCAGCAAACCCCGGCTGACCGGAAACCTTTTTTCTACTTTATCGATGGATAAAAGCATCTCGACCAATGTCCTTTGCTTTTTTCGGTTAAATCCGGCGCTTCGGTCCTGCAATTGGGCTGAACCCGCCCGCAACGGTCGGCAAAAGCGCAGCCTTGAAACCGGTCAAAAGGGGTGGGTACGGATCCCTGAATATTAAAAAGCGGAGAACCCCTGTGGGAGGACCCTGGAAGGGAGGCGATCAACCCCTCCGTATAGGGATGTTGGGGCGCCTCAAACAAATCCTCGGGCTTCCCCTCTTCCACCACTTGTCCGGCGTATAAAACGGCAACACGGTCGGCGTGTCCCCGGACCAGCCTCAGGTCATGGGTGATAAAAAGGACCGATAAGCTGTGTTTTTCCTTCATCCCAAAAAGCAGTTCTAATATTTGGGCCTGGACCGTTACGTCCAAAGCCGTTGTCGGCTCATCCGCGATTAATAAAGCCGGTCCGCAGGCGATTGCCATCGCCAGCATCACTCGTTGGCACATTCCCCCCGACAGCTGATGGGGATATTGGTCATAAATTCGTTCCACATCCGAAAGGCCCACGTCCATTAATAAAGCCTGGATCCGCCCCCTTGTTTGGCGGGGGTGATCCTCTGAATAAATCCGGAGAGCTTCCGCCACTTGTTCCCCAATTTTCATCACCGGGTTTAGGGAGGTTTGGGGGTCTTGAAAAACGATGCTGATTTCCCCGCCTCTTATTTTTCCCCATTCCACCGGGGACATCTCATTCAAATCCCTTCCCTTGAAAAGGATTTTTCCCGAGACCATGCGGATGGGTGGATCCGGCAATAGCCGAAGGATGGAAAGGGCCGTCATGCTCTTGCCGCAACCCGACTCGCCGACAAGCGCCAGGGTTTCGCCCTCCGCGATGTTGAAATTGACGTCCCGGAGGATAGAGCCGACTTCCAAACGATCCGGGTCTTGGAGGTCCACCTTCAATTTTTGAATCGATAAAAGGGGGGGCATGCGGTTTTTAACGGGGCGTCATAAGGATTTTATGTTTTTGAATTGAACTTCCAGGGAGGGATAATCAATGATCGCGTAATGGCCCTCAAAAAACGGGCCGGGATTTACCACGACGCTCCCCCCCAGTTTAACGGTGCCCTGCCCCGATTTTGCCCTTCCGCACATTACCAACTTGGGGGCAACACGCTCGATCAACTCGTTGATCAGCAAAACCCCGCAGTGTTCCCCGTCGGAAACATCCAGCCGGCACACCGGCGGGGAGTGGAACAAAAGAATTTTTTCTCCGGGGAAAAATTCCAGCCGTCTCAAGGCGAACTCCACCCAGGTCCTTGAATACTGGAGGACGAATTCCCGGTTGTCATCACTCAAGGTCATGTCCCCCCCGAAACCAGCGACCATGAACTCGTCCTCACGGTGCATCATTTCGTGCGCCGGCTGCAAATTGGGGTAGATGTGGGCGTAATTATAGATGGTCTTAAAGTAAAGGGATTCCGGCGCGTCATTGTAGCCCGGAACGGCATAAATGGTTTTCTGGGTGTCCGCCAGAGCGAGGAGAAACTGCTGCAAATACTCGGTGTCCTGGATGATCTCCTGTTGAATCGCGGGGCTGCCAGTGTCCGGTTTGCTGTGAAAACGGCGCGCGGCCTCATACTCGGCAGTCCGCTTGTCGCCTTTCATGGATCCGCCGCAATAAAAAATAAAATCAGGATCCTCGGCCTGGATCATTTTTGGGATGCTGGTGATTTTTTCGTTGGCGCCCCGATAATCCGACAGGCATAAAAATTTCACTCGTCGCTCCCCTTCCGGCAATAGAGCCGCCGACCTAACCGGCGCGTTCCCCGCCGCAAAACCTCGGAACTTAAAAACACTATTGCGCCATTGTAGGCCATTTCGATACAATTTCCCTCTATTAAAACAACCTGCGAACTTCTCGACCAAAACCGGACCCCATGCGCAAAATCCAAAACCCCTATTTCACCATGCCGGATGGAACCCTCAAGCACATCAATCCCTTAACCGGAACCGAGGTTTGGACGGTTCCAGCCAGGGCCCACCGACCCCTCTACAACCGGACCCTCAAGCCCCCCTCCCCCCTGGTTAAAACCGGAAAGGAAAATTATTGCGACTTTTGTGAATCCGAGTATTTCCGGACACCTCCCGAAAAGGCCCGTTTGACCCAAACTTCCGACGGCCAATATCAAAAAATCGAGCGCTTGAACCCGGACTTAATCGAGGCTTCCCACGCCTTGTTCCGGCGGGTCGCTAATCTTTTCGAGATCGTGACCATCGACTATTGGGTGAAAAACCACGGCTTTCTTCTTTCCCCCTCCCAAATCCAATGGAAACATAATTACCTCGGGAATTCACGCGGCCTCGATCACATCTCCCAAATCATCAATACCAAACTTAAACTCCTGGGTAAAACCAGCGAGGAAATTTCCCGCCTGTCCATCGAGGATAAAACGAAATTGGCCGACGCTTTTTTCGGGGGAGCCCACGAGCTCGTGATCGCCGGCCGCCACTTCCGGGCCGGTGCCGAATGGGACAACGAGCTCCTGTCTTCCGGGGAGCTGACGCCGGAGGAGCATTTTCGCTTTATGCGGTTCACCATCGACGCGATGATGGACATTCACAACAACAACCGTTATGTCCGCTATGTCACGATTTTTCAAAATTGGCTCCAGCCGGCCGGCGCCTCCTTCGACCACCTCCACAAACAGCTGGTGGGGCTGGATGAATGGGGCACCTCCATCCAATCCGAGCTTGATATCGTCCGCGAGAACCCGAACATCTACAACGAATCCATCATTAACTTCTCTTCTTACCACAATCTTGTTTTCGCCGAAAACGACTTCGCCATCGCCCTTTCCGAGATTGGCCACCGCTTCCCGACCCTGGCCATCTACTCCAAAAGCCGGAGCGCCAGGCCTGAAGACCACTCGGAGGAGGCGCTAAGGGGGTTTTCCGACCTGGTTCACGCCTGCCATGCCGCCATGGGAAGCCAAATCCCCTGCAACGAGGAATGGTACTACTCCCCCCGGGACGCGGTCACGGTGATGCCATGGCACCTTTTAATTAAATGGAGAACCATCAATCCCGCCGGGTTTGAGGGCGGGACCAAGATATATATCAACCCCATGTCCCCCATCCATCTTCGGGACCAAGTGGTGCCGAAGCTTTATGAGTTAAGGGATCAGGGTAAAATCAGGAATATTCGCATCGCGATGGAATGCGAACTGAAACCCAACCCTTTGCTTTACGGCCAAGGTTAAGTTCCGGCGGAGGTCGCCTCACAAAAGTCCCGGCGCCCGGGATAAGTCGAGAGTCCTCTCCAGGGCCTTATCCTTCAATTCATAGACCATGGTGTTCTCGTAACTCCCGACCGGTTCCATGTAATTGCGCCAAAAACGATCATATTCCCCCATCGGCAGTCCCACCCAGTTAAAATCCCTCTCCAGTTTGGCCATGGCCGCCGCTTCCTTTTTTTGAAATAAAAAATATCGAACCCCTTCCTTCCGCATCAACCGGGTCAATTCTTCCGCTGTCTTGCAACGGGAAACCCATTGGTAAAAGACCGGCCTTTTCCACTTAAAATCCACAAAGGCGATCCGGTCAAGGGGATAGGTCTGGAAAACGGCGAAAGCAACGACTTTGTCCTTAACCTCCGAATGAGCCTCAATCCCCCGGTAGGCCTGGTAAACGTCCAAATCAAAGGAATAATTTCTTTTCAACCGGAGCAGTGGATCTTCCAGCCCCAAAGCCGAAGCGTAAGGAGCGGTTGCCGTGAGTTGGGCGGAAACGCAAAGCCATAGGGACAAGGCGATTCCCGCGGTCAACAAGAACTTTGGAGCCCATTGCTTCGCCCGAATCGCTTCTTCCCAAGCCCAAGCCGCCAAGATGGCCAAAAGGACCGTTCCCGCAGCCGCGTGGCGTAAACTCGAGCTCATGAAAAACCATTCCGTGAAAAATAAAGCCGAAAACGAAACAAGATATATCGCGGTTCTTTTTTTCACGCATGTCCAAAACCAGGGCAGGGCCATCACCACCAGGGGGGCCATGGCGGCGTTGACCCCGTTGGAAGCGGTAAAAAAAGAACTCCAGACTTCTCCCGTGATTCTCGACAAGAGCGGATCCTTGGGAAATCCCGTGTCGGTCAAAAGGCCCTGTTCCATTTCAGGGCTATAACCGATGCCTCCCCCCAAAAAAGGGGTTGGCAGGGGGTAAAGGGGATTGCCAAAAGCCAACCAGTTTTTGAAAAACCAGGGAAACAGGGGCAGGGCGAAGATGAGAAAGCAAACCAAATTAATTTTGAGTGGATTTTTCCGGACAACTTTTTCGTAAACATAGATCAACAGGACTGGCCCAAGGGCCAGGGCCGCCGTGTATTTGATGGCAAAGGCGGTCCCCAGGAAAAAAGCGCAAAGAGGAAGCCATGCCCCGCCCCTTGAATTTTGAAGAGCCATCCAAAAACAATAAACCGCCAAAACCTCGAAGAAGGCCAAATAGCCCTCCACATAACCCCAGGAATAAAGCGCCAAGAAAAAGGGACAGGTCCAAAAAATCCACCCTGCTACCCAGCCTCCCCCTTTCCCTTCCCTTCCAAAAGCCGGGAGCAGGCAGGCGGTCAAAATCGCTGGAATCGCGCTGGATAACTTTGCCAGGCTTTCGCCTCCCAGACTCCAGAATCCCGCCAAAATCAATTCCGCGCCCTTGGGCATATCCCCCGTATGGTTGACCCAGTGGAAAAGAACTTGGTGGAGCCGGGCCACCTCCCGGGCGAAGCGGTAGTGGTCCAAAACAGCGTCCCAGGCGATCGGAGCGGATAAATACTCCAAAGCCCAAAGGAGCGCTGGAATGGCCAGGGCCCAGGACCGCCAGTTTTTTCCCGCCCTTGCCCTCCAAGGTCCTATTCGGGTTTTAAAACATTCCCAACCGGCTGGCAGAGAGGGGGCGAAAAACAAAAAAACGAGGGGCCAAAACAAGATCTCATTGATGGCTAAACCGAAAACATAAAGGGAAAACAAACTTACCGCCAGGGCCCAGCCTAATAAAGGAGCCGCGCTTTGATCGATCCCCCTTAAAAAGACCGCCCGGAGTTTAACCGACCAACCCAAAAAGCCGATTCCTGCCGGAATGATCCAAAGAAAATAAAAACAACGACCGCTCCAGGTGGGGATAAACAAGGAACCATCCCATTGCGTGTCCTGGAGCAATCGGAGGGAAGGGAGCCAAGTGGCGCGGCCCATTCCGGCGATAAAAACCGCGAGAATCAAGAGGGAAAGCAAAGTCTTTTTCAACGAATCACCTTCTCGCGGGGTTCCCGTTAATGGCCGGGCTTTATTGACAATCAAAGGCCGAACCTTATAATACGACTTCCTCAGTTGTTGGAAATCAGGAAAAGTGGCCCGGGTGGTGAAATGGCAGACACGTACGCTTGAGGTGCGTATGGGGTAACCCGTGCGGGTTCGAGTCCCGCCTCGGGCACCATTTTAATCATATCCAAATCGAAGCCGAAGGCTTCGAAATTGGGAAACAGGGGCGGCCTTGGCAAGAGCCAAGGCCGCCAATATGCCAAAAGCCGTGAAATCGAAAGATTTCACGGCTTTTTTTTATGTCCCCTTGACCCGCTTAGGGTTTCAACTTCGCCTTCACCGCCAAACCATCCGGATTGTCCGGCTGGAGCTGGAACACTGTTTTCAAATAGTAGGCCGCTCCCTTCGCGTCGCCTTCGTCCAAGGTCGCCGAGGCGACCGCCGCATAATAGGTCGCCCTCATGGAGGCGAGCTCCTTGCCTTTCACCCCGCTGTCGGCGACAGCTTCGAAAAAGGCCTTTGCCTTCTGGCCCATGACGGGAATCTGCTTGTCTTTAACCAACTGCGGAACAATTTCCGTCTTCAGCTTCTGAAGGGAGGCTTGGGCATCCAGGGGCTCGTCCCACCAGCCGTTCTTGGCTTTGTGTTTGGCGTTCACCGCCGGGGCGGGTGACGAAGGTGCCACAAGGGCAGACGGAGGCGGGGTCACGATGGGTTTAGGCGCGGCCGCCGCAACCGGAACCGCGATCGAGGATCCGGACCAACCGGCCGGACCGCTCGACTTCCCTTCCGAATATCGGGATTTAAGTTCATCCCAGGAAAAAACATGCTCCGCCCCGCCCGTATCCTTCGGGCTCTCCTTCGAGGAGCATAAAATTTGGGAGCCGGAAAAAGTTGAGAAAATCTGGGGAGCCGCCGCTTCCAGCACCTGTTTCATCGATCCGTTCAGGATCGCGAACCCCTTCAATACTTGGCTTCCCTTTAAATCATCCCTCTGGAGGATCAGGTGCAGGCTTTTTTTGTCCGGACCCTGGATGAACTTCACCCACTGAATGGTGCCGCCCTCATCCTCGAAATTTTTCACGTACTTTTGCAGTTTGGAATCGTAAAAGCAGACAATCAAAGTCTGATTATGGGGTTTATCCAGCTCATTGACCGGCACGGACTGGCGGTAGATTAGGATTAAATCCTTTTGTCCTATCCCTCGTATATCCTCGAAATCAAAGAGGCCCTTGCTTTCAATCTTCCCATCTTCGCCCATCCATGGCAGGTTTTCTAAAAGGTGGTCCGGGGGCAAAATGGAATCAATCCATTGGTTTTGCGCCAGACTCCCCGCCGCCGTCGCGGCCAAGAATCCCAAAGTCAACAACAAGGTCTTTATCCCCGAAAATTTCATTTTCCCCTCTTCTGTTAGGGCCTCAACCAGCCGGCCGAATGATAAAACTCAATCGCATTTTCAATACCCCGGGGCATTTCAAACCCCGGTTTAAAACCCAACTCCCCGCGGATCCTCCGGTTGCTGCAAACCCAGAAGGGGTAATAAGCTTCCTTGACCTTGTCTAAATTAACCAGACTGGCCTTGCCGGTAATTTTTTCGGCCGCTTCCCCCAATCCAGCCGCCATTTTAACGATACCCATCGGAACCTTGAAAGTGAAATAAGTTCTTTTCAGGCTTTGTCCGATTAAAGCCGAGATTTGGTCCCAACTATAGCCTTTTCCATCCGAAACGAAGTAAATACGCCCTATGGCACGGGGGGAATGGGCGGCTTTCAGGATGGCCGCCACCAAATCCAATACATGGATAAAGCTCACCTTTTGTTCCTGGGACGGAATAAAAACCAACCCCTGCCGCACCATTTTAAAGTAGGCGAAAATATCCGTTTCCCTGGGACCATAAACCGCGCCAGGGCGCAAAATCGTCACGGGGAATTTCCCGCTAAAGGAAAGGGCGATTTGTTCCCCCATCAGCTTCGTTTCCCCGTAGGCGCAGGCTGGTTGACAGGCGGTATTTTCGTCGATGATCCTGCCGTCCCGGGACGGCCCCGCCGCCGAGAGAGAACTGACGTAAACGAATCTGCGAATTCCTCCAGCCGACTCCGCCGCCCGGCATACATGGCGGGTCCCCTCCGCGTTGACCTGTTCCAACCTTGAAAAGTTTGAGCCGCGCAAAATCCCGGCCAAATGGTAAACCGCCTTGACGCCCCTCGCGGCTTTTCGAACCGACTCAAAATCCGTCACATCCCCGTAACACAACTCCATCCCCGCGGTCGGTTGAAAGGGCAAACGGCTTGTCCCTCGAACCAGCAGTTTGACTTTTACCTTTTGTCCTGCGAGAACCTCCGCCAAATGGCTTCCCACGAATCCGCTGGCGCCGGTGATGAGGGCGGGTGAAATGTATTTCATCCAGCCGCTCCGGGGTTATATAAATCGAACCGACAAGGTCCCGAAATCCTTAATTCGGGGTTTAAGCGCTCCGGGACAATTCTCCGTCCGTTGGAAGAGGCAAATTGTTTGATTAACATGGTGCCCTATCTTATAATACGCCCGCCTTGGACACCAACAGCTCGAGTTCTTTTTTCACCAAATCGGGCGTCAGAACTCCGCTCCACGAAACTTTTTACAGCCAAGCGTTTTAAAAGCGTTCCCCAACCCAACCAACAAGAGGAATCATGGACATTTTTGAAAAGGCCAACAGCTGGACCGCGGCGGACGAGGTCCGTCAAGCCGGCGTCTACCCCTATTTCCGTCCCAACACCTCCCAAATGGGAACCGAGGTCACCATTGGCGGCAAGAAAATGATCATGGTGGGCTCAAATAACTACTTGGGCCTGGTGACACATCCGGAAGTATTGGAAGCGATGGTCCAGGCCGTCCGCAAATATGGATCCGCCTGTACCGGGTCCCCTTTCCTCAACGGCACCCTGGACATCCGCGTGGAGCTGGAGGAAAAACTGGCGGATTACGTCCACATGGAATCGGCCCTTGTCTACTCCACCGGTTTTTTGGCCAACTTAGGGGCCCTCTCGACCATTGCCGGCCGCGGAGATTACATCATTTCCGACCGTGAAAATCACGCTTCCATCGTGGACGGGCAGAAGCTCTCCTTCGCCAAGACGCTAAAGTACGAGCATAGCAACATGGAGGATCTGGAAAGGCTTTTGGCGAACCACAAGGAAGACCCCAAACTTATCGTGACGGACGGCGTCTTCTCCATGGGGGGTGACATTTGCGACCTTCCCAAGATTACCGAGCTGAAAAAGAAATATAACGCCCGGTTGATGGTGGACGAAGCCCACTCCATCGGGGTCTTCGGCCCCCAGGGGGAGGGCGTGGGGGCCCATTTCGGCGTGCAAAAAGACGTGGATATGGTCATGGGCACTTTTTCCAAATCATTGGTTTCCATCGGTGGTTTCATCGCTTCCACCCACAAAGTCATCGACTACCTGCGCCACAACAGCCGGCCGCTGATATTCACGGCAAGCCTCTCCCCCGCCGATACCGCGGCGGCCCTGAAGAGCCTTGAAATCATCAAACGGGAGCCGGAGCGCCGTGAAAGGCTGTGGGTTATCATCAAGCGTATGCGGTCGGAATTTAAGTCGATGGGCTGGAACACCCTCCATACCAACTCCGCCATCATCCCCCTCATGGTCGGGGATAACATGAAAACCTTCGGCATCACGAAAGACTTGGGTGAAATGGGCGTCTTCGCGACCCCCGTTGTTTCGCCTGCCGTACCCTCGGACAAGACCTTGATCCGCACCTCCTATACCTCGACCCATACCGATGCCCAATTGACCCATGTGCTGGAAAGCTTCCAAAAAGTCGGAAAAAAATACGGGGTCATTCCCTAACCATCATGAATAGGCCTGAAAAGCCTATTCCTTCTGTAGGAGGCGGCCATGGCGGTAACGATCAAACCAATCCATGTGGAGGACAAAAAGGAATTGGAGGCCTTTCTCCACCTCCCCTGGAAAATTTATAAGACGGCCGGCGGTCAAAAGGATCCCAACTGGGTTCCGCCCTTCCTGGACGACCAGCGAAGCCTTTTAAACCCCGCCAAGAATCCCTTTTGGAAGCACGCCAAAGTCGCCCTTTTCGCGGCTTACGACGAGCAACATCAAATGATCGGGCGCATCTCCGCCAGCATCGACGATAACTTCAATAAATTCTGGAATGAGAAAACGGGTTTTTTCGGATGGTTCGAGTGCGTCCAAAACGCGGAAGCAGCCCAGGCCCTTTTTCAGGAGGCTGAAAAATTCCTGAAAGCCGAGGGCATGACCAGCGTCCGCGGGCCGGCCAGCTTCACCTCCAACGATGATTACTTCGGGTTCCTGCTGGAAGGCTTCGATTCCCCCGCCAGAATCGCCATGACCTACAACCCTCCCTATTACATCGAGTTGGCCGAAAAGTCAGGCTACCGCAAGGCCAAGGACCTTTATGCCTGGTATTTAAGCGCCGAAATCCCCCTGCCGGAGAGGATTATTAAAATCGCCGAACGCACCATGAAGCGCGAGCGAATCACCCTGCGGCCCCTCAACATGAAGCGTCTTTTTGAGGACGCGAAGATCCTCCAAGACCTCTATAACAAAATTTGGGAGAAAAACTGGGGCTTTGTTCCCATGACCGACGAGGAGTTCAAGTATCAGGTAAAAAAATTAAAGGATATCGTTTGGCCCGACTTCGTCGTCTTCGCGGAAGTGGACGGCAAAGCCATTGGATTTAACCTTGTCGTTCCCGACGTTAACCAATTGTTGATCAAGATGAACGGCGAGCTGTTCTCCCGGGAGGCCCCTTTCGCCCTTTTTACGTTTTTATTCGGCCTGGGCAAGATCAATGACACCAGGGAAATGGCCATGGGGATCCATCCGGATTACCGCAAAAAGGGCCTGGAAGCCATCCTTTACCTGGAAGCCCTCAGGACCGGCAAGAAGCGTCATATCAAGGGCGGCGAGCTTTCCTGGACCTTGGAGGACAACGAGGGAATCAACAACGGCATCACCGCCATGGGCGGGAAGATCATTAAAAAATACCGCGTTTACCAAAAGAATATTTAAGCCTTTCCCATTCTTGTCCGGCCTAAAAGGGGATCTGGCACGTCAAAAGGACATGGAAAGATACGAAAAAAAGGTTCTTCCCGCCCTTTGCCTGGCTTGCCTGGGGTTAGTCGCGGCATTAAGCGCTTTTTCCTGTTCGTCGCCCCCGCCCGGATCTCCCTCGGGGACCCAAATATTCCTTTACATCAATAACGATACCGGTTGCGACGTTGTGGCCACCCTGGATGGCGGTTCCCCTGTCACCAATACGTCCAACGGCGGCCCCTATACCCTTTATACCAATGTTCCGACCGGCCAACACACCATCGGCATCGCGGGGCCCCTGAACCCGAACGGGGCCTGCAACTACGACGTGACCGGGGCCAACCATACCATCACCGTCAATAATCCCTGCCAGGCCGTGAATGGAACTTCCGGCTACATCCTCTACTGCAACTAATTTTATCCCGCCATCCCCTTTTAAACCCCTTTATTGACGCCAATCCCATCCCGATGCATCCCGATAGACCGGGCCAAGTCGGAACCTGTGGAAAACCACGGTGAGTTGTTTTAACCCTTCCCTGCCATTATGCTGTCCGGAAATGGATCAACCAAAAGCAACCTACGAAGTCCTCATCCGCGAATCACACCTGGATAGTTTCGGGCACATGAACAACGCCGCTTACTTGGTGCTTTTCGAGGAGGCGCGTTGGGATTTTATTACCCAAAACGGTTATGGTCTGAAGAAAGTCCAGGAATTGGGACAGGGTCCGGTCGTTCTGGAATTGACCATGAAATTCAGGAAGGAAATCACCCTGAGGGAAAAGATTAAAATCACCCTTGAGCTGTTGAGCTCCAAGGGGAAGATCAGCCGTTTCCGCCAGGAGATGGTGAAGGAAGACGGCACGGTTGCCACGGAACTGGAGTTAACCTTCGGATTGTTTGACCTTCAAACCCGGCGGCTCATCGAACCCACGCCCGAATGGAAAAAAGCCATCGGCCTGCCATGAGGGGCGGATTCCCCCCTCAACCGGCACGGCCCATTAAAAGAAGGCGGAAATTTGGACGCCAGCGGTGACGCCGCCTAAATCCACCGATAGGGGCTTGGTCCCGGCGGGGACATCATCCCCGGGAAAATAAACCGTCTTGCTGTCGATGACATGCATGACGAACTTCCCGCCGGCAACCGGCGTGATGAGGTTTCCGTCCGCGGTTGGAACGACCGATAGCTGGGCCTTACCGCCCCCCCCTTGCACATCCGCCGAAAAATCGCCGGCGCTGGCCACTTGGTACCCCACGAAAGGCGAAACGCAGAACATATCCCCCAAGTGCCAATCCAATCCCAATTGGGCTTGCCCGCCAAACGCCATGCCCATGAAGGTTCCTTTCGCCGAATCATAATTATTAGGGTCCGTGGGAAAACCAAAAGTTCCCAGGTAATCAATGCTGATCGGCGCCACGAGGATCCCTCCGGCGATGAAGGGCTGAATGTCGCCGGCCCCAAGGAGATATCTCGCGTTCACCCCGACCGTAAAAGCGCTGATATTGTAGGAATCGGTCATGGTAAAACCGCTGTCGTTCTGGGTTGTTTCGCTGGCCGTCCCAACCGGCATCATGCCGATGGGAAGTCCCAACTCAAAGTTCGGGCTTAATTTTAAAACCGGCTCCAACCTGACATTTAAACAACCAGTCGGCACCACACCGTTGTAAGTAATGGAGGGATCGGAATTTCGAAGCGCCTCGCCCCGGATGGATTGGCTTTCCGCGTTGGACGTGAAATCGGTTAAGGTCAAGAGGGTCAGTCCCGGTTCCAGCCGGATTCCCAAATTTTTATTCGCTTTGGGACCCGAGACCCCTGCCGCGCCGGCCGCGGTGGAGGCCGCCAATTGCCCGTCCATCCACTGCTGGTCCTCGGGGGTCAGCCTGGCCTTTAACTGGGTGACATAGGCCTCGACCGAGGGATTCGGTTGTTTTCGGTTAGAGATGGCCAAGTTCAAGGCGGCGTTCTTCGCGTCGCCGAGGCCCAAATAAGACGCGCCCAAATAATAATAGGCATTGGCGTCATTGGGATTTTCCCTGGCCGCCTTTTGAAGCGCGGGAACCGCAGCGGCATATTGCTTCTGTTGGTACAAGGCCACGCCCTGGTTGAAGGATTCACCCGGTGCCGCAGGGGGAACCGTTGAGCCAGCCGGAGCGGAAGAACCGACCTTGGCTTGAAGGGCTTGGATCAACTGCGCGAGCTGGTTGGAAGGCGAAAGGGCCTGAACCTTCTGGTAATCCGCCAAGGCCTGCGGGAATTGTCCCAGGGAATAATAACTGTTCGCCCTTCCCTGGAGCGCGGCGGTGTTGTTAGGCTCCAGGCTCAAGGCGGCGGTAAAGTATTGGGCCGCTTGGCCGTAATTTCTAGCGTTGTAAAGCTGAAGACCCGCGTTGTAATAATCCCCCGCCGAATATCCGTAGGCCGCCTGGCTTAACACCAGGAACAGGCAGGCGGTGAAAAAACAGCGGAGTCGGGATATCAGTTTCATTCAAGGCTCCTCTTTATATATGGTCCAAAACTCAAAGAAAGAAATTTCAAGATGCCACATTGTATATTTCTAAATAGTTTTTTTGAACTTGATTATTGCGGAGGCCCCTAGCCGGGGGCTATTTAGCCGTTAGCTTTAACGTGTTTTTATCCCGATGCTCAAAAATCGACTCCTGCCCCTTGATCTTAATCCTCGTATTTTGGTCATAGCTAAGGCTTCCATCCGGATTGAAGGTGACCAGAATCTCGAAGCCGACCGTTTGAAACTCCAGGTCCAGGAAGGGATTCGAGCAAATACCGAAGGTTTTGGATCCCAGTTCCGCTGCCAGCTTAAAACTCCCGGCGTCCGGGTCCACGGAGCCCCCGGCGATGATGGAAACACCCCTCGGGATGAGGATGCATTTCATGACTTGCTTGGCTTTCGCGTCCCATATCCAATAGCCGACCTCGTCGTGAAAAGGGTCCGCTTCCCCCAGCCGCCAGGCTTGGGTCGCGTATTTCAGGCCGAAGAGAACTTGCTCGTGGTTCGCGGTCGGGCCAAAGGGCTCACAAACCATCCGCTCCCGGTAATGGTTGATTTCCGTTCCCCGGTCGTCCGACGGCGCCCGATCGTCTCCCGTACCGCCTTCCCAAATACCAACCAACCGGCCCAAGGGGCCCAGATTCTCGATGTTGATTTCGCTCATCCTAATCCTCCCATTTTTGTACAACCCTCCCCGATGATTCCCTTATTTTTTATCAGACGCGACCCTTAAAAGCTTATGACGGTAATCATCCATGCTATGGTCCTCCACCAAGCGGCTCCACCAAAACGGAAGCATGGACTTGGCGAGTTCCCAAACGTAGAGAAGATAACCCCGGATCCCGATGACCATGTCCCCTCGGCGGGTAAGATATCTCATGTCCCCCGCGTGCTGGTAATTCACCCCGAAGAGGGCCAACCAAAAGGGCGGCAAAGACGGAACGATATCCGAGCTATTAACTGTGCGGTAAACCGGCACCTTGAATAAACCGTCGGTAAAGTCATCATCCCCCACCTTGGGGCCCCCGAAGGTGTAACAAGCCGCCGTCCAATCCATATCCGGAAGGTACATGACCGCGATCAGCGCCAGCGCCCCGCCCAGGCTGTGGCCTGTCACGTAAAGCGGCAGGTTGATCTTTCGCACCGCCCCCACCAACTCTTTCTCGATATCCCGGTAAGCCTCGTAAAAACCCTCATGCATCACGTACCTTTCCTTCTTAAAGGGCGTGAATTTTAGGTCCGTCCAAATATCCCTCAACTGCTGGGGCTCGGTGCCACGAAAGGCCAGCACCATGTAATCCTTGCACCGGGCCAGATAGGCTTGGGTTTCGTTGCGGTCGAAGGTCTGGACGAGTTGAAATCCTCCCGCCTTAAGATATTGGCGGAGTTTTTTCAGGTCCCTCTCATAGGCCAGTTTCGAATGCTCCGCCATGATCCAAGCCGTCCGGTCCGAGTGGGCCGCCCGCCGAATGGGGGGCTGCAGCAGTTTTTTATTCGAGAAAAAGGAGGACACCTGAGCCTTTCTAATCGTTCGTCCTGCGTAAAACCAATCCGGGATAATGGCCGTTAAAAATATTCTTTTCATAAACGACCTGGCCGTTCACGAAAACCATCCTCATTCCGGACGGCTCCTGCCAGGGGGAAACGGCGGTCGCATTGTCCCGAATGGTTCCGGGGTCAAACACCACCACGTCCCCCCAATAGCCCTCTTTAATCAAGCCGCGGTCCTTCAGCCCCAATAGTTTCGCCGGCTCCTCCGTCAAACGGTGGATGGCCTCGGACAGGCGAATGACCCTCTTGTCCCTCACATAGGTGCCCAACAAACGCGGAAATGCCCCCACGTCCCTGGGATGGGGTATGGCCCCGGTGGAATCCGATCCAAAAAGGACGAAGGGCGATTGTATTTTCTTGATCAAACCTTCCTCCGAGAGGCCGTGGTAGCAAATCTTGACGTCCCCGGCGTTCTCCAGCAAAAGACCCAAAACCGCGTCCTCTTCGGTGGATATTTTCCTCTGTTTGGCCAGGTCCTTCACGGTCAGGCCCAGGAAGCTTTTAAACGCCTTGGTATGCACATGGGTGATCTCGATCTTGTCCCCTCCCCCGTACTGCTGGAGGCGTTTTCGAATGGCGGCCAAAATTTCGCCCGTCTTGTCGCTCTCATGGTAATAGGCCCAGCGGTCCGCGTTTTTCGGCAGGTAGAGGAACTGAGCGAGGGGTATCTGCACCTCATTGCCCCAAAAATCATAGGGGTAAACCGTCGCGAATATCGATTGGCCCCTGCCCTGGGCCTCTTCCAGCAACCTCAGGCCGCTCTCGGTTTGATCCCAATTGCTCGGAAGCTTGAATAACAAGTGTTGAATGACGACGGGGACCTTGGCGGTCTGTCCCACATGAATGGCTTCCTTGATGGCCTCCAGGACATTGGAGCGGTAATTCCGGATATGGGTGTAATAAACCGCGTGGGGGTACTTCGTGAGCGCTGCGGCCATATCTTCCAACTCCGCCGGTTCGCACCACTGGCCTGGTTCGTAGCCTAAGCCGCTGGAAAGGCCGAAGGCTCCTGCCTGGAGTCCTAATTCCACAAAGGCCCTCATCTTGACCATGTCCGCTTGGCTGGCAGGCTGTTGCTTGTGGGAGCGGACAAACCAATCCCTCACGCTGCCTTGACCAATCAAGGTTCCCAAATTAATGAGGCTGTGTTGTTTTTGGAGTTTCGTGAGGTTCTTGTCCACATCCAGAACGGAAAATCCGCAGTTGCCCGCCAGGCCCAACGTCACGCCGCCGCGGACAGCCCTCTCTTGTTCCTTCACGGTCCATAAAAGGTCGTTGTGGCAAAGGATATCGATAAATCCGGGAGCAATGACCCAACCGGAGGCATCCACCACCCGGTCGGCTCGATAGGGGCCCAAAACCCCAATACGCGCGATTTTGCCCCCGTTCAGGGCCACGTCTCCCCGGTAGGGGGATGTTCCCGTGCCATCCACGATCAGGCCGTTTTGAAGAACGATCTCGAAGCGGGATTCTTCAGAGGCCCAGGAGAGCATGGGAAGCAGTCCCAAGGCCAAGGATAAAATGAAACGGCGGCTCTTCAAGAAAAGTCTCCCGCGTTGATTCTTATAGGAAATAGGGTCACGTGAGTATAAAAGAGCCTTCCGCCAACTTCAATCCGAGGGCTTAAGTCTTCCTGGTCAAAACGGCGAGGAATCCGCCGTCATGCTCGGCGGTCGGAAGGAAGGTAAGTCCCCACTCATCACGGTAAATCTCCGGATGCCCTTCCGGCACCTTCGGGAGGAAGACCTCCCAGTCGGGATGATCCCTCAAAAAAGCCGCGACGATTTCCTGGTTTTCTTCCTTTTCCAGGGAGCAGGTGCTGTAAACCAATTGGCCCTTGGGATAAAGGTGCCCATGGCCCTCCTCCAGCAATTGCTTTTGGGTTTCCACCGCCGAAGGGATGTCCTTAGGGATCAATCTCCAGCGCATGTCCGCCCTGCGGGATAAAACCCCGGTCCCGCTGCAGGGAGCGTCAATCCATACCATTTCAAATTTCTGGGATGGCGGCAGCTTTGAGACGAGGCCGTCGTAAACCATCACTTGTTTCAAACCAGTGCGTTTTATATTCTCGGTCAATTTTTCACGCCGGTCGGGAGAGGCGTCGCTCGCCAGAATCTGTCCCTTCTCGCCCGTCTTCCAGGCCAGGGCCACGGTTTTACCCCCCGGCGCGGCGCAGACGTCCCAAACCCTTTGGCCTTCGGAAAAGGGCAGCATTTCCAGCATGGCCTGGGGCACCCAGTCCTGGACAATCCAATCCCCCTGCTGAAAACTCTCGCCCGTAAATAAGCCTCCCTCGTGGCTCCGAAGACGCAAGGTATTCGGCGGCCAGGCTTCCGAGGAAACCCGAACCCCTTGTTTGCTTAGGTCCTCCGCGACCTTATCCAACATTCCTTGTTTCACATGGAGGTAAACAGGGTGGGGTTGGTTATTGGCCCTTAAAATCGCTTCCGTTTTCTCGGGCCCATGCTCCTTGGTCCATTTCTTGACCATCCAGGTCGGATGGGAATAGCGGATGGACAAGGTGTCAATGTCGCTGTCACCCTTGATCTCGAACCCGGCTTTTTTCTTCTCGGCCGTGCGCAAGACGGCGTTTACGAAACCGCTGAGTTTTTCCTGGCCTCCCTGTTTCGCCAGGTTGACCGATTCATGCACCGCCGCGTGGGCCGGCACCCGGTCCAGGAACAAAAGCTGATAGAGACCCATTCGAAGTGCGATCTTGGCCTCAACCGGAAGTTTCTCAAAGGGCGTTTGGCACAAGGTGCCCAGGTGATAGTCCAGGAAGCGCTTTTGCCTGGTACAGCCGTAAACCAATTCCCTCAACAGCGCCTCGTCCTCCGGAATCAAGTTCCGGTTTGAAACTAAGACGTCCGAAACTTTGGAACCCTTCTCCAGACTATAAAGGGCTTTCGCCGCTCCCAGCCGGGAAGGCGAGATGGCCTCATTTTTAAAATCAACCCTTGGGGCGCCGGGCTTGGCTCCCTGATGCCGATTCAGACGGTCATGGGGACCCTTTCGAAACGGAGGCCTGCCGGAAGCGGGGTGGCCAGGCCCGCCGGGTCGAAAGGGCGGGCGGCCTGTTGACGAGGAATGGGGCGGCCTTACGTTTTGCGGGGGCCGGTTCGCGGAATGATTTTGGGCAAAGGGCCTTTGAGCCAAAGCCTCTGGGGACGGGGACCCGCCGCCGCTTTTGGGAAAGGCCGGCGGAACAAAAGAACGGGGTCCGGAGGGCCCATCGGAATGATCGCGGGGGCCTTTTCGAAAGGGCGGCCTCCCGGTAGAGGGGCGGTTGTGCCCTCCCGATCTAAAAGGAGGACGACCCGTCGAGGGCGAATGAGACGGCCTGAAATTTTGCGGAGGCCGGTTAGGAGGATGGCTTTGGCCCTGGGATTTTTGGGGTGTCGGTACCGGCGATGACGGCGGGGGAATTATGACGGCTTGTACCGGAACGCCCACCGGCAGGAGAGGTCCCTCCGGTCGAGTTGGAGGAGCCTTCGCTAAAGGCGGCGCGATGGTTGGTTGTGCCTCCATCGACGGAACCGCGGGGCGAGGCTTCTTGGGTCGGGCGGAACGAACCGCGGGGCTTTTTTTAACCGTGGACTTCCCCGCGGGCTTGCCAAGTTTCGATGGTTTTTTAGGCGCTTTGGCCGCAAGTCCCGAACCTGCGGAAACCCTCTTGGGATGGGCGAACGAGGAACGACGAGGAGTTTTAGGCTCGGAAAATTTGCGAGGGACCGCCGAACGCTTCCTTGGCTTTGAGCCGGAAGGTTTGGAACTAGGGGGGATCTCCATTTTGGGTTACTTTCTTGCGGTTTGGAATTTCAATCAAGTTTCAAGAATTCAGTATACCGGCACAACCCAAAATAATCACAAACCAAAAGCACCCCTCACCCAATCCTTGCCGACAAGGGGCGCGGGAAAATCCATCGCCGGACAATCACACCAGCAATGACAAATTAAGAAAATTTCTCCCCCACCTTAAAGCCAGGGTGGCCCAACGTAAAGTCATAGGCCGGCATCCTCTTCTTGCCCGGCGGCTGTAATTCCCTGAGCCTGATCGAGCCGATTCCGGCGCCCACCAGGATGCCCTCTTTTGAAATCTCCATCACCTCACCCGGGACGCCTTTGCGGTCCTCCAAAGCTGCTTTGTAAACTTTAAGTTCCATCCCATTCCATAAGGTTTCCGCGCCAGGCCAGGGCGAAAGGCCCCGGACTCGGTTAAATATCCGGGAAGCGGGTGAGTGCCAATCCAAACGGCAAAAGTCCCGTTTGATGGACGGGGCATAGGTGGCTTGAGACGGGTCTTGGACCGTCCTCGGAGCCTTTCCCTTTTCCAGCAGTTTTAAGCTTTCCAACAATCCCTCGGCCCCCAATAGGGCCAAACGGTCATGGGCCTCGCCGGTGGTTTCCTCCGGCCCCAGGGACGTTTTTTTCACGAGTAAAACATCCCCCTCGTCCATATTCTCATTCATGTACATGATGGTCACGCCCAACTCCATATCCCCGGCCATAACCGCGTAATGGATCGGCGCCGCGCCCCGGTACTTGGGCAGGATCGAACCGTGGATATTCAAGCAGGCGATTTTCGGAATTCCTAGAATCGAAGCGGGCAATATTTGGCCATAGGCGGCCACGACAATCACGTCCGGTTCCGCGCGCTTGACCGTTTCAATGGCTTCCGGCGTCTTGATTTTTTCAGGCTGGAATAGGGGCAGCGCCAAGCCAAGCGCCGTTTTCTTGACAGGCGAGGCCTTCAGTTCCAATCCACGGCCGGCCGGACGATCCGGCTGGGTCACCACCAAGGGCAAGGGGTAGCCGGAAGTATGCAGCGCTTTAAGGGCCGGTACCGCGAAATCGGACGTCCCCATGAATAAGACTCGCATCCGTTTATCCACAGGTAACCTTTTGAATGAATGTTGAACTTAGCCAAAATTGGAATTCAGGGCCGGCGGCTACCAGCTGACAACTGTCGGCTGTCGTTAGAGCCGGACGGCTTCTTGGAAATTCTTCTTGAGGACATCCAGCTGTTTTTTCAGGAACAGGCGCTTCACGGCAGGAACCTTTTGGATAAAAAGCTGGCCGTTCATATGGTCAATTTCATGCAAGACGCACCGGGCCAAAAGACCCTCGTACTCGGCGGTTTGCTCGGCGCCGGACAAATCATGGTATTTCACCTTCACTTTAAAAGAGCGTTCCACCACTTCCCGGACATCGGGAATGGAGAGACAACCCTCCTCAATGGCCTCGGTCCCATCCTCATCCAAAATTTGAGGATTGAACATGGCCAATGCCTCGCCCTTGTCCTCCAAGTCATAATTAACATCCATCACCATCATCCGGATGGCTTCCCCGATTTGGATGGCGGCTAAACCGACCCCATTGGCATCCCTCATGGTTTCGGTCATATCCGAGGCCAACTCCCTTAATTCAGGGGTAAATTGGGTGACGGGTTTGCTCTTCATTTTGAGTCTGGGGTCAGGAAAAAGGACTATGGGACGAATCATCGAAAACCTCTCAAATTTAACTTTCGTTTAAATTATAAGGTCAAAGTCACGGCGAACTCAAGTCCGGGGGGACGCCAGGGGATGGTTTTCAAGGGACTTCTTGAAATCCACCGCCGCTTTTCGGGGATCCGAAGCTTCCGCGATGGCCCGTACCAGGGCTACCCTGGCCGCTCCTCCCGCAAGCACCTGATTGAGATTGGAAAGATCGATGCCGCCAATGGCGAAAAAGGGGACGGGGAGTTTCATCTCCGCGACTTGGCGGACATAGGCAAGGCCAACCGGCTGGCGGCCGGCCTTGGTGGGAGTGGCGAAAACCGGCCCGACTCCAATATAGTCGGTCCCATCGGCAATGGCTTGGCGGGCCTGCTCGGGAGCGTGGGTGGAAACCCCGACGATTTTTCCTTCTCCCAGTATTTTCCTGGCCTGAGCCACCGACAAGTCGTCCTGGCCGACGTGAACCCCGTCCGCGCCCGACAACCGGGCAATATCGGGGCGGTTGTTCACCATAAAAAGCGCTCCAAATTTTTCCGTCAAGGCCCGAAGCCTCACGGCCGTCGCAAGGAGGTCCGAATCCTTCAGTTTGTAATCCCGCAATTGCAGAATATCCACTCCCCCTTTCAACGCCAGTTCGGCCGTTTCAAGAGCCGGCCTTCCTTGGAACGATCCGGCTCCCATTACCAGGTAGAGGCGGGAGGCTGCCAATTTATCCGTTATTTTTTTCATGATGGTCCGAGTTGCGAGAAAATCAAAAATCCTTCTGGGGCGTGGAAGCCTGGGCATAAAGCTTCTTGGGGATGCGGCCCGCCAGAAAGGACAAACGGCCTGCCTCGGTGGCGTGGCGCATGGCACGGGCCATTTTCAGGGGATCCTTGGCGTGGGCAATGGCCGTGTTCAAAAGGACCGCCACGACGCCCAATTCCATCGCGACCGCCACGTCCGAAGCCGAACCTACACCCGCGTCGATCAGGACCGGGCACTTCAGTTTTTCCAGGATGATACGGATGTTGTTGGGATTCAAAACTCCCTGGCCCGAGCCGATGGGAGACCCGGCCGGCATGACGGCGTGCGCTCCGGCCTGCTCCAGCTTTTGCGCCATGACGGGATCGTCCGATGTATAGGTCATGACCGTGAATCCCTCTTTCACCAGGATGGTGGTGGCTTCCAAGGTGGCGATGGGATCCGGCAGCAGGGTTTTTTCATCATGGAGCACTTCCAGCTTCACGAAATCCGAGATGCCAGTGGCCCGGGACAAATGGGCCACCCGGACCGCCTCCTCGACGCTGTAGCATCCGGCCGTATTGGGCAGGAGGGTGTACTTTTTGGGGTCCACGAAATCCATCAGGGTTTTTTCGCCCTTGGCGTCCAGGTTAACCCGGCGCAGGGCGATGGTCACGATTTCGGTTCCCGAGGCCTCCAGGCATTGGGCCATCAATTCATTCGTCGCGTACTTCCCCGTACCCACTAACAGCCTGGAGCGGAAAGTTTTTCCGTTAATTTGGTAGCTGTCTTCCGATTTAATCTTTTCCACAGTCGCCGTCATCAGCCCCCTCCAACAAATTGAATAAGTTCTATTTGATCCCCGTCGGACAACTTCAGCCCCGATCTTTGGTCCATCTGGATAATCTTTCGGTTCACTTCCGCCACGACCGTTTCCTTGCGCACCCCTAACTGGAGGATAAGCCCTTCTAAGGAAACGCCATCGGTAAAATCCCTTGATTCGCCATTAACGATTAATTTCATCGAAAACCCTTTTAACGGACTTTGACACCCTCCGGGAGTGGGAGCCGCCTCTCAGCCAAGTATAGTGGCGAATTTATCCCATTATCAACCGAATGGAGGGGTTTAAGCGCAAAGGAAAACTAAATTTACTTGGTCTTTATTTGCCGGAGGATCTCATTGATGGCGGCTTCCAGGTCGTTTTCCTCGGAGCTATTGTCGATGTTTAAAAAACGGTTCAAAGCGATCCTGGTCACCGCGCTTCCCCTAAGGCGCTTGTCCTTCGCCAAAAGCTGTTCCAGGAGGGCGATTTGGGCGAAGGTAAGTTTTGAGCTCTTCTGTTTCCCTTCAATTTTGGCCTTGCGGGGCTTTCCAAGGGGCCTCTGGGCGTCCACGCGCATGGCCCTTAAACGGTCCTCGATTTTAGCCGCTTGGGTCCTTGAGGGCGAAACGGCTTTTTCAACCGAAGCCTTGGAGTTGTTGTCGCTTTGCTGGCGCAAGGCTTGAAGCCGTAAAATTTGCTTTTCCGCCTCAGTCAATTGCTTGTTCGGTTCGCCCACGGACCATTCCTTCCTCATCGAAAACCAACGGCCATTTCTTCTCCAACCAGGGTGCGATGAAATAACAGCACAAACCTACCCCCAAACCAGCCGCCACATCAACGAAATAATGATACCGTCCATAGATGGTTCCCGCGAACATGGCCATGGTCAAAAAAAACACGGGAAAACGCCATTTCCCCAGGTAGGGATAAGCCATGAAACAGATGATGGAAGCCGCGATATGCGAGCTTGGAAAGGATCCACCGGGGAAAGCGTTATCCCTCACCGCCGATTGGAGCCAGTCCGATACCCAATAGCCCTTTAAGGATTCCCGCAGTCCCGGTATGAAAAACCTGGGGCTTTCCGCCGGCAGGAAAATAAAAATCAAGTAATGCAGGTAATAGGTAAAGCTGAGGGAAAACATGAAGGTTTTAAAGCGGGTTAAGGGGGCTCGAAAATAAAGCACGAGGGCCGCCAGGGGCATCAGGACAAAATAGAAACTGTATCCCACGCTGAAAAATTCATTGAGCAGACGGGCCGGAGGATAGAACTGCTGGAAATTCCAAACGGAAGTGCCGATCCGGCCGATTTCATTGTCCACGCCAAGCAGCCATTCGTCCAAGGTCCAATCAAAATACCCATGGACCAAAAAACCGATTTCCCGGTAAAAAAAAAGCATGGCGATCAAGGGGTAAAAACTCCGGACCAGGCGGACCACAGGGTTCGTGAAATTCCGGCTGTTCCAGAGGGCGACCACCAGCGACAGGGAAAACAGGCCGTGATATCCCAGGAACCTCATCCGGTCTTCCGTCGGCAGGTCCACCGTGGCCACCACCAGTGAAATCACCAGCTGGTACAAGAGCACCAGCGAGTCGATCGGCTGGATCCAGGGCTCGCTTTCCCTCTCACTTTTCGCGGTTGAAAACGTCCCCCTGGGTTGGCTCACCATGGTTTTAACTCCGCGGCGGCCGGCCCCTTCCCAGCCTGGAACATCTTAACCGTATAAAGCGAGGCCTGGCCCGGGCTGTTATCCGCCTTGATTTTCAAACAAGCAATGGAGTAGGCGGGGATCTCAAAATCAACTTTTTGCCTCAACCCCGCTTCCACCGCCAAATCCGACTCTTTGCCATCCAAACGGATTTTAGGGTGGAAGTATCGGTCTCCCTTATTGACCAGCAGCAGGGTGAGATCCTTGGTCTTCTCATCCTGAATCGCGCAGACCGAAATCTCGTCCCGGTTGATTTGGGCCGGGATTAATTTACCAGCCGGAATAGCGGCCAACAGGCTCAAGGCCCAACAGGCCGGGGTTCCGGACTCCGTCAGGATGTCCAGCCCCTCCCCGCCCCTTAAATAGGAAAATAGTCTCAGCCCCAATCCCTCCTTGAGGTCGATTTCCGCCTTTTCCGCGATCCAAAGACCGGCCCAAAAACCGCCCGGCCCTCCCTCGTCCTGGTTAGGCGGAGAAGCCTTGGATTCCCGGCAGGTGTTTCCGCCCGTGACCACCAGCGGAATGGGCAGGTCGGTGTTGCCCGAAATCTTATCGCGCAAGTTGCGGAGAATGGCGTCCTCTCCCCGGAGGTCCGCCCATAATTTTTTGGCGTCGCATTCCGCCGACGTTAAGGAGGCATATCGGTGGACGGAAATCGCGTCGACGATGTCGCCGTTGTACCGGATAAAGGGGGTAAGCCAATCATTCTCCCCGTCCGTATATTTCCAGGCCAATTCCGGCCCCAGCACCAGCAAGGAAGGGTCGATTCCCTTCATCGCGTTATAAACGGACCTAAAATCATTGATGTAGTCATAGGCGGAATAATCGGATGGGATTTTCGCTCCAGCCAAGCCGCCGGAGGCATCCGGCTCATCCCCGATCGTCCAATACAAAAGATTATATTTTTTTTCGAGGTTGCAATAGCGGACCCAATCCGCCGCCCTTTCCACCGTTCCCTCCCCCAAGGGAACCTCGAGGATCGGTTCGGCTCCCATTCCTCGGGCGAAAGCCACGAACTGGTCCAGGACCAGATGTTCCATTCCAGGGGAACCCGGGATCGATTCCGTTCCGCACAATCTCAAATACTTCAGCCTTAGAGACCCGGCTTTTTCCCTGAAGCCTGCCGGGAGGTCCTCCCATTTACCGGAAGGGGAAAGGCGGAGGCTTAATCCTGAAACGAAGGAACCCTCCGCTCCCGGAGCCGGGAAAGGGGGCATCCCCCGGGAAACAAGGGTCACGGCCTTGCCTTTTGCCGGAATTCCCGCCAAGGCCAGCCGGTAGCCATTGGACTTGGCGTAAATTAGGGTCTTGTCGTAGGTTTTTATTTTAGCCAGCTCGAAGGCGCCGGCCTGGTCCGTCAGGACTTCTTCGGTTTTGGGCCATGTGCTTACCCTTGCCCCGGCCAAGGGCTTTCCATCCTGGTCCAAAACCTTCCCGGAAATTTTTCGAATCCCGGAGTAGGTGGCTCCCTTGGTTCCATCCTTCACGGCTCCGGCGTAGAGATCCTCCTCGTGGTTCTCCGGCACCAGGGCCTCGGCTTTACCGGCCCATTGAATTTTCGCCCAAGCAGAAGGGTGCTCCCGGCTTAAGGGATCCCGTGAATAATCCAATTGCAGCAAACGGTTTCCGCTGACCTGACCGCCCTCGTCCAATGCCACGTTGAAACCGGCGGTCTTGCCGGGCCCCAGGGAAAGGCCCGCGAAAAAGGACAAGGGAACCGAGGCTTCCAGCAAATAACCGGTCTTGGTCGTCCTCGCGATGACCCTTCCCCCGACAATCTCCTTGTTTTTATTGAAACAATACATGAATGGATTTTTACAATCCCCGCCTGGCGAAAAACCCAGGTGATAATCCCCGGAGGACAAACCCGCCGATTCACCCTTATTCGCCCCAGTGGACAGGAATATTTCCAGGCAATCCCCGTTCCATAAGGAAAGCTTCTCGTTGGAATTAACCGCTGGCCCTTTTTTCTCGACTATCACAGCGGCGTAAAGGTAGAGGGCATCGTAGGTGATGAAGACCTTGCCGTTAAAATCATCCGAACCCTTCCAGAAGGCCTTGCCCAGAACGACCTGCGAGGACTGGTCCAGAACCAGCATGCGGGCCGAAGGCCAGTCGTTGAGGTGGCCGTCCACCCGGATCGGAGCTTGGGATTCGTTGATCGTAAGGGGGGTGGGTTGGGCCTGTTGGGCTTCAACCCCAAGGGGCGACATAACCGCCAACGCCAAGAACCCAAAACCCCAGGTTTTAAATTTCATTCGGTCACCGGGAAATCCAGACAATGATTTTGCTGACTCACCAGCATTTTAGACGCTTGACCAAAACAAAAAGGGCGGGCCTTGGCCCGCCCCATCATTAACTTAATGGTCTTCCTTGGTGTCTTGCGTTGGATTTGGTTTCAAATGGGCGAAGGAAGGCTGGTTTCGCCCATTAAATACTGGTCCACGCCGCGGGCGGCGGCTCTGCCTTCGGCGATGGCCCAGACGATCAGGGATTGGCCCCGAGTCATGTCGCCCGCCACGAAAACCCCGGGCACATTGGTCATTTTATTCGCGTCGCCCTTCACGTTGGAACGCTGGTCCAGCTCAATGCCCAGTTTCTCGAACAGGGGATTCTTTTCCGGCCCCAAAAAGCCCATCGCCAAAAGCACCAGCTCCGCGTCGATCACGAACTCGCTTCCCGGAACTTCCTCCATCTTCGGAGGTCCCGCCGGTTGGGGAACCCAATTCAACTTGATGCCATGGAGTTTTTTGACGGCTCCATTCTCGCCGGTAAACTGCTTGGTGGAAACGCTGTAAATGATTTCACCGCCCTCCTCGTGGGCAGGGGCGACCCGGAGAACCCTCGCCCATTGGGGCCAGGGATTGTCCCCCGCCCGCTCGGCGGGCGGTTTGGGGAGGACTTCCAGGGACGTGACGCTTTTCGCGCCTTGGCGGTGGGCCGTTCCAATACAATCGGCTCCCGTGTCGCCTCCGCCGATGACAACGACGTGTTTGCCCTTGGCGTGAATCTGGTTCTCGACCTTATCCCCCTCCAGAACCTTCGTGGCCTGGGGAAGATATTCCATGGCGAAGTGGACTCCGCTCAATTCCCTTCCCGGCACCTGCAGGTTCCGGGCCTGGGTGGCGCCTCCCGTCAGGACAATCGCGTCAAAATTCTTCCGCAGGTCCTCAATGGGTACATTGTGGCCGATGTTGGAATTAACCTTGAACTCCACCCCTTCCGCCTTCATTTGCTCCATACGGCGGTCAATGTGGCGTTTTTCCATCTTGAACTCGGGAATACCGTATCGGAGCAGGCCGCCGATGCGGTCGGCCCTCTCGAACACGGTCACTTTGTGGCCAACCCTGGCCAGTTGCTGGGCGCAAGCGAGCCCCGCCGGGCCGGAACCCACCACCGCGACTTTTTTACCGGTTAAATGCTGGGGCGGCAATGGTTTTACCCAGCCGTTCGCCCAGGCGTGGTCGATGATGGAAACCTCGATATTCTTGATGGTCACCGGCTGTTTATAAACATCCAGGCCCAACACGCAGGAATTTTCACAGGGCGCGGGGCAAAGCCTTCCGGTGAACTCGGGAAAATTATTGGTGGCATGGAGCCGCTCAATGGCTTCCTGCCAGCGGTTGCGGTAAACCAGATCGTTCCAATCGGGGATGATATTGCCCAGGGGGCAGCCTTGGTGGCAGAAGGGCACGCCACAATCCATGCAGCGGGAAGCCTGCTGGTTGAGGTGGTCGGGTTCCATCGGAAGGACATATTCCTTCCAATCCTTGACCCTCTCCTCCACGGGCCGTTTGTGGACATATTCCCGGTCCGATTCCATGAATCCTGTTGGTTTTCCCATTTTCCCCTCAAAGAATTTGCCGCGAACCAGCGCAAATGGACGCTGCTAAAATCGGCTTTTAATTTTCAATCGCCGGTCTTTTACCGGATAAAATTTGCGACCCCTTACGTCAATTTGCGGCCAAAATCATTACGCCACTGCGACCGGTTTTGACGCCGCGTCTTTCTGGGCCTGCAGGGCCTTCTTGTAATCCGTCGGCATGACCTTCACGAACTGTTTGGCGGTTTTGGCCCAATCCTTCACCAAACTTCCCGCGACCGCGCTCCCGGTGAACTCCAGGTGTTTGCGGAGCAGGTGCTCGACTTTCTTGACGTCGTCGCCGTCCAAATCCTCCAGCTCCACCATTTCCTTGTTGCAGCGGATCTCAAAATCACCGCTCTTGTTCCAGACATAGGCCACGCCGCCGCTCATGCCGGCCGCGAAATTGCGCCCCGTTTCCCCGATGACCACCACGTTGCCGCCGGTCATATATTCGCAGCCATGGTCTCCCACGCCTTCCACAACCGCGTCCACGCCACTGTTCCTCACTCCAAAGCGTTCGCCCGCCTTGCCGCGGATATAAACTTCCCCGGCGGTGGCACCGTAAAGCAGCACGTTGCCGACGATGATGTTTTCCTCAGGGACAAAAGCCGCTTCCTTGGGCGGATAAACCATGACCTTCCCGCCGCAAAGCCCCTTGCCCAGGTAGTCGTTCGCGTCCCCTTCCAAGCGGAAGGTCATCCCCTTCGGCATGAAGGCCGCGAAGCTGTTTCCCGCCGAACCCTTGAACGAAATTTGTATCGTATCGTCCGGCAGTCCCTTCGCCCCGTATTTACGGGAAATTTCCGCCCCGAGCAGGGTGCCCACGGTCCGGTTGATGTTGCGGATGGGCACATCGAACTTCACGGGCTTTTTGTCGTTCAAGGCTGGTCGGCAGCGCTCGATCAAGACTTTGTTATCCAGGGCTTGATCCAACCCATGGTCCTGTTTTTGCACGCAATAAACCGGCCCGTTATTGGACTCCTCCGGGCGGTAGAAGATGGCGGAAAAATCAAGCCCCTTGGTTTTCCAATGCTGGATGGCCTCGTTCATCTCCAGCCGTTCCGAATGGCCCACCATTTCGTTGATGGTCTTGAAGCCCAACTCCGCCATCAATTCACGGACTTCCTCGGCGATGAACATCATGAAGTTCACCACATACTCGGGCTTCCCCGTGAACTTCTTGCGGAGCTCCGGATTTTGGGTGGCAATGCCGACCGGGCAGGTATCCAAGTGGCACACCCTCATCATGATGCAGCCTTCCGCGACCAGCGCCGCGGTGGCGAAGCCGTACTCTTCGGCTCCCAACAGCGCGGCAACCACCACATCCCGGCCCGTTTTCAATTGGCCGTCGGTCTGGACCACAATTCGGTCGCGCAATTTGTTCTTCACCAGGATTTGATGGGTTTCGGCCAATCCCAATTCCCAAGGGGCTCCCGCGTACTTCAAGGAGGTCAGGGGCGAGGCCCCCGTGCCGCCGTCATGCCCGCTGATCAACACATGGTCCGCGTGCGCCTTACAAACGCCTGCCGCGACCGTGCCGACGCCGACCTCGGCCACCAGCTTCACTGAAATCCTGGCGTTCTTGTTGGCGTTTTTCAGGTCGTGAATGAGCTGGGCCAGATCCTCAATCGAATAGATGTCGTGGTGGGGAGGGGGCGAAATGAGGCCCACAAAAGGGGTCGCGTGGCGGGTCTTGGCGATCCAGGGATAAACCTTCTTGCCAGGCAGCTGTCCGCCTTCACCCGGTTTGGCGCCCTGAGCCATCTTGATTTGAATTTCCTTGGCGTTCACCAGGTAATGGCTGGTGACCCCAAAGCGTCCGGAAGCCACCTGCTTGATGGCGCTGTTGCGCGAGTCGCCGTTGGACTCCGGAACGAAGCGCTCCTCGTCTTCCCCGCCCTCACCCGTGTTGGACTTTCCGCCGATTCGGTTCATGGCGATGGCCAGGGTCTGGTGGGCTTCCTGGCTGATGGACCCATAGGACATGGCCCCTGTCACGAAACGCTTCACGATCTCGCTGGCCGGCTCAACCTGGTCCAGGGGAACCGGGGTTCCCTTTTTAAACTTAAACAAACCGCGCAAGGTGGACAGGGACTTCGACTGTTCATTGACGTCGGTCGAGTAGGGTTTGAAGTTTTTATAGTTTCCGGTGCGCACGGCGTTTTGGAGCTTATGAACCGTATCCGGGTTGAACAGATGCTTCTCCCCGTCGCGGCGCCATTGATATCGTCCTCCCCAATCCAGGTCCAACTCCCGGGAGGGCCTCTCGGGGAAGGCGTCCCTGTGGCGGCGCTCCGTTTCCTTGGCCACTTCCTGGATGCCGATCCCATGGATCCGGGTGGCGGTCCAGGTGAAATACTTGTCGATAAATTCGGGATTCAACCCGACGGCCTCGAAAATCTGAGCGCCGCGGTAGCTTTGGATGGTGGATATCCCGACCTTGGACATGATCTTCACGATGCCTTTATTGGCGGCCTTGATGTATTTTTTCACGGCGGTCTTGTGGTCGATTTCCGCAGGGAGAATGCCCCGGCGGATCATGTCATCCAGGGTCTCGAAAGCCAGATAAGGATTGATGGCGTTGGCGCCGTAGCCCAACAGCATGGCGAAATGATGAACCTCGCGGGGTTCACCCGATTCCACGATCAATCCCACTTTCGTCCTCTCGCCCTTCTTCACCAGATGGTGGTGAACTCCCGCGGTGGCCAAGAGGCTGGGAATGGCCGCGTGGTCATGGTCGACCCCGCGGTCGGACAGAATGATGATTTGGTATCCCTCTTGAACGGCCTGGCTGGCTTTCGCGCGGACTTCTTCGATGGCCTTGGCCAAGGAATCCCCGCCGCCCGCCGCCTTATAAAGGATGGGCAAAACCATGGCTTTATAGTTCTTATAGGAAAGGTGGGTGAATTTGGCCAATTCATCGTTGTCCAGCACGGGGCTCTTCAACTCGATTTGGCGGCAGGATTCCGGGGTCGGTTTTAAAAGGTTGCCTTCCGGCCCCACCGTGGTGTTGACCGAAGTGACCAATTCCTCGCGGATCGCGTCCAGGGGAGGATTGGTGACCTGGGCAAACAGCTGGCGGAAATAGTTAAAAAGCGGCTGGGATTGGTTGGAAAGAACGGCCAGGGGAGTGTCGTCACCCATGGAGCCGATGGCTTCTTCCCCATTGATGGCCATCGGGGCCATGAGGATGCGTAAATCCTCGTGGGTATAGCCGAAAGCCCTTTGGCGCTTCAGGACCGTATCATGGTCCGGTTCCGGCACATGGGGCGCCTCGGGAAGCTTTTCCAAGGTGGTCAGGTTTTCCTTCAGCCACTCGCCATAGGGATGATGTTTGGCGATTTTTTCCTTCAATTCCGCGTCGTCGATGATCCGTCCCTCGGTCAGGTCGATGAGGAACATCTTTCCCGGTTCCAACCGGCCTTTTTTGATCACGCGCTTGGGGTCAATATCCAAAACACCGACCTCGGAGGCCATGACCACCAGGTCATCCTGGGTGACATAGTACCGGGAAGGCCGCAATCCGTTGCGGTCCAGGACCGCCCCAATGACTTTACCATCGGTAAAGGCGATGGAAGCAGGCCCGTCCCATGGCTCCATCAAGCAGGAATGGAAATGATAGAAGTCTTTCTTGTATTGGGGCATGGTCAGGTGGCCGGTCCAGGCTTCGGGGATCATCATCATCACCGCATGGGGCAGGCTCCGTCCGGCCATCACCAGGATCTCCAGGGCATTGTCGAAGGTCGCTGAGTCCGATTGGTCTTCCCGGACAATGGGGAGCAGGCGCTTCATCTCTTCTTTCGTGTAGTGGTCGCTCTCGAACAAGGCTTCCCTGGCGTGCATCCAATTGATGTTCCCCCGGAGGGTGTTGATTTCCCCGTTGTGGGCTATGTAGCGGAATGGGTGGGCCAGGTCCCAGGACGGAAAGGTATTGGTCGAAAAACGGGAATGGACCAGGGCCAGAGCCGAGTCCATCTCCTTATCCCTCAAGTCCGGGAAATAGGGGGCGACCTGGCCCGGCGTTAACATTCCCTTATAGATGACCGTCCGGCAGGAAAGACTGGCGACGTAAAAGAGGTTTTTTTCGGTAAGGGTGGAGGCTGCCACGGTGTTCTCGACCCTTTTGCGGATGAGAAATAGTTTTCTCTCAAAGGCGTCGGAATCCTTGATGTCCTTGGATCTGCCGATGAAGATCTGCTTCATGATGGGTTCGGAAGCCCTGGCGGTGGGGCCGACCTCATTGTTCTCGGTCGGCATCTGGCGCCATCCCAGGAGGGTTTGGCCCTCCTCTTGGACGATCTTGGCGAAGAGATCCTCGCAAAACTTGATATGGTCCGGTATCCGGGGCAGGAAGACAACCCCCACCGCGTAATCCCCTTCCGGCGGTAGGTTCACGCCCCACTTCGCGGAATGTTTGCGGAAGAACTTGTCCGAAATTTGAATTAAAAGCCCTGCCCCGTCGCCCGTGTTGGTTTCACAGCCGCAGGCCCCCCGGTGGGAAAGGTTCAGGAGGATTTCCACACCCTGTTCCACAATCTCATGGGATTTCTTGTTTTTCATGTTGGCCACGAAGGCCACGCCGCAGGAATCCTTTCCAGCGTCAAAGGGATAGAGGAGGTTTTCGTCGGGGTTGACTTTGATCGGTTCTTGCATGATTACTCCCGCCTTTTGAGGGGCTTGTTTTGAGTCAAAAAAAGCGGCTCCTGATTGGGGCCGCCCGAAATAAAAGTAAAGAGGCTTGTTAAATTACTATAGATAGAAGGCTTTTTCAAGCAAACTTCAACCCCCTCGGGGAGGCCTGAAACAGCAAATATCAAGATCAAACACAAGTATTTAACCACCAAGACACCAAGTCACCGAGGAAGGCAAAAACAAGAATTTTGACATAAAAACCGGAAGATTTTCTTGGTGCCTTGGCGCCTGGGTGGTAAAAATTTTCCGTTTTGGCTTAATCTTTGGCTTAAAGCCAAAGCTATTTTGAACCGGCGGAAGGATCAAAATAGTTCATGAAAAATTCCCTTTTCGCCTCTAAAAAACGATTCCCGGCGATGGCTTCCCGGATCATCAGGGTCACGTCGTTCATAAACTGGAGGTTGTGAAGGCTGACCAGCCGAAGCACCAGTAATTCCTCCGCGTGAAAAAGATGCCGTAAATAAGCCTTGGTGTAATGTCGGCAGCACTCGCAGGAACAGCCGGGATCCAACGGGGAAAAGTCCTCGGAAAATTGGGCGTTCTTGAGATTAAAGCGCCCTTTACGGGTCAGGGCCGTCCCGTTTCGGGCGATGCGGGTGGGCATAACGCAATCAAACATATCCATACCCCTTTCGACGCATTCCCAAAGGTCTTCCGGCGTCCCCACCCCCATCAAATAGCGGGGTTTATTTTCTGGCAGGTAAGGCGCGGTTTTTTCCACCACCCTGTAAATCACTTCCTTGGGCTCTCCCACGGAAACGCCCCCGATCGCGTAGCCGGGAAAATCAAGGGCGAGTAATTGCTTGGCGCTTTTCTCCCTCAAGTGGGGAAAATTGGAGCCCTGGACGATGCCGTAAAGGGATTGGGACCCTTCCCTTCCGCTTTTTCGGTGGGTGGCCAGGCAGCGTTCCGCCCAACGGGTCGTGCGTTCCACCGATTGGTCCACATATTCCTCCGGCGAGGGATAGGGGATGCACTCATCAAAGGCCATGATGATGTCGGCGCCGATTTTGTGCTGGAGGGCCGTAGCGCTCTCCGGCGACATTTCCCACTTGCTGCCGTCCAGGTGCGATTGAAACTGGACCCCTTCCTCGGTAATTTTCCGCAGATCCGCCAGGCTGAAGACTTGGAATCCGCCGCTGTCGGTCAGGATGGGCTTATCCCAATGCATGAAGGAATGGAGCCCCCCCGCCTTGGCGACCAGATCCGCCCCGGGGCGGAGCATCAAGTGATAGGTATTGGCCAGGAGGATTTCGGACCCGCAGGCCAGGACATCTTCCGTGGACAAGGCCTTGACCGAGGCTTGGGTCCCCACCGGCATATAGCAGGGGGTCTGGACCGTTCCGTGGTCGAGTTGGAGCTGGCCCGTCCTGGCCTGGGTCCTTGAGTCTTTCGCCGTCACTTTAAACTCATGCATTTTTTGGTTTCCTAATATTTAAAATCATGCCGGCCCAAAACCCGCAAACGAGGAGGGAACAAAAACATCCCAACCTAAACGAGGTAGGATGATAAACCAAAGCGGCTTTTTCTTCCCCATTTTCAATGACCAAACCCTTGAATCCCCGATTCACCTCGATGACAGGCCGCGTTTTTCCATCAATCACGGCGGACCAACCAGGGTAGAGGGTCTCGCTGGAAACCAAAAGGGCCTTGCCGGTCCCCTTCATTTCCAGGCTCAATCGGGAGGGGGTCCTACCCGATTCCGAAACTTGGCGCAGATGATAGCCTCCGTAAAGAGCCGGGTCCGCGACAAAACATTCCTTCCCAAAATCAACAGGAAACAGGCCGCCAGCCCTTGGGACAGAAAACCATTTGGGCAGGGGTTTTGGATTTTCCCAAAGCCCCCAAGGGGAGTTCCGGCTCCCTCCCTCCACCCATTGAAGGCCTGGCTTTGCGCCCCAAAAATACCGGACATTGAGATAATCCAAAACCCGGTCCAAGCCTTGCGGCCTAGGGCCGGATGCAAGTCCGTACCATTTTAAATAGGACCTCAAAAAGAGGCTGTTATAGAAGCAGGTTTCTTCCAGGCCAAGGCCCAAGGGCCGATCCGGGACCATCGATGCCTTCAGTTTTTCGTAAACATCGCCCACACTGCTCCCCGCCACAACCCTAAATCCCTCCACCAACGCCAAGGGGTGGTGGATTCTTCCCGGCTTCACCATTTTTTCCATGATCTTGGGTTGGGTCTCGTAATAGCTTTTAGCCATCGTGAAATTCATGCTTTGGGCCGCTGGTCCCAACGAGAAGAAGAGGGACAGGAAAAGGTAAACGGGCCGCGAAGGGAGGGATGGGGCCGTTCCCGCTAAAAGCGTGAAGAAAAGTGAAACCCAAAAAGTCGCCAATTCCCAAGGAACACCCGTGAGGAGGGCCGTCCCATAAACCAGTCCGGCTCCCAAGACCCAAAGGTTTTTTCCGGATTGGGTTTTTATTTTGTCCCCTGCCAGGCCCTCTCCCGCCTCCATTAAAAGGACCGAGGAGGCCCAAACCACGAAGGGAATCCAATAGCCGGACCGGACCACCATTTCATAAACGGGAAAAAAGATCTTCAGCCATCCCCCCATCCCGGCCGTCTCACCCAAGCTCAAAATAACCATCACGGCGAATAAAACCCAGGAGTGCCTTTTAAACCCCCTGGTTCCAATACCCCAAATCAAAACAACCAAAAGGGGCAGGCCGGAGAAAAAAACCGTGACGGAGAAGGGCGCCTCGGGATGGGAATGGAGGGGGTGTCCCTTGAGGAAGGGGTTGAACCAGGACAGTAAATCGTCCCAGCCTAAGGATCCCGCGAGCTCAAGCCGGTCGGACAGGTTGCTCAAGGGCACGAATTCCTTAAAGGGTAAGAGCCAGGCCAGGTTGTAACAAACCGCCAACAAGACCGCCGCGAATCCCAACGTAAAATCATTTGCCCATTTTCGTTTGGGGAACTCCTGGTCCCCTTTGACCTTTAGGCAGCCATCCAGGCCAAGGCTAAGAATCGTCAAGTAGGCGTAAACCGGGTATCCAGCCGCCATTTGCATCGCCAGCGCAGCCGAAAGGGCTAAAAAGGAATTTCTTGTTCCCCGCCACAGCCGGTCCGCCGTTAAAAACACCCAAGGGATCCAGGCGTAGGTCAACAGCATGATGGGCGCAGCGCTCAGGCTGACGGCGTTAAAGGAAAATCCAAAAACGACGGAGCCGCAGAGGGAAAGCCAGAGGGAGAAACCCCTTCCCCGGGCAAAAAGCCAAAAACCCAGAAGGGCCCAAAGATGGTGGCCGAGGATGAGGCCGTTAAAGGCGGCCACAGGATCCAGCCACCGGTAAAGGATGGCCACCGGCGGATACCAAGCCGCCATTTGGGGGTCCGCCAGGTAAGGCGTCCCGAATCCCGCGTCGGGATTCCAAAGCGGAAGGAGCCCCTGCCGCCAAACCCCGGCCCCCCATTTCCAAAGCGGAAAGAAAAAACCGGAGCAATCCGACAATACGAAGGTATGACCGAGGAACAGCACCCGGAAATGGAAGACAATCCACAACAGGACAAGGATCAGAAAAGGCAGGTTGTCGGAATAGCGTTTTTTCAAATCAGTCTGCCGTTTCCCAGGATGAAAACCGGAAATATCTTACCGATATTCAAGGCGGGATTACTGTAAAATATACCCATGCAACGCGATATTTACACCCCGCCAGGCGGGCCGCCCCAGGGCCCCGGCCCTAGCCGGGAAATCTACCCCATCATGGGCGAGGAAAATATTTTCAAAATGATGTCGGATTTCTACAAGGAACTGGAGAAGTCCCCCATCCGCCCGATTTTCCCCCCCGACATGGAGGAAGCGTCTAAAAAATCAGCCATGTTTTTCGTGACTCTGCTGGGAGGCCCGCCGCTTTACGCCATTACCTACGGCCCGCCCCGCATGAGGGCCCGCCACCTGCCCTTCGAGATTGACGAAGCGGCCCGCCAGGTATGGCTGGATTGTTTTGACAAAACCCTGGAAAACGCTGAGGCAAAATACAACTTCCCCCGCGAACACCTAGAGGGTTTTAAGACTTTTTTAAATGACTTTTCAGGATGGATGGTAAATAAAAAATAATAGGGATTTCATCGCGAGGAACTTCCCCCATCGTGCCGTTTGGCAAAGCGGAAATCTCAGTTAAAATTCTATTTCTTTCGCCTTGCCGAGTTTTTCCGTGATTTCCTTATCTTCTTTCGGCCCTTTGACTTTTTCCTCGGAACGGCATCTGGCCGGTCCGCCACCTTCTTGTAATAAATCCATTCGGGGTTACCCTTCTCCAGGTTACTGATGAACCCGGATTTTACGAAACCCGCTTGACGGAAAACTTCCTGCATGGCCTTATTCGACCGGTTGGTGGAACTGAAGAGCTTATTGCCCGGACAGATCGCTTCCATGGCCTTGATCATGGCCTGGGCGACTCCCTTGCGCCGCATTTGGGGATGGACGAGGACTAAATCAATAAAATGATGGCTGTAAAAATCCTTGGTCCAAATCAGGAATCCAGCGGGAATTCGGCCCATAAAAGCGATAAAGGCCCTTTTCTCTTTTAAGGCGGCTTTCAGGAGTTTGTTGCGGTGCCATTTAGGGGCGGCAGCCTTGTTGATTTCGATCAAGGCGGCTAGGTGGTGGTGCCTGGCTTGTTCCACCTTTAATTTGAATTCGCGTTCGATCATTCCCATTGAGATTTTCCCATGTCGTCTTCCCTAGGAAAAGCCAACCCAGGGAGAAGGTGTCGTCCAAAACAACTTATCCGAGAAAGAGGGCTTTTTCTAGCCTCTTTTACCTTCCAGAAATATAGGTAAATACCCCATTTTGAACACAAGGCAGTTTTTGCCATTTCCTACCTGTGGCCCGAATGGCCTGTGGTGAAAAGGGTTTGTCTTTTTTGGGGTTTCCGGTTTTAACCCCTTAATTCCTCTGTGGTGATTTTTTTAGTGCCACATTTTGTGCGTTTTAGATTTAAATCGTTTGCAGAAACAAAAAACTTTTGACCAGGAATATCCGAATTGGCATCATATTCATGGTTTCAAATCCATCAGGAGGAAGTTTCTCCGCGAAAGGTTTTGCCATGAAAAGCGTGATTAAAATGAAGGGCGCCCGCAAAATAAAAAAATATGGTTGGGTTCCCGACCTGCCGGACTACCGCGACCAGCTTTTCGCCGCGCCTCCCCTCTACTTGGGAGCCCTGCCCGCAAAAGTGGATCTTCGGCCGGCTTGTCCTCCCGTCTACGACCAAGGCCAGTTGGGAAGCTGCACCGCCAACGCCATCGCGGCGGCCGTCGAGTTTGAGCAGATCAAGCAAAAACTGCCAAAGGTCTTCGCCCCCTCGAGGTTGTTTATCTACTACAACGAAAGGGCCATGGAAGGAACCGTGGGTCAGGACAGCGGAGCGCAGATCAGGGACGGCATCAAGAGCGTGGGGCAGCTCGGCGATTGCCCGGAAACGGAATGGCCCTACAACATCAGCAAATTCGCCCAGAAGCCCTCGCCCCAGTGCTACAAGGACGCCCTTCAATACCGCGCCCTGAGCTACCAAAGGGTCGCTCGAAGCCTCAACGAGATGAAAGGATGCCTGGCTTCCGGCTTTCCTTTCGTTTTCGGTTTCACCGTTTATGACAGCTTCGAGAGCCAGACCGTGGCTAAAACCGGCATCATGCCCATGCCCTCCCCTGGCGAGCAGGTCATTGGCGGCCACGCGGTCATGGCGGTGGGTTATGACGATTCCAAGCAAAGGTTCATCGTCCGGAATTCCTGGGGAACGGGCTGGGGGTTAAAAGGTTATTTCCTGATGCCCTATACCTACATGCTCCAACCGGGGCTTTCGAGCGATTATTGGACGATAAGGGTGGTGGCTTAGTTATCCTTAAATAAGTTTGGCAAGAATTGATCTAATATCAATATCCAAATATTCACCTTAACCTTTATTCCATTCAAAGAATCAGCATGGCATCGCCATAGGACAGAAACCGATAGCCCTCCCGGAGGGCCTCCTCATAGGCGGCCATGACCCGGTCGCGTCCGGCGAAGGAGCAGATCAGCATTAGAAGCGTGGATTGGGGCTGGTGGAAATTGGTGAAGATGATATCCACCGCTTTGAAATTGTATCCAGGCGTGATAAAGAGGCGGGTCTCATCCATGCCGGACCTTATGGAACCGTCGGGATTGGCGGCTGATTCCAAGGTCCTGACGACGGTGGTGCCGATGGCGACCACCCGCCCGTTTTTCCGGCGGGCATTCTCTATCGCGGAGACGGCGGCGGGAGGAACTTCCCATCTTTCGGGATGCATCACATGGTCCTCGATTTCATCGGAAGAAACAGGCAGAAAAGTTCCCAGTCCGACGTGAAGGGTAACCGCCGTCTGTTTAATTCCCCGCTTGGCAAGACTGTTCAATAACGGCTTGGTGAAATGCAGTCCCGCGGTGGGCGCCGCTACCGATCCCTCTTTTTTCGCGAAAAGGGTTTGATACCTGGTCCTGTCCCTCGCGTCATCCTTGCGCTTAATATAGGGCGGCAGGGGTATATGGCCGTGCCGGTTCAAAAAATTGCGGACATTCCCCACGTAATTCAAACGAACAATAAAATGCCCTTCCCCCAAGGCTTCCATTACCGCGACCTCGCCCTTGGGGTGCAGTTTCAAGATTTGGGTTCCCTTGACCCTTTTCGCGGGGCTCACTAGAGCCTCCCATTCCTCCAGGGAATTATCCTGGGCGGGCCTCAGGAGGAATATCTCCAGTTTGGCCCCCGTCTCAGGTTTTGTGGCGAATAACCTGGCGGGAAAAACCTTGGTTTGGTTGACCACCATCAGGTCATTGGGCAGCAACCATTGGGGCAGGTCCTTGACCATGCCGTGGTTCACCCGGCCGGTTTTGCGGTCCAAAATGAGGAGGCGGGACGCGTCGCGTTTGGACAGGGGCCTTTGGGCGATGCGCTCGGGGGGCAAGTGGTAGTCAAAAAGGGATGTTTTCAAAAAGCCTCAAATTCTTCGCCGCAAATCTGCGCAAATTTTCGCGATAAATCCCTAAAACTTATTAACCAACCTTTTAAACTCGATACCCTTTTCACCAAAATTGATTAAAAGACATATTCTTAAATCGGTTGCCGTCAAATAATTAAGACATTGAGCTAAATGAGCACCGTCCATCGTTTTCGCTGTTTTTAATTCCACCAAAACACAGTCTTCGACCAGCAGATCAGCAATATACTCGCCAACCACAATATCCTTATAACCTACTGAAATTCCATACTGCTGTCGAACTTTCAACCCGGATTTTTGAATCTCGTAGACCAACGCCTTTTCGTACACTTTTTCGAGATAACCGTATTTCAACAGTTTCCCGACTGCATAAGCACACCCTATTATTTGTTTCGCGATTCGGTTTAATTCAACCTGTTCCTTCGGATCAGCCATCTCTATTCCTTTTTTAATTTGCGTTGATTTGCGCAAATTTGCGGCCATCAGTCCTTATGGTCTTTTATTTTTTCCACCATAATACCCTGGTAGTAATGCCTCAAGATATCAAAGGCGCTGTAACCCTTCAGGGCCATGCCGCAGGCCCCTTCCTGGCACAGGCCGACGCCGTGGCCCCAACCCTTGCCCGTAAACACCGCCTTATCCCGAGCCACCTCCACATTGAACCTGGTGCTTCGGATGAGGTCCGGCCCGACGGCCATGCGGAAGGCCGAACCCTTCATTTTTCGGTACTTTCCACGCTCATCCATGACGGCCACCTCGGCGATTCGGCCGGTCGCGTCCCGGTCCTGGGGTTCCAGCCGGATCACATCGCCGATGTTAATTCCCGCCTTCCGGAGCTTTCGGACCAGATCGGGAATGGGGATCTCGGTTCGCCAGCGGAAATGGGCGCCATTGTTTCCAAAAGTACAATCCACCGGCCGGAGGTAAGGCTGGTCCTTGCTCCACACCGCCAAAGCCCCGCTGGTTTTCCCGCCGCAATTGGAATGGAAAAACGCCATGATCGGGGAGGACCGGTAGGTAATGATGTCATCTTTCGTCCCCAAAACGGCCTTTCGGATATTGTCGTTCACCAGGCCCGAGCCCTGGTACATTTGGAACAAAGCCGTATTTTCCAGGTCATAGGCCTCCCCCCTGCGCCTGGCTTCCGATTGGGTGAGGATGGCGAAGGTTCGGGCGGCGATGGCCTGGGCCTCCATGGCCTCCCTCGGCCAGTTCCTGGGGATTTCCCCCGCCAACACCCCCATGATGTAGTCTTCCAAGGGCAATTGATTGATGACCGTTAAGGTTCCCTTTTGATCCTCGACGATCTCCATGGAGCCCCGGTAGCTCTTGCCGTCCACTTGAATGTCCCCGTCGCCCAACGGCTCGATATAGGCCCTATGGGCGTAAAGTTGGTCCGAGGTGAGGGTGGCTTCCCGGTAGCTTTTCATCCCCTTGAGGATGACCGGGGTCCCATCCATGGGAAAACCGGAAAGGACGAAGGTTTCGGGGGCCACCAAATGAACGGATGGCCGGCGGACGGCGATGGCGACGCGGATGCTTCGGATATGGGAGGTCGGCGCGGCGGCCGCCGCAGGTTCCTGGGTCCGGACGGCCGTGTCCTCGGCGGTATATTCGGAAATCCTCACGCAGCCGGCGAGGTTGAACCCGAAACATAAAAGTAAAAGAAAAACCATTTCACCACAGGCCCCCTTGGGGCCACAGAGACACAGTAAAGAGGATAACTTTTTAGGATTCATTGGAATCATTTGAACTTGGAAGCCAGCCAGAGGATCACGGAAAAAGCGGCGGACAACAAAAGACAGGTCGCCAGGGGGAAATAAAAGGAAAATTCTTCCCTTTCAACCTTGATGTCCCCCGGAAGCCTTCCCAGCCAAGGAAATTTTCCGGATAGAAGGATCACGGCGCCCATAGCCGCCAGGCCCAAACCGAAAAACACCAGCCATTTTCCCAAGGAAGAAAAATCGGACATACCACACCCCAGTTCACGGTCAACAGTTTACAGTCGACAGCTTTACGGCTAAGCCTAGCTGCGGACTGCCGACTATCGACCGTCAACGGACTTTGATTATTTCTTCATTTGTTCCTTGGTTTTTTCCCAGTCGGCAAGGAATTTTTTCAGGCCGATATCGGTCAAGGGGTGGTTGAAAAGCATTTTCATCACGCCGATGGGCATGGTTCCCACATGGGCCCCTGCCAAGGCCGACTGGACCACATGCATGGGGTGGCGGAGGGAGGCGGCTAAGATCTGGGTGGTGAAGCCGTAATTCTTGTATATCTGGACGATGTCCTTGATCAGCGCCATCCCATCCTGGGAAACGTCATCCAAGCGGCCCACGAAGGGGCTGATGTAGGTGGCTCCCGCCTTGGCCGCGATCAGGGCCTGGGAGGGCGAGAAACAAAGGGTCACGTTGACTTTAATCCCCTCGGAGCTGAGGGCCTTGCAGGCCTTGATGCCCTCGGGAATCAAGGGAACCTTGACCGTCACGTTGGGGTGCAATTTGGCCAGCACATGGCCCTCTTTCATCATGCCGTCAAAATCCACGGCGGTCACTTCCGCGGAGACGGAACCATTGACCACCGCGCAGATTTCCTTGACTCGGGTGTGAAAATCCACGCCTTCCTTAACTACCAGCGAAGGATTGGTGGTGACGCCATCCACCAGGCCCCAGCCCACGCCCTGCTTGATTTCGTCAATATTGGCCGTATCCAGAAAAAATTTCATTGCCTGCCTCCGCTGAATTGAATTAATTAAAATTATCGGCCCTGGCCTTTTAAATGTCAACGTGGACACCTGTCGACAGTCCACAGTCAACGGACGGCAGCCGTATCTTTAAGCAATCCAAAGCTGTCGACGGTCGACTGACGACTGTCAGCTCTTTTTCCTGACCGCCAGATAGGAAAGCCATATCCCCACCTCGTAAAGAACCACCAAGGGCACGGCCACGATGGTTTGGGTCACGGGATCGGCGCTGGGGGCGATAAAGGCCGAGAGGATAAAAATACCAACAATAGCTTGTTTGCGCATGTGGGCGAGGAAGGCGGGCGTCGCGATTCCAATGCTGACCAATCCCGCCAAAACCAGGGGCAGCTCAAACACCAAACCGAAGATCATCAGGAAATTCACCACGAAACTGAAATAGCCCTGCAGGGTCCATTGGGGGAGGAAGTGATAATCCAGGTTGTAATGGATCAGGAATTGGAGCGCCAGGGGGATCACCAGGTAGTAGCCGAACGCCAGTCCCCCCGAGAAAAAAAAGAGGCCCAGGCAAAAAATCATCAGGATGCCCGACCTTTCATTCGCCTTGAGGGCAGGAGAGGCGAAGACCCATATTTCCCTCAGGATCAAGGGCGAGGCCAATACCAGGCCCACCACCGTGGCCAGTTTCATGTTGATCATGAAGGCCTCGATCGGCGAAAGGGTCTGAAGCGTTTGGACATGGGAGGCCATCTCGGGAAACTTGGCCAGGGAAGTCCGGAAGGGCCGCAGAAGGATGTCGAACAGCCAATCGGAGCGCCAAAAGGCAAGCCCCACCCCGATGCCGGCGGCGATCAAGGAATGGACCAATCCTTTTCGCAGTTCCAACAAGTGGTCGGTAATGTAGCGCGGTTTATCTTGGGTTGGATTGGACATGGGGCACACTATAACATCGAGCCCGGGGCCTGTCAGCAGGGGCTGGGCCGCTATTCCGGCCCGAACCTACCCTTCTCCCGCGGGCGGCGGGAGCCTGGTTTCCGCTTCCGCCTATTTTAAAGTCTGAAATTTATTTTTTAGTGGCGGTGATGGGCGTGACGGCCGGGACCGGCGTGAGAACGGCGCTGAAGTAGTTTTCCATCTGGGAAACAACACCGGAAGGGACGAGGTAAACATCCTTGGTTTTATCCGACGCCAGATAGACTTGGCCCTTCTCCATTTTGCCGAAGCGGAACTTCCGGACCGACTTATCGTTGAGGAGGACCTCGGCGGTGTAGGAGGGCTGGCTTAAACCGGTGGAGGCGCCCTTGGCGGCGAAATCTGCGATGGTCGTGGACGAAAGCAGGCTCACGAGGTTGGCCCCCTCCTCGTTGGCGCCAAGCCTTCCTTCCGCCGTCCATTGGCCCTTGTCCCCCTTTTGGTAAACCCAGGTTTTCGCGCCCCTCTTGACCGTAATCGCCTTGACGGCGCCGGCGTCGAACTTCATGACCGACTTATCCCTGAATTCCGAGAGCTTTAGGTCCATCGTCTTCTCGATGAAATCGCTCACGTAATAGACCGCCGGCAAATCGGAGGTCTTGGCGTAATAGCTGGGGAACTTTTCCCTTTTGTGCCCGAGTAGAAGGGCCTTGGAGGGCCCGCCGTCCGCCGGCCAAACCTCGACCTTCACGTGGGGCTTCGCCAACCCGTAGGGTCCCAAGCTCGAGGGATTGTCCTTGACGAAGCCGTCGATCCTCAGGCCGTTGACGCTGTTGAGAAGGTCCCTGACCTTGGACTCCTCGGCCTTTTCCTCGATGGGTTCGGTGATGTTCCAAACATTATCCTTATCCTTCTCGAACTCGAAGACCTTTCCATCCCTCGTCACCCGGACCTTTTTGGCCACCACCAAATCCGTCTTCATGACCGAATGGTCCCGGAAATCATCCACGTTCTTTTTGAACAAGTCGATGGAACCGCTGGGAAGAAGGTAAAGGGCGCCCTTGCCGGCGGCCTGGACGTAATTGGAGGTTCCGGCGGCGTTCTTGTCCCCGACGATCAACTCGTAAGCGGCGCCGCTTTTGGTCTTGAAGCGGCTTTTGAGGCTGGGATTTTTCAGGCCGAAATCCGCGAGATTGGTTGGATTCTCGATGCTGGAATCGGGGTTAAAATCCCCCACGCTCGAAAGGAGGTTCCGGACCACGCTCTCGTCGGCCCGTAACTTCTTCGGCGAGGTGATCTGCCAAACACCCTTCTCGTCCTTCTGGAGTTCGACGGGGCTTTTTTCGGCGGTGACGGTGGTCCCCAGGTTTTCCAGGTGGATTTGGCTGATGTCATCGGCCACGAAGTTCTCGAATACTTTTAACTTTTTCTCCTCATCCTTCTTCTTGACCGGACCCCTCTCGAAAAAATAGATGTAACCCCCCAAAAGGGCGGCAAGAAGGGCATAAATGAGTGTGGTTTTGAAATTTTTCATCGTTCAGGGTTCTTTGGGCTCAGGTTTACCGGCGAAACTAAAATTCGAATCATAGGGAGCGGCGGCGGTACCAAATGACGCCCCCGGCGATCAGGACCGCCAGGGGCATGATCCAAACCGTGAGGTACTTGATCAGGTTCGCCGTCACGTTGGAAAGGTTCAGGACCCTCTCATCCTCTTCCTTGGGGTGGATGGAGATCTTGTTCTCCTCGACCGCCGCCCAGCTGAAGCTGTTCAAGGCCACATCCAGGTTGCCGGGGCCCTGCAGGAACTGATTCGTGAAGAAATTGGCGTTGCCATAAACCACCAGCCTTACCTTTTTCGCCGCGTTCTCGGGGTTGGTCCACTCGCAGGCCATCGCCACCGGAACCGGCCCCTTGAGGTCCTTGCCCTGGTCGTATTTCAGGTTTTTATCCTTCAAGCTGGTCTCTCCCCAGCCCTTGTCGGTGGAACTCATGAAAACGGTCTGGGTGACGTTTTTCAGGACCGCCTCGACCTTTTGGACGCTTCGGCTGAATGGCATGATCGTGGCCACGTGATTCTCGGAAAGCTTCTCGACGATGGGATGAAACCCGTATTGGGGGATCAGGGACCTCACATCCGGATAGGCGTAGCTGGTCTCGTCCACCACCACGTCATTGCCCAACTTGACGCCATAGTCCCTCAGAAGGCCGTCCAAACCCGTGTTGACCATGGGATCCACGCAAAGGATCAACTTGCCCCCCTTGCTCAGGTAATCCTTGAGGAGGGAGGCTTCAGCCGGCTGGAAAGGTTTCGTCGGACCCATGAGGGCCAAAACCGCGGCGTCCTCCGGGATTTTCCCGGTCGTCATCATATTGAGGGTCTTGAGGGTGTAGTTTTCCTTTTCCAGCATGTCCTTGAAGGTATTCATGCCCTCGGGCTGGGGATTGTTGAATTCCCTCTCGCCATGGCCCTCGGTGAAATAAAAGGTAAGGTGGCTGGTGTCGCCCATCTTGAGGAGGGCGGAGGTAAAGGCTCCCTCCCCCTGGAATTTCGGCGTGGGCTGGCGGCCCTGCCCCATGGCGTAAGTCACGTAATCCCGTTGTAAAACATCCTTCCGGTTCTCGCCGCTCTCAAATACCACCGTGTTGTACTCGTGGATTCCCAGGCGCTTGGCCTCGGTTGGATTTTTGTCCCCGTCGATGACCTTGAACTTGAACCGGGAGGATTTCTTCGCGTATTCCTCCAGCAGCTGTTGGGCCCTCTGGATCTCGGCGCTGGCGCGCTTGGGGGAGGTAAAGAAGCTGACATTGACGTCCTGCGGGAGTTTACGGAGGATTTCCAGCGTTTGGTCCGAGAGGGTGTAATATTTATTGGCCGTCATGTCGAAGCGGATGGGATGGCGGGAGATGACGTAATTGAGGCCCCCCACGATCGCCACCATCGCCACCGCCACTAGGGCCAGGTTCGCCTGCACCAGGGTCGAGCGCTTCTTGCCGGCAGCCTTCACTTGGGCCAGGTTGGCCGCCAGGAAGGCTCCCAAGGTCAAAATGCCCAGAACCACCAGGGTGAGGTTCCACCAGGTGGTCGTATCCACGATCAAGACGGAGAAGATGCCGGCCGCGATCAACAACAATCCCGCGCCCAAGACCGACTCGTTGCGGGACCTGACTAGAAGGAGGAAGGATTGGAATTTCACGGTCAGCTCCTCTTGCTTTCGAGGACTTTAACGGAAAAGAAAAGGCTCAGGAAAATCAGGCTCGCGAAATAAAAAACATGGCTCAAATCAACCACGCCCTTGAAGAAATCCTCCAAGTGCTCGAAGAGGGACAGGTACTTGAAGACTTCCCCCAATGGCCCCTGGACGCTGCTGGCCGCGGCTCCCATCACCCAAAGAATCAACAAGGCTCCATAGGTCAAAACCGCCGACACGATCTGGTTCTCACTCAAGGTCGAGGCGAAGAGTCCGATGGAGAAGAAGACCATGGCGGAAAGGCTGTAGCCCATGTAATTGGCCAGGACCGGGCCCATATCCGGGTTGCCCGCCAGCATCATGATGAGAAGGTAAACAAAGGTCGCGCCCAGCATCACCAGGAAGAAGAAACAAACAGCCAGGTATTTCCCCAGGATGATTTCCCAGGCGGTCAAGGGCGAGGTCCTCAAAAGTTCCGCGGTGCCGCTCTTTTCCTCCTCGGACCAAAGCCTCATGGTGATCATGGGCGTGATGAAAAGAAGGACGATGATCGTGTTTTGGAAAACGGGAATCATGCTGGCGCTACGCGTCTGTTCCACGATGAGGGAGAAGAAAAAGCCGGTCACCAGGAAGAAAACAGCCAGGACCACGTAGCCCAGGGGCGAGGCGAAGTAATGGCCGATATCCTTGCGGGCGATGGCCCAGATTTTATTGGCGTTCATACCGTCCCTCGATTCAAGAGGACTTGAGGACGGCATAGCCCCGAACGCTTTGACGGTTTTATAGAATATCGGCTCATCCGGCGCTGTCCTTAGTCGTTAATTTCAAGAAGACGTCTTCCAGGCTCAAGCCCAAGGGATTGAGCTGGTAAAGCACCCATTTATTCTTGACCACGCACTGAAACAAGGCTTCCCTGGCTTGGGTGGAGCCGTCGGTCACGATCTCGAATTTGCAAAGGCCCCTGGCTTCCTTGCCCACGGCCTTGACGCTTGTCACGCCCTCGGTTTTTTCCAGGGCCTTTTCGACTTCCGCCGCCGGCCCCTTCACTTCCACTTCCAGGGTTTTCCCGCCGGCCAGCCTTTGGGAGAGATTTTCCACCGAGTCCGCCGCCACGACCCGGCCCTGGTCGATGATGACCACGTCGTCGCAGGTCGAGGAGACTTCCGGCAATATGTGGGTGGAAAGAATGATGGTTTTGCGGCCCCGGAGGGACTTGATGAGCTTACGGATCTCCAGGATTTGTTTGGGGTCCAATCCACGGGTCGGCTCGTCGAGGATCAAAACATCCGGGTCATGCAGGAGCGCCTGGGCCAATCCCACCCTTTGGCGGAACCCTAGGGATAAATGCCCGATGAGCCGCCGGCTCATGGCTTCCAGGTCCAGCATCTCCAGGACTTCCCCGATCCGGTTGGCTTTTTTATCGGAGGGAATTTCCTTAATCTCCGCGACGAACTTCAAATAGGAAATCACGTTCATGTCGGGGTAAATAGGGGGGACCTCGGGGAGGTAGCCGATGCGTTTACGGACCTCGTGGGGCGCTTCCGCCACGTCGTACCCATCCAAGGTGACTTTGCCGCTGGTCATGGTCAGGGAGGTCGTGAGCACCCTCATGGTGGTGGTTTTACCGGCGCCGTTGGGCCCCAGCAGGCCTAAAATGCTTCCCTTGGGCACGGAAAAGGTGACATGATCCACCGCCGCCAGGGAGCCGTAGGATTTGACCAGGTCTTTGACTTCGATCATTCGAAAAAACCTTTTACGGGATATTTTCTGCCAAAACGCCCTATCAAGACGCCTTCAACCAGCGCGAAGTGCCGCCCGGATGAAAAATATATTTATTTTCAAAAAAAATTCAAGAATTTTTTAAGCGCTAAAACCCGGGAAACTATACCACAAAGGAACCGAAAATAAGCGCCCTACCGGCACAAAGCAAGGGCTGTTTGCCGCCCTTCAAATAACGATAAAGTTGAGGGAGGCATGACCCCGCCCTTCATCAATAATATTTCCCAATGATTACGCGGGATATCTGCGGTAAAAATGATCGTTTTAGGATATTCAATCCTTAAAATTCGACGAGGCTTCCTTCAGGCGTTGAGCGACGCCTTCCAACTGCCTGGCGGCGGCCACCATGGATTCCATCGAGGCGGTCAATTCTTCCGTCGAGGCCGAAATTTCCTCGGTGGCCGAGGCGTTTTCCTCCGAGACGGCCACGATATTCGTGATGGCCTCGACAACCTTGCCGGCCTGGTCCGCCTGGCTTTCAAAGGACTTGGATATTTCCTGGACCTGGTTGGCCACCTCGTCGGACGCCGACTGGATTTCCTTTAAGGCCCCCCCTCCCTCGGCCACTACGGCCAGCCCTTCCGTCACCTTTTCCGCGCCGGCGCTCATGGTGGTAACCACCGTGGAAATTTCTTTTTGGATGTCCCGGATCATGACGCCGATCTGATTGGCCGCCTCCGCCGATCCATCGGCCAGCTTCTTGACTTCCTCGGCCACGACCGCGAAGCCACGACCATATTCCCCCGCCCGGGCCGCCTCGATGGCGGCGTTCAGGGCCAAAAGGTTCGTCTGGTCGGCGATGTGGGTGATGACATCCACGACCTTGCCGATGGCCTTGGATCGGGTCCCCAGTTCGGTGACTTCCCTGGCGGAGTTTTGCACGACCTGGTGGATCGAGTTCATCTGGATCGTGGTCTTTTGGACCGCGTAACTTCCCGCCGCGGAGGCGTTTTTCGAGCGGGAAACCACCTTCTCCGAGTTGCTCAGGAGCTCGGCCGACACCTGGATATTGCCCGCCATCTTATCGATGATGTTGAAGGCTTCCTGGACCTTGAGCGCCTGTTCCTCCGCCCCCTTGGAAATGTTCTGGATCGTGGAGGATACTTCCTCCGTGGCGCCGTGCATCTGCTGGATGGTTTGGGTCAATTGCTGGGCCAAGTGGAGGGTTTCTTCCGAGCTGGTTTTCAGCTGGATCACGGACAAGCGCAGGGACTCCAGCATCAGGTTGAAATGCTGGGCCAGGGCCTGGAAATCCCCGATATATTTCCCCTTGATGGAAACGTTCAAGTTTCCTTGGGCCGCCTGTTCCATGGCGTCCAGGAACTCCTCCAAGGGGCTCAGGACGATCTTTTGAACGACCCATAGGATCAGCCCCGCCGCGCCGACGCCGGCCAGGACGCAGATGACGTAGAACCAAATAAGATTTCCGGTCTTCAAACGGTCCAATTGGGGAAAAATCAAGCCGATGGCCACCCCCAAAAGGGTGATGACCCCGTACAAAACCATTTCGGATAATTTCAGGCCGTGTTTGGTGGCGCTCACAAAAGACTCCCTTGGGCGCCCGAGGGCGGATGGATTCCCAGATGCTGATAGGCTAACACCGTGGCTTTTCGGCCGGTGGAAGTGCGCTGTAAAAAACCAACCTGGACCAGGAAGGGCTCGTAAACGTCCTCCACCGTGTCCGGCTCCTCGCCCACCGCGATGGCCAATGTCTCGATGCCGACGGGCCCCCCGGAAAACTTCTCAATGATCGTCGAGAGAATGCGGCGGTCCATCCTGTCCAATCCGAGGCTGTCCACTTCCAATAGTTTAAGGGCCGAATCCGCCACCTCCTGGTCGATCGAACCCTTCCGCTTGACCTCGGCGAAATCCCTAACCCGCTTGAGCAATCGATTGGCCAAACGGGGCGTTCCGCGGGAACGCCGGGCGATCTCCGCGGCCCCCTCGTCGGAAATGCTGATTTTCAACACCTGGGCCGAGCGTTTCAAAATGGCCGTGAGTTCCCCGGAATCATAAAATTCAAGCCGGAAGGAAAGTCCAAACCTATCCCGAAGCGGGGCGCTCACTTTTCCCGCGCGGGTCGTCGCCCCCACCAGGGTGAAGGGCGGGAGCTGGAGCCGGATGGCCCTGGCGGTCGGTCCCTTGCCGATCATAATATCCAGCTCAAAATCCTCCATGGCTGGGTAGAGGACTTCCTCCACGATCCTGGGAAGCCGGTGGATTTCATCAATGAACAGCAGGTCATGGGGCTGCAGATTGGTCAGGAGCGCCGCTAAGTCCCCCGCCCTCTCAATCACCGGACCCGAGGTGGTCTTGATATTGACGCCCATCTCCTTGGCGATAATGGTGGCCAAGGTCGTTTTGCCTAAACCAGGAGGACCGGACAACAGGAGATGTTCCAAGGCTTCCTTGCGTTTTTGGGCTGCGGCAAGGGTGATATGGAGGGAATCCTTCAAGGCTCTTTGGCCCACGTACTCGGCCAAATGCTGGGGCCGGAGGGTCGGTTCCAGGTCCTCCCCGGCCTTATCCGGATCCATCATGCGAACCTCTTCCGGAATTTCCGCCGGGGATGGCTTGGTCATCGGGGTTTTGGGACGGGGCATGGGCTTATTTTACAGGCAAAACTATAAATAAAAAAACATTTCTCGCCACCCGGCGCCAAGGGCTCCAGGGAAGGCCAAAAGATTCAATATTTGTTTTAATCAATCTGTTTTTTTGCTGTTCTTGGCGACCTTGGCGTCTTGGTGGTTAAAGCGCCTTTTGTCGCCGGGCTCTTTTCCGGGGTGCCGGGTTTGGAAAGATACACGACCTCGCATTCCGGCAGGGCGCTTAAGAAAACCCTTCCCCATCTTTCGGTCGTCACGCGGGGATCCAGCAGGGTCACCGTGCCCACGTCGGTGGCGGTCCGGATCAAGCGGCCGAACCCCTGCTTGAGCCGAAGCACGGCCTCCGGAAGGCTTTCCACCTGGAAGGGTTCCAATCCCTGCTCCTTCAATCTGGCATGGCGGGCTTCCACCAGGGGCCCCTCTGGCACCTGGAAGGGCAGCTTGGTGATAATGAGGTTGGAAAGGGCCTCGCCTGGAACGTCCACCCCCTCCCAAAAGCTGTTGACCCCGAACAACACCGAGTTGATGTCCTCCCGGAAAACCTTGAGGAGCCTGGTCCTGTCCCAGCCCTCCTCCCCTTGGACCAAAAGGGTGATCCCCATCTCGTCCATGTCTTTTCTCGCCGTTTCCAGGACCTGGCGGAGCATTTTAAAGCTGGTAAACAGGACGAAGGCCTTTCCATGGGAATGCCTGAGCGACGCCCTCACGTATTCGGCGACTTCCCTCACGTATTTTTCCTCCTCGCGGCGGGGATGGGGCATGGAGCGGGGCAGGAAGAGGGTCACTTGTTTTTTGAAATCAAAGGGAGAGCCCACCAAAAGCGTTTTGACCTTATCCGCCTCGTCCGGCCCATCCAACCCCAAGGCATGCTTGAAATATCCGAAGTCCTTGCCCACGGACAGGGTGGCGCTGGTGAAGACGACCGATTTCTGGGAAGCCAGCAAGTGCTCCCGAATCAGGCTGGAGGAATCCAAGGGTATGGCCTTGACGGCGGAAGCGGTGATCACGCCCCGCTTGAGCGCTCCCCCGTCCGGATCCACCACGTAACAGGCCTCATCGCCCCAGCCCCTTTCCAAAATGTAGGACAGGCGCCTGACCAGCGAACGGCATTCTTCCCTGGTTCCCCTGGCCTCCAGTTCCAATTCCTCCGAAGGCGCGGAGGATTCGGCCATTTCCAACAAGCCCTCGATCCGCTGCAGGGGCTTGGCGATGAGTTCCACCGAGGGCGGATTTTCCGGCATGGGATAGGACCGGTTTTGGCCGCTGAGGGGAATGGCGGCCAGGCCCAGTTGGTTGAAAAACCCCTCCGCTTCATTCTTAAAATGCATGACCGCCTCGCCCGCGCCCTGGACGGGAATCAGCGCGAACAATCCCTTTTTTCCGTCCTTGGACTTGTCATCCGTATAGAGAAGGCGCTTCACCAGTCCCAGGCACTCGGACAAGGTGACGGCGGTCGCCAAATGTTCCGCCGCCAGGGCAGGAAGGTGGTGGGCCTCATCCACAATAAGCACGCTATAGGGCGGCAAGACCCCCTGTTCCTCGTTCATCTTGAGGGCCAGATCCGCCAACAACAGGGCGTGGTTGACCAGGATCAAGTGGGCGCCGTAACCCTTCCGGCGCACCGAGTGGTAAAAGCAAGTCTCGAAGGTTTGGCATTTTGGCCCCAGGCAATGGAAGGGGTCGCTTTTGATCTCCTGCCAAGCGTCCGGGGCGATGGGAAAGCCCGCGGTGGTATAGGTCCCCTCGGAGGAAGAGGCGGCCCATTCCTGGATTTTGAGCCAGTCCGACGCCCCTCCGCCCATTTCCATTTGTTGATTATTCTCAAGGGCTAAGGCCAGGCGGCGCTTGGAGAGGTAATTCCCCCGGCCCTTCATCAGCACCGCCGAGGCTGAACCAAGCCCCTCCTTCTCCAAGGCCTTTAACACCAGGGGAAGATCCTTTTGAAAAAGCTGTTCCTGGAGGGTCAAGGTATGGGTGGAAACGATGACCGGGCCGCCGTTTTTCAAGGCAAATTCCAAGGCCGGGATCAAATAGGCGAAGCTCTTCCCCACTCCCGTCCCCGCCTCCGCCATGAGGAATCCACCCTTTTCCAGGGTTTGCCGGATGGCCTCGGCCATTTCATTTTGCTGGGGACGGTCTTCCAGGCGGGTGTCGCGGACAACCGAGGAAAGTCTTTGGGCGATATTCATGGAAACTCCCTCGTGGTCGCTTTTCCCGGGGAAAATCCCGGGCCTGGCTAAAAAAACAAAAGAGAGGGGCCGTCGGCGCCCCTCTCTTTCAAGACCGGTTCAGTGTAGCGAAAAAAAACCGCTTATTCCATCAACTTCCTCAGCGCGCTTCCTGCCTCAATTTCTTCCGCAGTAATTTCCGCTTGGCTCTTTTCTTAAGATCCGAATCCCTATTTAGGTTCGGCCGGACCTGGTCCAACCGGGGATGTTTTCGGACCCAAGGCTGGAGCCGGTGGTTCTGAATCGCCGTCAGGCGCTGAAGCCTCTTTTGCCGGATGATCTGCCGGAGGGCCCGCCACCTTTGGAACCTTTGCCTCTCATTCTGGCCCAAGCGGCGGAGCAATTGAAACCTACCCTTTTTAAAGGCGGAAAAGTTTCCCTCGGTGACCATATGGGTCTCCCCGCCGCCTGCGACCTCCACCTTTCCTTCATGGGTCGTCACTTTGGCGTCATCGCCCTCAGCCTCCACCTCAAAAGCCGTGCCTCGGACCCCGCAAATAACCCCGTTCGACTCCACCTCAAACGAGGACTGGCTTTGCTGGAGATTTTTTTTGACGTCCGCCATCAGGCGTCCGGCCAGCACCTGCAGGCGGCTGAGGAATCCTCCCGCCTGGCTGGGGGATAGGGTTTCGATCTTCAGGTCGCTGTTTTCGTCCAGGTGAACGGAGGTTTCGGTCCCCAGCATGAGGGAAACATCGCTGGCCGCCCCCACCTTAACCTCGTCCCCGGCGTCCACCAACTGGCCCTCGACCGCGGCTTCCCATTGGGTTTCACCCGACTCCAAGACTTGAACGGCGGAACCATGGATATCCTCGATGGTATATTCGGTCCCTTCCGGGGGGGCGGCGGCTTTATCGGATTCGGACCATCCCGGAAGCGGCAAAAGTCCCGCCAGCAATAGGGCTGTCACGGCGCGGAACATAAAACGAAGCCTCATCGATTCCACCATGTTCTTCCTCCCGTTGCGATTTAATCCCAAGGCCTCATTCAAGTCGCCACCATCATAGGACGAACGGCCATACCCCGGGGTTTCATTTTTTATCCAGAAATATCCACGGCTTTTCAAGGAAACCCGTGCTTATCGGGGATAGGGATGTCCCTTCAGGGTGGCGCCGGCCCGGTAAAGCTGCTCGAGGAGCAGAACCCTGGCCAATTCATGGGGATAGGTCATGGGGGAAAGGCTGATGGATTTCAAACCCAGGCCCAACACCCCGGCGGGAGGCCCCTCAGCGCCCCAGGCGATAAAATAAAGGTCCCGGGAGGATTGGGTTACCCATTGGGTGAAGTTTTTGGAATCCATCCTTTCCCCATGGGCGTCCAGCGAGACAAGAACGCCCTTGTTTTTTTTGTCCTCTAATAGTTTTTCGATTTTTTTAGTCTGCTCGGGGATTTCCAGAAGGGTGACGGGCCAAAGCCGCTTCAACCGATGGTGATAATCCTCCACCATTCGCTGAAAATTCTTATCTTTGAAGGAACCGACAAAGTAGCAATAGATCACCGCAAACCTCCAAACCTATTGCGCCGCAAGCCTCCTAACGGAGGCCTCAAAGGACTGGGGTAAATCATCAGTCTATTTTCAAATACCTTCCGCTTAACTTCGTAGACCGATTTTCCCTCGTGGTAAAGTTTTATCGAAGGGATTTAAATCTTGTCCAAAACCATTTTTCGGACCCCGGGGTCGTCCTGGAACCACTCCTCGACCAAACTCTCAACTTTCTTTTGGTTGGGCGCCTCAAAACGGCAGGAAAGACAGGGCTGGGTCACGGACTTACGCACAATTCCCCATCCTCCCTCAAATACGGCCCTGACCCCGTCCAAGGTCGTGACTTCCCCGCCCATTTCCACGGCTCTTTTTTTGAGGGCCTCATAAAGCCTCTCAATCACTTCCGGCGACAGCTCCAATTTAATGTCGTGGGTTGAGACGCGGGGGGGGAATTGGTCGAAAAACTGGGAAAGCGTGGTGTGTTTTTCCTTCAGTATTTCCAGCACCCGGAGGCAGGCGAAGAGGGCGTCCCCGGGAAACAGGCCCGGCAGAAAAAAATGGCCGCTTGATTCCCCGCCGAGCAGGGACCCTTCCCGGATCATTCTGGCGAAAATGAACGAGTGGCCGGACTTCTCGAGGAGCGGTACTCCCCCCTCCTCCGCGACGCGCTGGGCCACCCAATCCGAGCACTTGCCGTCATAAACCACCTTCTGATTTTTTTGCTTCTTCAGCAGGTCGCCCGCGAAAAGGCAAAGCATGACGTCATTGGGAACTTCCCTGCCTTTCTCATCCACGAAACTGATCCGGTCGCCGTCACCGTCAAAGGCGACCCCCATTTGGGCTTTCTTTTTCCGGACCCTTTCCCCAAGGGCTTCCAAGGTCTCCGGTTCGGAACTGTCCGCCCCGCGCCCCGGATAGGCTCCGTCAGGATCGGCGTTCAGGACATCCAAATCACAATTGAGGGCCTCCAGCACCATCGGCGCGGTCAAGGCGGCAGCCCCATTGCCGACATCCGCGACGAGCTTGAACCCCTGGAAGTTTTGGGCGACCTCGTTGACGAGCGCGTTCCGGTAATCGGCGAAAAAATTCTTTTTCTCGACCACGCCGGCGCCTTTGCGAAAGATCCCCGCCCGGAGGACCTGATAGAGCCTCTCAATCCAAACGGTCGAGGCGGGAACGCCTTGGGTGAAAAACTTAAATCCGTTGTAGTCCGACGGGTTATGGGAAGCGGTGATCATGACGCCGACCGAAGCCCCTGCGGCGCGGGTGGCGAAAGCCAGGAGCGGCGTGGAGACGAGCCCCGCGTCCACGATCTTGAGGCCCGTGTTACGAAGGCCTTGGATCAGGGACTTATTGAGCGTCTCGCTGGAATGGCGGACATCATGGCCGACGACTACCTTGATATTGCGGTGGGCCTCGTCCTTGATGAGGCTCCCCACGGCCAGCCCGATCAGTTCGGCCTGGGCGGCTCCCAAGGGTTTGGGATAAATTCCGCGGATATCGCAGGGTTTTAATAAATCGGGGGAAACGTTGGTCATTAATATTCCCGGGGAGAGAAAAATGATGCTTTTGGAAAGCTATTCAAATTCAAGAAGAACCAAACACATACCATTTTCTTGGCCCGACGGCATCCGCCGCTGTTGGTTTAAGGAAAAATGGTGCCGAGGGGCAGAATTGAACTGCCGACACGCGGATTTTCAGTCCGCTGCTCTACCAACTGAGCTACCTCGGCAAATTCAGCTAGGACCGTTTAGCTATATAGCATTTTCATCGCGTCGTCAAAATGAAATTTTTGAAAAAAACTCTAAATGTCTTATACGTGTCTTTCGACCCCGACCTTAAGTGTCTTATCCGTTTCTTGGGACCTTAACCGTTCCAAAGCCAAATGCCGGTCGGTCCTATCCACGGAATCATAACGCTTAAACATAGCGGTCGTCTTATGACCACTAATGCTCATGATGACGTTATCTGGGACACCCGCTTTCCGCAAGTTCGTTACCCCGCAATGCCTAAGATCGTGAAAACGAAAGTCCTTGATCCCGGCCCTTGCGCAAGCCCTGTTGAAAGCTTTTTTGATGTCACCTATTGGTTTACCCTTATAGGTGAATACAAATTTGCTCCCTAAGGTTCGCGGAACCCGTTGGAGTATACCCAAAAGCACTTCATCTAGGGGAATTTCCCGCTTTTCTTGGGTCTTCGTGGCTTCGGCTTCAAGAACAATTACCCTGTTCTTAAAGTCTACCTGTTCCAATCTAAGCCCCAAAATTTCACCCCTCCTCATTGCTGTCACATAGGCCAATTGGACTATTGGCTTCAAATGGCCCGAGCATTGAGAGAGAAGGTTAGTGTATTCATCCGGCGTCAGAGTTCTTGTCCTGGGGATTTCCTTGAAGGGCTTTAACCCCTCAAAAGGATTCCGGTCCAATTGCCTGTTTAAAACCGCTCGACGAATAATGGTTTTCAAACAAGCTATTTCCCGGTTAAGGGTCGCGCCCTTCAATTCCCTTCCGACTTCCTTCCTTTGACTCCGTCGGGAAACCACGTACTTCTCGATTTGGTCCGGCGTCATGCTTTCCAAGAACCGGTCCCCGAAAAATTCCATGAGATGACCCACCAATTGCTCATCCCGATGAAAGCTTCTTTTCCTAGACCGAGAAAATGCCAGAAAAGCTTCTGCGGCTTCGCTGAAAATCATTTTTGGCTTCTCAGTCGCCAAATACCTATTTTCAACTATTGCCTGCATGTGTTGGGCCAATACCCTCTTGGCTTTATCCAAGGGGATCAGTCCTAACCGAACCCTAATTCTTTTTGCTAATCCTTCCTCCTGGATTATGTAATCCAGAAAATATCCCCCTTTATCTTTTCTAAGATGTTGGGGCAAACCGTAAACATTAGGCTTACTCATGTTGCCTCCTAATGTCCCTTGCGGTTTTTATTTTATCAGAACGGGCGGTTAATTCCCAAGGGCCATTTGTATCGGGTTTATGAAAAACTTTTTGGAAAGCCGACATCCAAACCCTCGGATGACGCCCAACCTTTACCGATGGAAGAATTCCGACCAAACGCCAATAGCGAACCGTCCTCACCGGGACACTCGCCATTTCAGCCACTTGATGGTCGGTCAAGAGGTGATCCTGATTCCGGTTTCTGCGGTCTGGTTTTCTTCTATCCATCGGCCTCTCCCTAAAAACGGTTTACGTTAATTTTTAAGCGATGCACTTTCTTTGGTTTTTGATTTCTTATTAAATTCAGCTACCGCCGCCTTCTCGATCTCTTCTTTGGCCTTCTTGTTGGCATTACAGAAATGGAAATAATCCCCTTCCTTTTTGCCGGGGCGCGAAGGGAAACCAATAAACAACCCCTCACCCTCCTTCTTTTTCACCAATGTCAGGTCATTGAAGAAAAACTCATATCCCGAAAGGGCTACCTTCACGTCGAAAAACGCCTTCGTGTTCTCCCCTTCATAGGGGTACATCCTCGTAACATTGATCTTTAAAGCCATTTGCTTCCTCC
>CAZUXW010000010.1:0-59554 GCA_964624625.1 uncultured bacterium
AGGGGGCTGTTGGCGGATGGCCTTAAACCATTGGCTCTCGGCTAACAGTAAATCGCAGCATAAAAAACGAGGGGGAAATTATGATCGAGTTCGCGGAAGAGGATGTGCAGCAGTATTTAGCCCATTTGAAGGTGATCGGGGTCGGCGGCGGCGGATGCAACGCTGTCAATAAAATGATCGAGGCTGGGATCGAGGGCGTGGAATGTATCGCGGCCAATACGGACTATAAGTCCCTGCGCCGGAGCAAGTCCGCCAAGAAGATCCAGTTGGGAAAAACCTTAACCAAGGGATTGGGTTCGGGCGGAAACCCCACGATCGGCAAGGAAGCGGCCCAGGAATCCACCGATGAGATCCAAAAGGCACTGGAAGGCGCCGACATGGTGGTGATCGCGGCGGGAATGGGCGGGGGCACGGGAACGGGAGCGGCCCCGGTCGTGGCGGAAATCTCGAAGAAAATGGGGATCCTGACCGTGGGCGTGGTGAGCCGTCCCTTCGAGCACGAGGGACCGGTGCGCAAGGCCCAAGCGGAAGACGGCCTGAGGGCCATGCTGCCCCACGTGGACGCCATCGTGGTCATCCCCAACGAGCGCATCAACCTGGTGTGCGAGCAGGATGTGGACCTGGCCTCGGCCTTCTCCCGCGTGGATGAAGTGCTGGTGCAGGCCATCCAGGGTATTTCGGTGGTCATCCACTCGGAAGGCATCATCAACCGCGACTTCGCGGACGTGAAACGCATCCTGACCGCCAAGGGCAAGGTCCTGATGGGGACGGGCTACGGCACGGGCGAAGACCGCGCCTTGAAAGCCGTTCAAAAGGCCGTCAATAGCCCGCTGTTGGAGGACGTGGACATCGCCGGCGCCAACGCCGTCCTGGTTCAGGTCACCGCCGGCGCCAACTACACCTTGAACGAGTTCAACCAGATCAACGGGTTTCTTCAAAAGGCCGCCCGTCCCGGCGCCGAGATCATTCCGGGCATCGTGCGGGACGAGAATTTGAAGGACGGCCTCCGGGTCACCATCATCGCCACCGGATTCGACGCCCCCAAGGCGGCGGACCTGTCGACGGTGATCGACCTGAAGAATTTCGTGACGCCCAATTTCAACACGTCGAAGGCCAGTTCCTCGGCCCCGCCCCAGTTGGAGGATTTGGAAGGCGAAATGACGCTCAAGCTTTCCGACGGGCAATACGATATTCCGGCCTACCTGCGCCGCCGTTTGGCCAGCAAGCCGTTTCAGAACTGATAAAGGCCGTCGTCCGCCCTCAGTCCTCCGTCGTCCGCTTGAACCAAAGCTAAGGACGCAGGACGAACAGCGAACGACGGACTTTGAAAGGCATAGCCGTGAAAAAAGGTTGGGCAAAGCCGGGATCGATTTTACTGGTGGCGGTGGTTTTAGGACTGCCGCTATCGGCCAAGACGGCTGTGGAAGTGAAGGCAACTCCCACGGTCGTTCCTGCCGATAACGGATTCACGGTTTTATGCTACCACCGGTTCGTGGCCAGGCCTGAGACGGTCAAGAAACCCTTGTCCGAATACCGGCTCCCAACTCAGGAGTTTCGATGGCAGATGCAGTACCTGAAGGATCAGGGGATAACGCCTATCTCGATGGATCAGTTGAAAGCCTACTGGTTTGAAGGGAAACCCCTCCCCGACAAAGCGGTGCTTTTGACCTTCGACGATGGTTTTCGAAGCATCTACGAGAAGGCTTATCCCGTGATCAAGGAGTTTGGATACCCGGGAGTTTTGTTCCTTTACACCGACTTTATTCGGAGTCAAAGCGACTCCTTGAGGTACGAAGAAATCGAGGAGATGGAGAAGAACGGTTTTGACTTGGAGTCCCACTCCAAGAGCCACATGAACATGGGACTTGAAGGGGAAAAGCGGCCGCCAAAGGAATTTTCGAAATTGGTGGAGAGGGAACTCAATGAGCCGATAGGATTTATAAAAGAGAAATTCGGGACGCGTCCCTGGATATTCGCCTATCCCTATGGGGTTTACAACGAGGAAATTTTAAAACAGACGAGGGAGGCCAAGTATCAGTTGGCTTTTACGGTCAATCCCGGCCCCAATGACAGGACGGTTCCGCCCCTGCAATTGCGGCGCAATCTTATTTTATACCCGATCAAAAAAGAGGCTTTTCAGCGGATATTCGAGGACAAAGTCCTTCACTTGAGCGGTTTCAAACCCGGTGACGGGGAATTTATCCTGGAGGATGAGCCGGCCATTTCCGGAAAAATCCTGGACGATGTGGAGCCGAAATCCATCCGGTTCCAATTGGGCAACCACCCCTTGGCGTTTCACTATGATCCCGCGACCCATTTTCTGCGCCACAACATCCAAGCGCCACTGAAGGCCGGTGGCCACATGTTGACCCTGACCGCCACCGATCAAAAGGGGCAGAAGCGGGTTTACAGCTGGTACTTCAGGGTTCAGCACAAGAACCTGGCCCAAGGAAAAAAGGCGCCTGAAGAAACCATCGCCCCCAATTTGGCGCCCATGCCCCGGGAGCCCCTGGAAACCAAGGGGAAAATAGACAAGTGACACCAACCAGCGTCAAAATTAAAAAATTATTCTTTGCCACTTTCTGCGGGTCTTGGCGACTCCGCGCTGGATTCATTATTTCGTTTTTGGCTGTGGGGCCTTTGGGAGCGGATGAATCAGTCACCTTGAAATACACCTACCGGCCCGAGACGGCCCAGGTTTCGGTGCTCCATGACCTCCAGGGGAAGGCTTACCTGCCCCTTTATGACGCTGCCCAATTTTACGGGATCCAAATGACCTTCGATTCCCAGACCAGGCGCATCACCCTCTCCAAGGGTAAGAGCCAGGTGAAAATGGTGCTTTCCCAGCCGGTTTTTTTGACGGTAGACCCGGATGCCTCCTTTCCCATCGAGCCGGCGGAAGTCGTTACGGGACAAGTGGGTGTCACCCCTGAATCGGCCGAGGATGTCATAGGAACATTATTGAATATCAGCGTGAGATATGAACCGGATCAATTGTCCCTTGTCGCGGGAGGGATCAAATGGGACGACATCAAAAAGGAAATTCTGGAGGCTAAACTGCAGAAGTCATCGCCGACTCAGGTTCCGGCCGAACCCTTGCCGGCGGCGCCGCTCCTGACGCCGACTCCCCCGGTCCAAAATGAATTAAGCGGTGCGGGAAACCATTTGGAAGAGGTCCAGCCGCAAGCCCGGCCCCTCCTTCCGGCCAAGGAGGAGGAAGCGGTCCCTTACGGGCAGGATTACCAGGTCCGCCGGGTGGTGATTGACCCGGGTCATGGAGGCCGGGATAGCGGCGCGAAGGGGTTCACCAGAAAATATTTTGAGAAACAAGCCACCTTGGATATCGCCAAAAGGGTGGAGGAGGTATTGAAAAAAGATGGAAATATTGAGGTGCTTTTAACACGGAATACGGACAAATATATTTCACTCAAATACCGCACCGAATTCGCCAATCGGCACAATGCGGATTTATTTGTTTCCATCCATTGCAATTCAAATCCCCGAAGCTTGGCGACCGGAACTGAAATTTATTGTTACGGCAATAAACCCTCCAATAAACTTGCGGCGGTAGCGGCGGTGAGCGAGGGGACGATGGATGACGCCCTGGCCCTTTTGGCGGACTTGGGCCACCGTTTCTACGGCAAACGAAGCGAAAAATTGGCGGAGGAAGTTGACAGCCGCATCGGTGAACGCCTCAAACAGCATATCCGCAGGCCCCAAAAAGGGCCCTTTTACGTCTTGCGGCAGGTGGACATGCCCTCCATCCTGATTGAAACGGCTTTCATCAGCAACAAGACCGAGGAGAATAAATTAAGGAATCCCTTTTGGAGGGATCAAATCGCGAAGTCCATCGCCGAGGGCATCCTTGCCTACCGCGACGAGGTGAACCGGGTGGGACATAGTGAAAACCGTAAGGAGGAGCATGATAACCAGCAAGCTCGGCGCTGAGGCGGTTAAGCACCAGAAGGGGGGCACCCTAGTCTTGGATTTCCCAAGGCTGGCGGACTCCAAGGTGCTCGTCCAAGGCGTTTCCACCAGGTTAGGCGGGGTGAGCCGCGGATCCCTCGGCTCCTTGAATATCAGCCTCAAAGTCTCGGACGATTCCCTAAGGGTCCGCGAAAACCGGGATCTATTGTCCCGGGTCCTGGGCATCGATTTGGACCGGGCCGTGTCGGTGGACCAAATCCACAGCGATAAGGTCCTGAAGCTGGACGCGAACCAGGTCCAGGCGAAAAAGGGAGGATCCCTGGGGGAAGGCGACGGAATCATCACCAAGGAAATTGGGATTCCCATCATGATCCTGGTGGCGGACTGCCTGCCGGTTTTATTTTATGACCCCATTCACAAAGCCATCGGCCTGGCCCATGCGGGATGGCGGGGAACAGTCAGCCACGTGGCGGCAAAAACCCTGTTGGCGATGGGGGAGGCTTACGGTACCAAGCCGGAGGAAGTGAGGGCGGTTTTAGGCCCCTGTATTGGAGCCTGTTGTTACGAAGTCGGGGCGGACGTGAAAAACCAGTTTGAGGGGGTCTTCCCCTGGGCCGAGGAGGTTTTGGAGGGCAGCGGCCAATCCCATTGGAAATTAAACCTTTCCGAGGCCAATGCCAGGCAATTAATTGAGATCGGGATGACCAAGGAGAACCTGATCCGGTCCGAGCTTTGCACAATCCAAAACCTTGACCTGTTTTATTCGCACCGGGCCGAAGCCTCGGAAAAGAAAATGACCGGTCGAATGGGCGTTTTCATGATGTTGAAGGGGTAATTTTTAAGTATTTTATGGATCGAGCCTGGTGAATCATTATTGGCTAAATCATAGGCAAGGAAAAGGATTAACGTGTAAAATGTGCCGGTGAATTTAAGGAGGATGGTGATGGGCTTAAAAATGAAAATGGGCATGGGTTTAATCATTCTGTTCTTATCCCCGGTATTACTCCATGCCGAAGGGGTTGTTTCAGGGGAGTCGGCGGACGATTTATACCAGGGCGCCCTTCAAGCCTACCTGGCGGGGGATTTTGACCAAGCGATCCTCATGGATACCAAGGCCCTTCAAATTAATCCCAAGTTCACGAAAGCCGAAGGCCTGCTGAGTATTTTAATTTCCGAGAAGGACACGGCCCGGAAAACGGTTATTTGGATCGGTGGAAAGCCCGCCACGGTGGAACAGGCAGCTCCCGCGCCCCCGCCGGCTCCCGTGACGATTTTGAAGGAAAGGATCATTAACAATAATGGTTCCCCCCGGGTCGATAACAAAAAACTCGCCGAACTGGAAAGCCGGGTCCAGACCGTGGCGTTCCTGCTGGAAAGGGATTCCTTCAACCAATACCGGGAGTTGAGCGGAGCCCAAGTACAAACGACGAAAAGGTTGGATGAGATTTCCCAGTCCCTTCGGGACGTGGGGCGGGGTTTAGGCATTTCGAACGCGTTGTTCCTGCTGGCGCTTCTCATCGCTTGTTTGGCCTTGTGGAACAGCTGGAGGGCCCGCCAGGAAATTCAAAAACAAAAGAGAAGCCAGGACCGCGACAAGCCGGATGACTCGCGGGGAAATCCGAGGGTGGTCAACCTCCGGTAAACCAAAGCATTTCACCACAGAGTTACGCAGAGTGAACAAAGTAAGAAAAACCAATGAGGGACTGTAAACTTAAAGATTTAGCTGCCGGAATCAAAGCTGGTAAAAAAGGAAATTTTGTACTCCGTGTAACTCGGTTCACTCTGTGGTTCAATTTCCTTAATAGGGGCGATCATGGGTTGGTTTAAAGAATTTCTAATGAAAATTTATCTCATCGACCGACCCATTGCCGACCGTAAAAAAGGTGAACGCCGGCAGGGATCCCGCCGCTGGGTGGAGCAACCCAAAGCCATCCAGGATCCCCGGCGCCGCAAGGAGCGCCGCAAATCCAAGAGGCGGGGCTGACTTTTCAGCCTGGTTTCGACGACTGGTTGGTATTTGGCCCCTTTACGATTATCATTTCCCCATGAAATCCGAACGCCCTCTTCTCCTGACCCTTATCTGCCTCCTTGGTTTCGCCGCCTGTTCCTTCGGCATGATCCTGGTTTATACCCCGGCGGTTTTAAATATAGGAAAGGCTTACGCCCTTTTTCGTTCCCTCAGTTTTACTTCCCTGGTGGTTTGCTATGGGGGTCTTTGGATGATGCGCCGTTGGGGAGCTTGGGCCTTAGCCGTCTGTTTTGTTTTGAATCAGCTGGGATGTCTTTATTTCGGGACCTGGGACAAGAACACTCTTTTACCCCTTTTGTTTTTAATGGTGGCCGCGGCTTATTACCGGAGAATGAGATGAAATGGTGAGGGGAACCCTTTCCTTACCCAGGCCTTTTTCCTTGGGCCTGACCCTGCTTTGCGGACAATGTTTTCGCTGGAATGGCCCGGATGTCCATGGTTGGTTTCAGGGAATTGCCGGGCAGGTTTTTTGGCGCCTTCAGCAGGAAGGCGATCATCTTCATTGGGAGTGCAGTTCGAGTTCGGTGGAAGGGGAACCGGTTAGCCTATGGCTTTTCCGCTACCTGAACTTGGAAGAGGACTTGGAGGCATGGGCGGCTTCCCTGAAAGGGGATCCGGTACTGGCAACGCCCGTCGGCCTATTAAGGGGCCTCCGGTTGATCCGGCAGGATCCTTGGGAATGCGTCATCTCCTATATGTTCGCCCAGGGTTTATCCGTCAAGGTCATCCGCAGGGCGCTCCAAAAATTTTGCGTAAAATTTGGCCGGTCGATCCCCGGCGCGCCAGGTTTTCACGCTTTCCCACTGGCGAAAGACCTGGCTCAACTTTCTCCGGACACTTTAAGGGCCTTCACCAACAACTACCGGGCTAGGGCGGATCGGGTGATCCGGGCGGCCAGGGCGGTGGAGGCGAGGGTCATTTCCCTGAATTATTTGAAAACCATTCCCTGCGATCAAGCCAGGGAAGCCTTGATGTCCCTTGACGGAATCGGGCCGAAAATAGCCGATTGCATCCTTCTTTTTTCCATGGACCAACCTTCCGCTTTTCCCGTGGATCGTTGGGTTTTAAGGGCGATGAAACGAAATTTCAAATCGGTTAAACTTTTGGGAGCAGGGGAAGAGGCTCCGAACCAAGCCCAATATCTAACTATCGTCCAAAAGGCCCGTTCGACCTTCGGAGACCGCTGTGGATTGGCCAGCGAATACCTCTTTTTGTATTTGAGGCTATTGGAGGATGATTCGCTCCGGGCCGATCTTGCTCCTTTTTGCCAAACGGCGGATTGGCCGGTGCCGCCGCCCCGCAAACCCAAGCCACCCCGAAAGGCCCAAAAAATCTTGCGAATCTTCCCCTAATCTCTTTAATAAAATCCCCGAAAAAAATATAATAAGGGCGATCGTTGACAGGGGCGGGGTCCGCTCCAAATCGCGCCCGAGGTTGCCCATTGAAACCAGTTTTATTGATTGTGGATGACGAGGAAAGCGTCCGGGAATCCTTTCGCCTGGCCCTGCAGGATGATTACGACTTGACCTTCGCGGGGGACGCTAAAACCACCTTGAAGGTCCTCAAAAACCAGGTATTTGACCTTTGCCTGCTGGATATCATGCTTCCGGATGGATCGGGGATTGATCTATTGAAACAGATCAAGCGCCGGGACGAGACCATTGACGTCATTATGGTGACAGCCCTGACCGGCGTGGACACGGCGTTGGAAGCGATGAAACTGGGCGCTTACGACTACATCACGAAGCCCTACCGAATCGATGAATTGTACGAGCTCATCAAGCGGGTCCTGGCCAAGCGGGCTCTGGAAAAGGAAAACAGGTTTCTCCGACTGGAAATGAACAAGAAAAAGCCCATCAGCTTGATCGGCGGCAGTAAGGCCCTCCAGGAAGTCTCAAAAAAAATTTCCGGCGCAGCGACGGCCGAGCTGCCAGTCCTGATTTTGGGGGAAATGGGATCTGGCACGGACGAGGTGGCCAGGGAAATTCACACGGAAAGCGTCCGAGCCATGGGACCTTTTATCACGGTCGGTTGCGGCTCCTTTTCCAAAAGCCAGATGGAAAGGGAGTTGTTCGGGGAAGTTGGCGAGGAATCCAGGGGGGGGACGCCCCAAATCGGAAAATTGGAATTCGCGGACAAGGGCACCCTTTTTCTGGATCAAGTGGACCGTTTACCGCTCGAAATCCAGGATAAATTACTGAAAACCCTTTTGGAGAGAAAAGTCTCGAGGCTGGGGAGCCAAGCCTTGGTCCCCCTGGACATCAGGATCATTGCCGCCAGCGAGGTGAATTTGAGCTTGGCTGTGGAGAGGGGAACCTTTCGGAAGGATTTATTTCAATTCTTGGGCTCCCTCAATCTTGTCATTCCGCCGCTCCGGGAGCGCCGGGAGGATATTCCGGAATTGATGGATTATTTTCTCAAGGTCGCCAACCAAAAAGCGAAGGTTCACGTGAAAAACATCCAAAAGGAAGCGGTTCAATTCCTGACCCAATATCTTTGGCCGGGAAATATTCGCGAACTCGAAAACAGCATCGAAATGATGGTTCTATTCGCCGGAAAAGAAACCCTCACTTTGGAGGATATTCCGCTGGATATCCTGGTCAAGCAGATCGATTTGGCAAAAACCAAGGAAGAGGCCAAGCTGTCGCTGAAGAGGGTGCGGCGTCAATTTGAGCGCCAATATATCCGCAAGGTGTTGGAGCGGACCCGCGGCAACCAAACCAGGACGGCGGCCACCTTGGGCCTCCACCGGAACACCTTGATTTGGAAAATTAAAGAATTGAATCTTGAGGATGATTATAAAAAAATCGTCAGGAAGCGCCGGGAACATGGGATCGGATTCCGCAACCTCTAACCGGATTCGCAAGTCCCCGGTCGGCGGGAGCTTTGATAAAAATCCGATGAAACGCTTAAATCAACATTGACTGGTGCCCCTTGAATTGGTTCTCCGCCTGCCAAAATTTCAGCCGTTGTTTTCCGGACGGCCATGGTTCCCGTTTTAAATGGAAGTCGATGGAAAATCAAATTCGAAAAACCCTGGGGGTCAGGTCGGTTGTTTTCGCCCTGCGCCGGGGGGACGACTTGATAAGGGAGAATGGCTCGCCGGCCTTTGGCCCCGGAGAAGGGGAGGCGATCCAACGGCGCTTCAATACCAGCCCCAGGCCGTGGTTTCATCCGAAGGCGGGCGGAGGGGCCTGGCTTGGAATTTGGCCAGTCCCAAATGGGAGAAACTGGACCGCTTGTTTCGCCCTGGGCTTCCCCCCGAAAGGCGGTGGATTGAACAGGGAGGAGAACCATTTCATGAAATGGGCCGTGGAACGGGCGGGGCTTTACTTGGAAAACATCTCGCTCTGGAAGCGCCTGGAGGTTGTCGATCGAAAATCATTGGCCGGGTTCATGTCCCTGGCGATGGCCCACGAGATCCGGAATCCCCTTACCGCGATGGGGACTTTGGTCCAACTGCTTCCCCGAAAAAAGAACGATTCGATGTTTTTGGAAGAATTTCAAAAAGTGATGATTCGGGAAATATCCCATTTGACCCATTTGACCGAAGCCTACTTAAATTACTCCCATCCCTCCCAGGGCAAAAATAAACAGGTCGACTTGAGGGATGTGGTGAACCAGGTGGTTCAATTCTTGAAGCCTCATTTTGAACTGAAAAAAAGCCGGTTGACCGTCCGGAATCCCGAGGGACTTTTTTTGAGCGGGGATGGCCACCAAATCCAAAGCCTGGTCATGAATTTATTACTCAACGCCTTTCAAGCCGCGGGACCGGGCGGGTTGGTCCAAATATCCTCGCGTTTGTCGCGTAAATCAGGGAAAAAGTGGGTTGAGTTGGAAATTGGGGATTCGGGCCCTGGTATTCCGAAACAAAACCTGGAAAAAATCTTTAACCCCTTTTTTTCAACTAAAGACGAGGGAACCGGGCTGGGGTTGGCTATTTGCCGTAGGATTATCCAGGAACATCTTGGGAATTTAACCATTAAGACCCATCCCCGCAAAGGCACCCAATTCCTGGTTAGGATGCCCTTTACACAAAAATCATGAAAAAGATGATGCCCCCCATGGGGCTTTTCTGCTATTTTACCTAAGTTAAAGCGGCAACGAGGGAGGGTCCGGTGATTCAAAATAACGCTCAAATTCTTGTCCTGGAGGATGACGGTTATTTTAGGGATATATTGACCGGCCTTTGCTCCGAAATGGCCAAAACGACCGCAGTAGCCGACCTTGAGTCCGCCTTAGGGATGTTAACCCATCAATCATTCCAGCTGTTATTGCTGGATTGGCATCTGATTCAGCGGAATCCCGCCTCCCTTTATTCAACGATTGAGAACTTCCAACCCAACGCCGTTCAAATGGCCCTTTTTACGGTGCCTGATTTGCCTAATGTGATTACGGCGATGAAATCAGGTGTAATTGATGTCCTGTGGGCCGCGCTGGATCGGGAAAGTTTGGCCGAAAGAATCAGGAACGTTCTACTCCAGGATAAACCTGTTCCAATTGCCCATGCCTTTGTATCCCGTTTGGCCGAATCCCTCACGGAAAAGGCGATGGCTCAAAAAACCTCTTTGTTTCAGGCCAGAAAAGAATTTTCAAAGACCTTTTTACAACAGGTTTTAAGCCAACAAAAATTACGTCGTACCCAATTGGCCAGTTTAATGAGTGTCAGTCCAAGGACCTTGCATCGACATTTATCCAGTTAAAAGCCAATAAAACGCATTCTTCCTAAAAAAACGCTCTTAAATACCCCCTGAAACAAAGGGAATTTTGGGATAATCCCTCAAAAACCCTTAAAAAACACTAAAAATCCTTGCCATAGACCCCCCATTCCTGTATAAATGGGCCGGATTCCAATATCCAGGAGGTGGACGTTGACCAAGAGCGAACTGTTGGGGACTTTAGCTGAACAAACAGGCTTGAAGAAAAAAGATGTGGACAATGTTATGCAAGCCCTGCGCAGCACGATTTACAAGACTTTGAAGAAGGAATACAAAATCAAGCTGGACGGCCTCGGCGTGTTTCAGTTGAAAGACCGCAAAGCCCGTGTGGCGCGCAATCCTCGGACCGGTGAAATGGTTAATGTCCCGGCCAAGAAAGTCGTGAAGTTCCGCGTTTTGAAAGATTTGAAAGAAGCCGTTCTTTCGTAAAAATCTTTATCTAAAAGACACCCAAAGCGTCCTGTTTCCAAAAACAGGGCGCTTTTTTGTTGGTAAGACGACAGTAGTATAAAATGAAGGCCAATCCCGTATCGGAGAAAGCCTTGCCCCCCAAATCCCCCGCCACCCTTAAATTCGGATCCAATCCCTGGTTTTTTGGGTGTATGGCCGCTTGGGTTTCCTTTGTTTTCACTTTATTTTTTTTCAAGCTTTACGGTAGCTGGCCTCATTTTTTCCCCGCTATTCCTTCCGCCGCCGCTCCCTTCACCCCGCACCTAACGAGTATTGGCCAAAGGCTTCTCGTTTGGAAGGAGTCCTTTTTAGCCTTCTCGACCGGTATTTTGGTCATGGGGATTTTCCAGACCCTGGGCAAAAGGCTGTTTCGCTGGCTTTCGTTGGAAGCCCCCCAGCCGGTTCGTTTTTGCCTGGAAATTGGTTTCGGCGTTTTTCTTTTAAATCTTCTTTGGATGGGGCTGGGCCTGGTGCGCTTATGGGTGGAACCCCTGTGGCTCGCGGGGTTCGTTTTTTTGACCCTTTTGTTCTTAAGGGACGTTTTAAAACTGCCGGACCAGGATTTTTCCGTTGTTTGGCCTCAAGGTATCCCGATTTGGTTCTGGTTGGTCTCCATCTTTTATATGGGATTCCTCCTGCTTCACAGCCTCCTTCCCGAGACCTTTTATGATTCCTTGAATTACTTTTTGGGGATGCCGTCTTTTTGGGTTTGGAATCACGGCATTTGCGATTACCCCACCCACTTGTTATCCGGTTATTTCCACGGCGGTTCCTTATTTTTTATGAACGGCTTTACCATCGCGGGAACGGAGGGGGCGAAGGTCTTGGCCGCTTTCGTTCTGTTTTGGACCGCCCTTTTTTGTAATGGCTGGGGCAAGGAATTGGCTGGTTCCAAGGCGGGAGCGGCGGCGGCCGTCGCGGTCCTTACTTTTCCCCTCTTATACCTGAACTCCTGGGCGGTCCGGGTGGACGGGCTCCTCACCTTTGACCTGCTTCTGTTCTTTTATTCGGTGGAGAAGGGAGTTTCGGAAAAGAAACGGAACTGGATCGTCGCGGCTGGAATTTTCGCCGGAGTGGCGCTTACCATCAAGCCCACGGCGGTGGTTGGGATCGGTGCGGCGTTAGCGGCCCTTTTGTGGCGGGACGGAAGGTCGGTTCTTCAAAGAAAGGGTTGGATGGTATTTTCAGCAATCCTCTTTTTGGAGGTGGGACCTTGGCTTCTTAAGAATGCCTGCTTCACTGGCAATGCTTTTTTCCCCTACGCTGTTTCCTGGATGGGCGGCCGCCAGTTTCCAGCCTGGAGCCAGGCGAGGCTCCTCCATGAGAATCAGCAGTTCCTCCCGATAGATCACGGAATTCTATCTCTCTTAAATCTGCCATGGCGCTTAACCATTCCGGGGGCGGGCGACGACCAGTTTATCGGACCCCTGCTGCTTGCCTTCTTGCCGCTTTTTTTCCTTTTGCGGTTTCAAAATCCAACCTTGAGGTTCCTGGGAAGAACCCTTCTTTTATCCTTCGCTTTTGGGTTGACCCTGTCCCACATGCTCCGATTTTCGATGCCGGCTTTTGTCCTGGCCTTCACGGTTCTTTCGGTTGGCCTGGAATCTCTCGTGCCGGGGCGATGGAAATCGCTTTGGGCCGGCGCAGTGGTAGCCAGCGCTTTTTTTTGTTTTGGCCAATACCTCTCCGTGAGCGCCGCCCAATTTGACGGTTGGGGGATTTGGAGCGGAAGGGAAACGCGTCAAGAATATCTGGCCCGGAAAATGGCGTCCGGTTACATGAATAAATTGGTGGAAAGTTTGCCGAAAGAGGCCAGGCTCCTATCGGTCGGCGATGCCAGGGTTCTTTACTATGGAAGGCCTGTTTATGCCAATTCGGTTTTTGACGAACCGTTTTTCGCCGCCGCTGCGCGTAATGAAAAAGATTCCGGGGGGATCCTGAGGAGGCTCCGGGAGTTGGGAATCACCCACGTTGTGTTTGAAAAGGAGCTCGGACCCCTCCATTCAAGGGAATATCACCAGTATGTTTTGACCGCGGAGGAATGGGAAAAACTATCCGGCTTTGTCCAGGCCGGATTGGAGCCGGTCTCGGTCAATGGTCCTTTGGGCCTATACCGGGTAAGAGAAAAATTAAGCCCGAATGGACCGAGACCGCCGAATCCATTCTTGTTTTATCCGCCCCAAGCCTTGAATTTTATGAATGACATGGCGAATAAGAACTATCCGGAAGCGGGAATGGAATTGAAGCGGCTAAAGTCCTTTTTTCCAGGGGAAGATTATTGGATGAAAAGGGGCGAAGAACTCGAGGCGATCGAAAAATCAAAATAGTTACATCCCAATGGGTGATGGATGCGGCGGTTATGTTTTACCGGATTTTTGCCGGTTGGGTTGGAGGGTTCGTCTATTGCCTTCATGTTTATTTGCGGTATTCCGCCTGCCTAGCCCCTTTGCCTTGCCGGGGCCTGTTTTGAATGTTAGATTATGAGGGAAGGTCTTGTTTCCTACGGGGGGCGGGACTTATGGCGCGTGAGGTATCGCGGCAGCTGCCTTTCCGCCGGCAAGGTTCAACATGAGCATCCAGACCTTAATCGATAAATCCACGTCCTCGTCCCTCGGCCTTTCACCGTCCGAAAGCTCCCTCGACCGCCCCCTCATCCAAAAAGCCTATGAATTCGCCAAAAAGGCCCATCAGGGCCAGCAGCGCCTTTCGGGGGAGGAATATTTAACCCATTTGGTCGGCGTGGCCGAGATTCTGGCAGAGCTTCATATGGATTCGGTCACCATCGCGGCCGGACTCCTCCACGACATCCTGGAGGACACCAAGGTCACCTTTGACGAGCTCAAGGCCGAGTTTGGGGAGGAAGTGGCAGGATTAGTCGAGGGCGTTACCAAGATTTCCACCCGCAAGTTCCAGGACGCGGCCCTGGTCCACGCCGAAAGCACCCGCAAAATGCTGGTGGCCATGGCCAAGGACGTCCGGGTCATCCTGATCAAACTGGCGGACCGGACCCACAACATGCGGACGCTCGATTTCCTGCCGCCGGACCGGCGCCAAAAAATGGCGAAGGAAACCTTGGACCTTTACGCGCCCCTGGCCCACCGGCTGGGGATCGCCAAGATCAAAAGCGAATTGGAGGACCTCTGCTTCCGCTACCTCCAGCCGAAGGAATATTACGACCTGGTCGAGAAGATCGCCATGAAAAAGGCGGAGCGGGAAAAACTGCTGGAAAACGTCATCCGGATCATGGAAACCAAGATGAAGGAATCCGGCATCAGCGCCAAAGTGGAAGGCCGTTCGAAGCACTTCACCAGCATCTATAACAAGATGGTGGTCCAGCAAAAAACCTTTGACGAGATTTTCGACCTGATGGCCATCCGGGTTTTAACCACCACGGTGAAAGAGTGCTACGAGGTGTTGGGCATGGTCCACACCATTTGGAAGCCCCTTCCGGGCCGGTTCAAGGATTACGTGGCCATGCCCAAAAACAACATGTACCAGAGCCTGCATACCACCGTGATGGGACCCGAGGGCCAGCCGGTGGAAATCCAAATAAGAACCTACGAAATGCACCGCACGGCGGAGGAAGGGATCGCGGCCCACTGGATTTACAAGGAGGGCAGGGCCGCGGAGAAGGAAGACCAAAAATTCGCCTGGATGCGCCAGCTCTTGGACCTCCAGCAGGACATCAAGGACACCACCGAGTTCGCCGAGGCCATGAAGGTGGACCTGTTCGACGATGAGGTCTTCGTCTTTACCCCCACCGGCGAAGTCAAGGAACTGCCCCGGGGCGCCACCGCCCTGGATTTCGCCTATGCCGTCCACACGGATGTGGGAACCCATACGATGGGAGTGAAGGTGAACGGCCAGATGGTGCCGCTGAGGTCCACCCTTAAGAACGGGGACATTGTGGAAGTCCTGACCCAATCCTCCCGGGTGCCAAGCCGGGATTGGCTCAAGATCGTGGTGACCAGCCGGGCCAAAAACAAGATCCGCCACTGGTTCCGGACCCATCTTTCCGCGGACGAGGTGGATAAGGGCAAGCATATGCTGGAAAAGGAAGCCCCCCGCCTGGGCATTGATTTCAACGCGGCCCTCAAATCCGGGACCCTGGAGGGGCTGGCCGAATCCTTCGGCTGCCATAACTTGAACGAGTTGCTGGCCAACACGGGCCATGGGGAAATTTCCGCGAAACAGGTTCTAAATAAATTGCTGGCCAAGCTTCATCCCGAGGACCACGGGCCGAAGGGGGATAAGCATCCGGATGAAAAGGCCGCCGAACCCAAGCCTTCCAAAAGCGTTCCTGTTACGGCGCCGGGAAGCCCCGGCAAGGGCGTTTCCATCGGGGGACAAAAGGATTTTCTCATCCGCTTCGCCCGTTGCTGCACGCCGGTACCGGGCGATCCCATTGTCGGCTATGTCACCCGCGGCAGGGGCATATCCGTCCACCGAACGGATTGCCCGAATACACTGCAATTGCCGGAGGGGGAAAGCCGGACGATTCCCGTTTCCTGGGAAGGGAACGGGGGCCAGGTCTACGAGGTCGCGGTGGAAGTGAAAGCCAAAGACCGGGGCAAGCTTCTGGCGGATATGCTCCTGGCCATATCCGAGGAAGGCGTCCTGATCAACGAAGCCAGCGCCAAGGCCCAGGACGGCGGTTGGGCCCAAGGCTATTTTGTCATCGGCATTTCCCAAGCGGACCAGCTGGAAAAGGTGCTCAAAAAGCTGGGGCGGGTCCAGGGAGTGGTGAGCGCCAGGAGGATTGAGCCGCGATAAATGCGATTAGTAATGAGGAATAAGGAATTTGGAATTAAAATGTGCGTCATTCCCAACTTCTGGATATTCATTCCTAATTTGGGGAGGAGCCGCGGATGGGGGAAGGGAATTTATGGAACGAAAAGTGATATCATCGGATGAAGCGCCAAAACCGATCGGGCCCTATTCCCAGGCCATTGACGCAGGCCCTTTCATCTTCTGTTCAGGCCAAATTCCGCTGGATCCCCGGACGAACCAGCTGATTCAAGGCGATATTTCGGCGCAGGCTAAAAGAATTTTGGACAATTTTGAGGCGGTCTTGAAAGCCGCCGGTTCCTCGCTGGACCGGGCGGTGAAGTTGACGGTTTACTTGAAGGATTTGGGCGATTTTGAGAGCCTCAACCTGGTGCTGGCACAGAGGTTTCCCCAAAACCCTCCGGCCCGGGCGGTCGTCCAGATTTCGGCGCTTCCCAAAAACGCCTCGGTGGAAATGGATTTGATAGCGATTAAAGGAAACGGCTGATGTTGCCGCGGAAGCACAGGGATTAACTCAGATGGAAGTGGAAATGGCTTCAAAATGAATCCTTGTTTATCCGTGTCAATCTGTGGCCACAGCGAAGTTGTGGTCGGGGGTTTTCAATGCCGGAAGTGAATTGCGTAACCCATGGTGAAAGGCTGGCGGCGGGTTATTGTTCCCGCTGTCAAATGCCCTATTGCGCCGATTGCCTGGACGTGGAAATGGGACAACCCCTCTGTCTTTCCTGCAAAAAGAAATTTTCCCAGGCCGCGCCGCCTTCCTTGGCCCCTTCCCCGTCCGCCGGATCGCCCCTGAATTTCAAGGGAAGGGGATTGGATGACGACCTATTAGGCCTTTTGGGGGCTCCGGCGCCTTCCGCCGCTCCCAAAGCGGACCCTCCCAAAGCTCCGCCCCCCAAATTCGAAATGCCGGACCCTTCCCAATCGCCTCCGCCTTCCATAACGCCTCCGCCAAAATTGACGCCTTCCCCAAGTTCACCCTCGAAAATAGACTTTCCGCTGCCCCCTCTGGAGAAGCCGCCTTCCCTGGCGCCGCCGGTTTTGAAACAAGCTCCCATGGGTTCCAACAAACCTTCATTGGATTTGAACTCTTTAACCGCTGGGGCGCCATCCTCACTGCCTCCATTCCCGAAATCCCCGGCTGTCCCGGACCTGCCCGCTTCGGCGGACCCCTTGCCCCTGACTCCGGACAAGGTAGCGGGTCTTCCCATCGCGCCAGCCAAGAAAAAAAACAAGGTTTATTCCCTGGCCAAAATTTGGGTTAAATTTCTCGTCCGGCGGTCCTATGAAATGTTCGATCCCTTGGCGCAAAAGCTCAAGGTCCCGACCTATGTTTTCTTGGCGGTGGTCTTTACCCTACTGGGGGGAGCGGTCGTTGGAATCGGCGCCTACCTCGACCGGCCCACCGTGGCCATGGCGGAAACCGTCCCTCCCATCCATTTTATCCAGGTGAACTCGGGGCAAATCAGCGAGATGGACGTGACCACCTATACGGATTTGCAGAACCAAGTGCAAACCATGGGCTTTTCCCCCCTGATGCAAATGACCATTCCCCAGCTGCCTTCTCCCAATTATTTTGACGTGGGCATTAAGGACAATATCGGCACCTACAGCGAGATCCTCAAAACGCCGGGACAGATCACCCCGCACCTATCCTTCGTGACCCTCTTTACCAACGGCGTTTGGTATTCCACCAACGGTTGGGAGGGGAAGGACCAGCAAATGGAATATTTGGTCAGCGAATTTTTTCCCAAGGACACGCCGGACCAGCTTTACGTGAAGCATGTCCAAGGGGTGGAAAAACTCAAGCAGGACAGGGACTGGCAAGTGCAGGCCATGAACCAAAACCGCTATATGGCGGCCTTGTCGGACCACCTGCGGTGGTTTCTGGCCAAAAAGGATATCCAGGGCTATAAGGCCGATTTTCAATTGTGGCATTGACCAACCCATAAAAGGTTCAAGGGGCAAGGCGCCGGGGACCAGCATTAGATTTAATCCAAAACTTGGACCTGGGACCTGATACCTGACACCCAGCGCCTTCCTTTGAGGATGTTGACACTCTTTCCCTCTCCGACTATATTAACGCAACTTCCCTGGGGGATTTTATGCACCGATTTACCTTTGAAAAAATGAAATTAAGGAAATCGGCACAATACCGACCTCTTTGTAGAACTTCGAAAGGAATGTCGGCATGATCGAGCCGGACAAGCTGACGATAGCCCTGACCTACGACGACGTCATGCTTGTGCCCCAGAAGTCCAGCGTGCTTCCCAATGAAACCGATGTTTCCACCTTTTTAACCCCCTCCATTAAATTAACGATTCCCATCATCAGCGCCGCCATGGATACGGTCACCGAAGCCAGGCTGGCGATCGCCCTGGCCCAGGAAGGCGGTATGGGAATCGTCCATAAAAACTCCACCATTGAGCAGCAGGTCGGCGAGGTGGACAAGATCAAGCGCTCCGAAGCCGGCATGATCAGCGATCCCATCACCTTGGCCCCGGACAAGCAGGTTTCCGACGCCCTTTCCATCATGAAGCATTACCACATCTCGGGAATCCCCATCGTCCAAAAGGACGGAAAGTTGGTGGGCATCGTCACGAACCGGGACTTGCGGTTCGTCAAAAGGGCCGACCAGAGCCTGAAGGAAGTCATGACGAAGGAAGATTTGGTCACCGCTCCCGTGGGAACCACGCTGGAGGCCGCCGCGGAGATCCTCCACAAGCACCGCATCGAGAAATTACTGGTCGTGGACAAAAAAGGAAACCTGCAGGGACTGATCACGATTAAGGACATCAACAAGCGGATTAAGTTCCCCAACGCCTGCAAGGATTCCCAAGGCCGCCTCCGGGTCGGGGCCGCCATCGGCGTGGCCCGGGACACGGAAGAGAGGGCGGAAGGTTTGGTCAACGCCGGGGTGGACGCCCTGGTCATTGACACGGCCCACGGCCATTCGGAAGGCGTCCTCAAGACGGTGAAGTTGATCCGGAAAAAATATCCCAAGCTGGCGCTCATCGTCGGGAACGTGGTCACGGGGGACGCGGTGAAGGCCCTCGCGGACGCCGGAGCTAATGTGGTCAAGGTGGGGATCGGGCCAGGCTCCATTTGCACGACTAGGGTCGTGACGGGAGTGGGTGTGCCCCAAATCTGGGCCATCGCCGAGTGCGCGAAAGCCGCCCGAAAAGCCAAGGTCACCATCATCGCCGACGGCGGCATTAAGTACTCCGGAGACATCACCAAAGCCATCGCGGCGGGAGCCGACGCGGTCATGCTGGGTGGCCTTTTCGCGGGGACGGAAGAATCCCCGGGTGAAGTCATCAACCTCCAGGGCCGTATGTTCAAGGTTTACAACGGCATGGGGTCCCTGGCGGCCATGCAAAAGGGAAAAAGCGCCGACCGCTACTTCCAAGAAGGCGTCACGGACGCTAAGAAACTGGTGCCGGAGGGCATTGAGGCCCGGGTTCCATACCGGGGCCAGCTCTCCGAGCTCATCTTCCAACTCATCGGGGGCCTCCGGGCTGGGATGGGTTATTGCGGCACCCCGAACCTGAAAGACTTGAGGGAAAACGGCAAGTTCGTCCAGATCAGCTCCGCTGGCTACCAGGAAAGCCATCCCCATGACGTCGTCATCACGAAAGAAGCGCCGAACTACTATTTAGATTAGTCGACGGCCCACAGTCGACGGCCGACAGCCGGAATAAGATTGCTTTAAAAGTTTAGCTGCCGACTGTTGACTGTTGACTGTCGACTGTTGACTGATTTTCGAGGAGGTTTTCAATGATTGTATCCGTCGCGATGATCTCGGCCCGTAAAGGCCACCAGGCCCAGGTCACGGATATTTTGAGCGATTACATCACGAAGGAAAAAATGGTTCCCGGATGTATCCGCTGCTATTCCAAGCGGGCCATCAATAACGACGACACTTTCCTGGTTTATACCGAATACGACACCTTGGAGCACTTCCAGGCTTCCGAAAAAATGGTGGAAAAGTCCGAAGAAGGGGCGAAGGTGGAGTTCATCCTCCGGCCGCACATCTTGAAGGCTTTCTACGGGAACTTCGACTAACTGCCGTCCTTCGTCATCCGTCTTCCGTCGTTCGCTTCAAGATTGAAATCTTAAGCGGAGGACGAAGAGCGTAGGACGAACGACGAATTTTGGAGATTTTCATGAACCACGACACGATCATCGTCCTTGATTTCGGCGCCCAATACAGCCAACTGATCGCGCGCCGTGTCCGCGAGTGCCATGTTTACTGCGAGATCCTGCCCTATAACGCGCCGCTCTCCGAAATCCTCGCCAAGAATCCCAAGGGACTTATTTTGTCCGGCGGCCCCGCCAGCGTTTACGCGCCCGGAGCCCCCCACGTGGAAAAATCCATCTTCGAGCAGGGCATTCCCGTCCTGGGCATCTGTTACGGCATGCAATTGACCTCCTATCTGTTGGAGGGCGCGGTCAAGAAGGCGGGGAAGAGGGAATTCGGCCTGGCCAAGCTCAAGATCAAGGAATCCAAGGGCCTCCTGGCCGGCATTCCTCCCGCCACCAACGTTTGGATGAGCCACGGCGACAGCGTCACGGCCGTGCCCCCCGGGTTCAAGGTCCTGGCCTCCACGGACAACTGCAAATTCGCCGCGGTCGTAAACGAGAAAAAGAAAATTTACGGGGTCCAATTCCACCCGGAAGTGGTCCACACGGCGAAGGGCAAGAAAGTCCTGGAGAATTTCGCCAAAAAGGTTTGCGGCTGCAAGCCCACCTGGAGCATGGAATCCTACGTCAAACAGGCCGTCCACAACATCAAGGAACAGGTCGGGAAGGGACGGGTGCTTTGCGGGGTTTCCGGGGGGGTGGATTCCACAGTGGCCGCAGCCCTGATCCACCGGGCCGTGGGCCGCCAGCTTTCCTGCGTTTTCGTGAACAACGGTGTTTTGCGGATGAACGAGGCGGTCCAGGTGAAGGAAATGTTCAAAAAGCGCCTTAAGATCGACCTGCATTACGAGGATGTGGAGGAGGAATTCCTGTCCGCCCTCCAGGGCGTCTCCGAACCGGAGCAAAAACGGAAAATCATCGGCCGCACCTTTATCCGGGTGTTTGAGAAATCCGCGCGGTATTTGATGAAACAAAGGGGCGCCTTTGACTTCCTGGCCCAAGGCACCCTTTATCCCGACGTCATCGAGAGTGTTTCGGTTAAGGGCCCTTCGGCCGTCATCAAGAGCCATCACAATGTGGGAGGCTTGCCGGCCGACATGAAATTCAAGCTGGTGGAGCCCCTGAGGGAACTCTTCAAGGACGAGGTGAGGGAATTGGGGGCCAAGCTCGGAATCCCGAAGGAATTGCTTTGGCGCCAGCCCTTTCCTGGCCCGGGCCTGGCGGTCCGGATCATCGGCGAAATCACCAAGGAGAGGCTGGAGGTGCTGCGCAAAGCCGACGCCATCGTGACGGAGGAAATCCAAAAAGCGGGCCTCTATTATTCCATTTGGCAGTCCTTCGCGGTATTGACGCCCATCCGCACGGTGGGGGTGATGGGGGACGAAAGAACCTACGATCATGTCTGCGCCATCCGGGCGGTCCATTCCAGCGACGGCATGACGGCGGACTGGGTCCAACTGCCCCATGAGATTTTAGGAAAAATTTCCAACCGCATCATCAACGAGGTCCGGGGCATCAACCGGGTGGTCTATGATATTACCTCCAAACCTCCTGGCACCATTGAGTGGGAATAAAACTTCCAAAGCCGACACGAAGCCACGAAGACTCTCAGAAAGACAAGGATTTTTATTTTATTTTAAGCTTTCCTTCGTGTCTTTGAGACTTCGTGCCGGAAGTGTCTTGATATAATGCCGGTATGACCCGTCCCGAATTCGTCCATCTCCACCTCCAAAGCCAATTCTCCATCCTGGAAAGCACGATCCGGGTCGAGGCCCTGATGGCCCGGCTGCGGGAATTCCAGATGCCGGCCGTCGCCTTGACGGACAAGGCCAATCTTTTCGGCGCTGTCGCCTTTTACCAAAGCGCCTTGTCCCACGGCCTTAAACCCATCCTCGGCTGCGAAATCGGGGTGGCCCCGGGGTCCCGTTTTGAGAAGACCCAAATCCACGGACGGCAGGATACGGTTTTTCCCCTGGTCCTTTTGGCCGAAAACCAGGAGGGATATCAAAATCTTTTGAAACTTTCCTCGGCGGGCTATTTGCAGGGCTTTTTTCACAGCCCCCGGGTGGATAAGGAACTTTTGGCCAGGCACAGCAAGGGCTTGATCGCCCTTTCGGGCGGCTCCCCATGCGAGATCGACCGGTACATTTTGAAGGAAGAGGCGCCCCAAGCCCTCCGGGTGGCGGCGGAATACCAGGAAATTTTCGGCAAGGACCATTTCTATCTCGAACTTCAGGACCATGGCAAGCCTTCCGACCGCCTGATCCAGAAACAGTTGGTGGAAATATCAAAAAAAACACTCATTCCCCTGGTCGCGACCAACGATGTTCATTATTTACGGCGGGAAGAGGCGCCCTTCCACGAGATTCTTGAATGCCTGGGCCGGGGCCAAGTCCTTTCCGATCCCGCCCACTTTTCCCTCGGTTCGGAGGAGTATTACCTTAAATCCGCCGAGGAGATGGCCCAGCTTTTCGGCGAAATGCCCGAAGTCCTTCATCGTACCCTGCAAATCGCCGAGCGTTGCAACGTGACGTTTGAATTTGAAAAAACCTACATGCCTTCCTTTCCCGTGCCGGACAAAGCCTTGACCGAGGACGCTTACCTGGAAAAATTGAGCCTGGAAGGCCTGGAAAAGCGCTTCGGGGCCAAGGCATCCGACCCCGCCATCCGGACGAGGATGAACGAGGAACTGGCCATCATCAAGAAGACTGGTTTCAGCGGCTATTTCCTCATCGTCTGCGATTTCATCGCCAAGGCCAAACAAAAGGGAATTCCGGTGGGGCCGGGCCGGGGAAGCGCGGCTGGCAGTTTGGTTTGCTATTTGATCGGCATCACCGAAGTGGATCCCATCAAGTACGATCTTTTATTCGAGCGTTTCATCAATCCGGAGAGGGTCAGCGCGCCGGATATTGACGTGGATGTCTGCGACCGGCGGAGGCAGGAAGTCCTCGGCTATATCACCGAGACCTACGGCAAGGACCGGGTGGCCTCCATCGTGACCTTCGGGACCATGGCGGCCAAGGCGGTCCTGAGGGACGTGGGCCGGGTATTGGAGATCCCCCTTCCCGAGATTGACCGCATCGCCAAACTTATTCCCAATGAACTCAAGGTCACCCTGGAGGACGCGGTCGGGAAGGTTCCGGAACTGCGGGCCATCGCGCAGGAGCAGGGGCCCTACCGCAAATTGTGGGATGTTTCCCGGGCCTTGGAAGGCCTGATCCGCCATGTGTCCACCCACGCGGCCGGCATCATCATCGGCAATGAACCGCTTCTCGAGAAGGTCCCCCTTTGCACCGGCGCGGGGGATGAGGTCCTCACCCAATATGACATGAACGCCCTGAAGGACGTGGGGCTTTTAAAATTGGATATCCTGGGGCTCCGGACCCTGTCGGTGATTGACGATACGGTCCACCTGATCAAGGCGAACCGTAATTTGGATTTAAAGCTTTATGAAATACCCCTGGATGACTCGATTACCTACAAATTGCTGAAGGAAGCCAAAACCACCGGTATTTTCCAATTGGAATCCCGGGGCATGAGGGACTATATCCGGAAGCTGGAACCGGAAAATATCGAGGACTTGATCGCCCTCCTAGCCCTCTATCGGCCGGGGCCCCTGGGTTCGGACATGGTGGACGATTTTATCCACCGAAAAAAAGGCCAAGTGAAGGTGGAATATCTTCACCCCCTTTTGGAGCCGATCTTAAAAACCACCTATGGGGTCATCCTTTACCAGGAGCAGGTCATGCGCATCGCCAAGGACCTGGCGGGCTTTACCTTGGGCCAGGCGGATTTGCTCCGGCGGGCCATGGGCAGCAAGAACCCCGAGAAGATGGAGCAGATGAGGGGTAAATTCCTCGCGGGGGCCAAGGAGCGGCATATCGCGCCGGAGGCTTCGGAAGCCATTTTCAACCAAATGGCCAAGTTCGCCGGATACGGATTCAACAAGTCCCACAGCGCGGCTTACGCCCTGGTGGCCTACCAAACCGCATTTTTAAAGGCCAGGTTCGCGCCGGAATTTATGGCGGCCCTCCTCACCAGCGAGGCTGGAAACCAGGATAAAATTTCCCAGTACATCTTTGAGTGCAAAAAAATGGGGATCAAGATCCTGCCGCCCGATGTCAACCTGAGCCGTGATGTATTTACCGCCACCCGGGAAGGTCAAATCCGCTTCTCCCTGTCGGCGATCAAGAATGTCGGAACCCCCGCCGTGGCGGCCATATTGGAAGCCAGGGCCAACGGCAAACCCTATGAGTCGCTCTTTGATTTTTGCCGCAGGGTGGATTTGAAGACCCTCACGCCCAAGATGGTGGAATGCCTCATTCTCGCCGGGGCTTTTGATTTTACGGGAGCCTCCCGGGCCTCGCTCAAGGCCACCGCGGAGAAGGCCTTCCGCCAGTCCCAGGTGGTCCAAGCCGATTCCCAAAGGGGACAAACCTCCATGTTCGAGATGATTTCAGCCGAGGCCAAGGATTCCCTGCAGGAAGCCTCGGAATTTTCCCCGGCCCAGATCTTGATGGGGGAAAAGGACGTGCTGGGTTTTTACCTGTCGGGCCATCCCCTCTCCGAGCATGAGTGGGAACTGGACCATTATGTCACCCCCCTCCATGAGCTGGAGGAACTGCCCGATGGGTTTGAGATCCGCGTGGCGGGCCTCATCCGGGGCTTGAGCACCAACACGGTGAAGAAAACCAAGGAACTCTACGGCCGCTTCGTGCTGGAGGATCTCCATTCCCACGCGGAGGTCATCGCCTGGCCCGAGGTTTACCGTAAGCACCAGGCGCTTTTCGGCAAGGATAAGCTGGTGGCCGTAAGGGGCCGCTTGGACAAGTCCGGGGACCGCATCCAAATCATCGCCAACGAGGCCATTGATATGAGTGAGATGGCGGTCAAGTGGGCCAAGGGAGTCCGCCTCACGATGAACGTGGTGGGCCTGGACGACAGCCTCCTGCCCAAGGTCAAGGCCGTTTGCGAGAGGTATCCCGGCAAGGCCAAGGTTTTTTTCAACATGCAGACCACCCACCACGGCTTGATGGTGGTGGAGGCGGGGCCCAGCTTGATGGTCAAGCCCGCCAGGGGCCTGCTCAAGGAAATTGTCGCCCTATTGGGCGAGGACAGCATTGAGATCGAGCTGTAATAAATTGTGGGGTTCAAACTTCGCGAACAAACACAATGGCCTAACGTTGTTGTCCAAGACGGGGCCCGTCGGGGACTATAAGCCAAAAGAACCTTTTCGCATTTTTTTGAAGAGAAGCACCAGCATGAGGATGGATCCACCTTCCGTAACGGCCCAAGGTGAGGCAAGCCAGATCAGGGTTGTGGAGAAAAAGGGATAGAAATAAACGATGGCGACCAAAGGCGTTATGGCGGCATTGGCCAGGAAAAAACCTCTCGCCCATTTTTGCAGTCCTTTCGGGGTGAAGACCCGCGCCCCCAAAAGGGTGGCCAAACCCATGAAGAGGTAACCGATGGCATCGGCATCCCAAAACATGGAATGGGGCGTCTGGTCAAGCAGTCGGATCGGTTCCAGGGTACCTTGGAACGAAGCCGGAATGACGGTGGCCAGTTGGACTACGTAGTTGAAGGTCCCAAAAACGACGTAAAGAGAGGAAAATACCACGGCCGCTTGGCTCCAAAATTTCCTTTCCTCGGGGACAAGGAAATGAAGCGCCAGCATGGCGATGAGAAACGGCGTGGGGATGACCAGCGAAAAACCATAAATGAAAACCCCGTCCCAAGGGGGGCGCAGGACCCCAACCATTTGGAGAATCTGGACCGTGTCATAACCGATTGATCCCGACAGGGCGGTCAAGGCTGCCCAAAATCCGACTTTGGCGATTTCCCGATTAGTTTGCCCCATGACGGACCCCTGATATTTGCGGCCGACTCCCATTTCCGCGCCTGATTTAAGTTTAAACCTTAAGACGCAGGTGGGTTTATGATGCAGGTCAATTTTGGCAAGAGCCAAAGCTGTCCACGATAGGGACCTTCATTGGACAGACCCTGCTTTTCCGTTGGCTTAATGAACTTCATTTGGGTAGGGTTGGATGGCTAAGTCTTGAAATCATCCATCACCGCAACCGAAAGGCTGGCGATGTCGCCGATTTTATCGCCTAGGTCCGAGGGCAGGATCCGGCAGGCGGTGCGGGAACGGGATAAGGCTTCTTTACGGATAATTTTGAGGGCCTCTGGGCGGAATAAATTTTCATTTCTGGAGTAAATCCCTCCGAGGATAATCCGTTCGGGATTAAGCAGGTCGATGAGGATGGAAAGACCCATTCCCAGATATTGTCCGCTCGTCTTTAGAATCTGCCGAGAGGTTTTATCCCCTCGTTTCACCGATTCGCACAGGTCCTTAGCCGTAAATGCCAACCCCTTAACTTGTGCCATCCTTGCCAAGCCGCCCCCGCTGCAAAAGCCCTCGAAAGAGCCTTTTTTGCCGTAACCTTGAGGCCCATGGGGTGCCAGCCGGATATGGCCAACTTCGCCCGCCATGTCATTGGCGCCCCGGTAAAGCCTGCCGTTTAAAATCAACCCAGCGCCAAGACCTGTCCCGAAGGTAAGAAAAACCATGTCCCGGCATCCTCGGCCTGCGCCGAATTTCCATTCCGCCACCGCGCTGGCATTGGCGTCGTTTTCGAGGCTGACCCGGCACCTCAGCTTCCTTTTGAGTAATCGAACGATCGGAACCTTGTCCCAACCTGGCAGGTTGGGCGGCGAGAGGATTAACCCCCTTTGACTGTCCAAGGGGCCGCCGCAGCTGATGCCGGCTTTTTGGATGGAACCGGGCTTGAGGCCGTTACGGCTTTTGATTTCGTCGATGGAGCTGAATAATTGGTTCAGGATTTTCTTCCAGCCCCGCTGAGGTTGGGTGGGGAAGGAGAGGCGGTCGTAAATCCTCATCCTCTCATCGCCTAAAACGACGGCGCACTTGGTTCCCCCGATGTCGATTCCCAGGATAAGTTTTTTTGCCGTCTGGCGTTTGGTTTCCATGAGGCCATATTACCATGGAAGGGATGGAGACCGGTTGAGGTGGATTTCGCGGTAAAAGTCCTTTATGACGGGGCGCATGAAAAGCGAAAAGGGAAAATGGTATAGTGCTGCGGCGAAGGCGGAACTAAATTTGAGTCAGGAACTCTTATGAGCTTTTTAAGCCAATTGGAAATGGGGCTGGGAACTTGGGCCTGGGGCAAGGGCCAGGTCTGGGGTTACGGTAAAAATTATACCGACAAGGATTTGCGGGAAACCTTCCTGGCCGCATTGGATTCCGGCATTCATTTGTTTGACACAGCGGAAGTCTACGGCGAAGGCCAATCGGAAAGCCTGCTGGGACAATTTATCAGGGAACGAAATCCAGGGAATATCCGGATTGCCACGAAATTCGCGCCCATGCCTTGGCGGTTCAGTACATCCCAGCTCTTGAAATCCCTCAAGGCCAGCCTGTCCCGTTTGGGCTTGAAGTCGGTGGACCTGTACCAAGTCCATTGGGCCAGTCCTCCCCGTACCGTGAAGGCCTGGATGGAGCCCATGGCTGAGGCGGTCAAGGAAGGGCTGGCGAAAGAAGCCGGAGTTTCCAATTTCACCAGGGGACAAATGCTGAAGGCCCAGGAGGCGCTGGCTTCCTACGGAGTGCCTTTGGCGTCCAACCAGATGCAATATAGCCTGGTCCGTCGCAAGAACGAGCTCAATGGCTTGTTGGAAGAATGCAAAAGAACCAATATCCGGTTTATCGCCTATAGCCCCTTGGGAATGGGCATGCTTTCGGGAAAATATTCCCCCCAACATCCTCCCTCGGGTCCAAGGCGCCTTTTTTATTTCGGCCAATTGGGACGGATTCAAACCCTGGTAGGGAAGCTCAAAGAATTAGGCGAGTCCCAAGGCGGAAAAACCGTGAACCAAGTGGCCTTGAATTGGCTTCTCTGCAAGGGAGCCTTGCCTATTCCTGGGTCCAACCACCCGGCTCAAATCCGGGAAAACGCCGGCGCGATGGGTTGGCGCCTGAGCCAGGCCCAAGTGGAGGAACTGGACCAGGCCAGCCGTTTTTTCGAAGGCTGAACAAAACCCGCCACCATCGGTTCCTTCGGAACCCCAGAGGGCCAGTAACGACAAGTCAAAGTTCGAACTATTTACAGTAAAGAATAAATTCTTACTGTGCCTCTGTGAGCCGCCGAAGGCGGCCTGTGGTGCAATTGGTTTTATCAGTTGCTTCCGGGTTTACCTCGCCTGGTTCCGGCAGGATTCCTTCCACAATTGGGACAAAACGGCCCAAAAACTTTTCCGATAGGCCAGGGAGTAGGCGCTGTTTTTGGGTAGTTTCCGCGTCAATCTTCGATGGGCCTCGCCCAGGGAATGGTAGGGAATGCCCGTGAATAAATGATGGGTGGCGTGGTACCGGAGGCCAACCGGGGCCCAAAGGGGCGTGAGGATGGGGTTGCCAGGGATGTTGGTGGAATCCAGGATTTGCTCCTCGAAGCTCATCACGTGGTCGGGGGGATTCCGGTCGCAATGGGCGACAAGGCTCCGGAAGCTATTGGCCACTAAAATGAAAACCGCTAAAAGATACCAAACGACCAACACCTTCCAGGGCAGGATTCCCGCCGCCATGCAGGTAGCCGCCGCGGTGAGGGTGGCGAAGGTCATGAACTCCTGGATCAAGGCCGTTCTTTTTTCTTTCGGGTTTGGTAAGGGCCGCCGGTAGGTTCCTCCCGCCGCCAGGTGGGAGGCGAATACCCAAAGGGGTTTTTGCAGGGGCGGGACGATAAAGGAAAGGGGCGCCAGAAGCAGGAACCTCAGCAGAAAGAGGGCCGGTGCCACCACCATGGTCAGGGGAAACAAGGGGATCCGGTAGGGTTTGGCCAAGGCGAAGGGGAAATACTCGGGATCCCTTTTGGTGCCGTAAAGCTGCTGTTTGTGGTGATCCGTGTGGACCCCGACATACATAAAAGAGGGGAGGGTCAGGGGAAAACCGCAAAGCAGGTTCCAAGCCCAGCGAAAAGCCTGGAATGTCCCTTTTTTCAGGTGGGACAACTCGTGGACGAAAAGAACCGCCCGGTAAAGGGAGAATCCCGCCACCAAGAAAGCCGCTGTTTGGGACAGGCTGAAGTTCGGCGCCCTGACCGCCAGGATGAAAAAGGTCCAGCCCAATAGGTCGCAACATAAAAAATCCGCCCAATAAATGAGCGGATCGGGGCGGAACAGGTCCCGCACGGCCCTCTTGGCCTCGGCCATGGGCATGGTGATGCTAGGGTCGCTTTCCACAAAACCTCCGAAAACACACCCTAACTAAAACTCTTTCTTCCCACTATGAGGCAGCTCATAAAAGTCCATGGAAAGGTCCAAGATGATCAAAACCGATCCTGAATCCTGTCCGCCCCCTTCTTCTTCCGGGGCGATGGGATTAATATGGTTTTATCCTTTTTTTGGATGTTTTCATGAAGCCACAGAAAAAAAAGACCTTCGTGGTTGTTTCCCTGATGGTCGCCGGAGTCATGGTCCTGGCCCTGGCCGCCGCCCTTTTAAGCAACTTCTCCAAACTCCTGGAAGTGCTCCGTGGCTTGGAAAAGGGATTTTTAATGTTGGCCCTGCTGACCACCGGCGCCGCCTACCTATCCTCGGCCCTGTCCTTTCGGACGCTTTTCAAGATGGCGCTCCATCCCGTGCCCTTTCCCAAGTTTTTTTCCATCATGTTCATCTCGGACACGGTCAATTTCATCGTTTCCTCCGCCGGCATGTCCAGCATCGCGATCCGCGCCTTTCTCCTTAAACAGCAAAAGGTTCCCTATGCCCTTTCCATACCCCTGTCCTTGGCCCAGAACATGGTTTTCAACCTGGTGTTGTCCTGTTTCAGCTTAGGGGGGCTGGTTTATCTTCAGGGACACCCCGAATTTAAGGGCGGACTGAAACAAACGGCGCTTTTATTTTTTATGGCCGGACTTTTACTGGTCGTGGCCTGCATGATGATGTTTTTTTTCAACCGGGCATTCCGCCGCCGCTTGTTTGGCCTATTCCTGGCCTTGGGGGATGGGCTGAATCACGTTGTTTTGGCGGGAAGATTCAATCATCCCCATTGGGAGGGGATCCAAGACCAGGTGGAATCCACCCTCGAGCTGCTACGCGGGGGATGGGCCAGGCTCCTCCTGGTATTTGCCTGGGTTTCCATCGACTGGGGTTGTATGGCCCTCACCCTTTATTTTTGCTTTCAAGCGGTCGGGGTGGACCTTTCCCTGGGGCTTTTATTGGTGGGCTTTACGGTGATGTTCCTGTCCTCCAACGTCAATCCGGTCCCAGCCGGGCTGGGGATCAGCGAATCCCTGTTGGCCCTTACCTTCAAACTTCTGGGGGTGGATTTTGAAAGGACCCTCGTGGCGGCGCTCATCTACCGTTTTGTCTACTATTTAATACCCCTGGGTATTTCCACCGCCCTTTATGTGGACTCGATCCGGTCGTTCCTGAAGTCCCAAGCGGACGAAAAGTAAAACACCATTTCATCACAGGTTCCTTCGGAACCACAGAGACACAGTTAAGACAAATCAAAGATCAAAATATTATTTATAAAATGATTTCCAACCGTGCCTCTGTGAGCCTCTGAAAGAGGCCTGTGGTGAAATGGTGTTTTTGGGGGATTTTCCGGTTCCGGCATGATTTCATCTTGGGGTTTACCCCAGAGGACAATCCGGTCTAGTTTTTGGCTTGTTCCAGGAACTGGTCCAGGTTTTGGATCGATGGGTTTTTCTCGGGAGTCACCCCGATTTTTCGCACCGCCTCAAAATCCGCCAAGGCCTTTTCCTTCTCCTTTTCCGATAAATACAAGATTCCCCGGCAATAGAGGGCTTCGGGGTTGGAGGGATTGCCCTCCACCGCCTGGGCGATCCGCTTGAAAGCGGTTGGTTTATCCCCGCCCCGGTAAGCCTCGAAGGCCATTTGGGAAAGGACCTTGGAGGTGAAGGCGGGGCTTAATCCAAAGGCCGAGGCGATTTGGTCCCGGGATTCCCTTTCCTTCCCGATTTTTTCCAGGGCGATGGCGTCGTTAAGGATGAAGTAGGGGCTGGCAGGCGCCCAATGGACCGCCATCCGGTAGGATTGCTCGGCGAGAGTGAGGGCTGTTGGATCCCGCTCGCCTAGGGCGCTGTAAACCCGTCCCGCGTCATTGTAATAGTAGGCGTTGGCGGGACTCATCTCCTCCGCCTGTTGGTAGCAGGAGAGGGCCTCCCCCAGCCAATCCTTCGAATGTTCCTTGTCCAAGGGGGCCTTTTGTTCATAAGCCAAACCCAGGTAGAGCCGGTATTTCACGTCGAAGGGAAACAGGGAAACGGATTGCTGAAGCTCATGGATTCCATAGTCGGAATAAAAAGCCAGGTCCGAAGGGGTCTTGTCCGGACCTGGTTTTTTTAAAAATTCAGAAACCGCGGCTCCCCTTCCAAAAGCGATGTCGGCGGCAAGCCGCGGGAGTGGAAAGCAAAGCAGGGGGAGGAGGGTCGTGAGGAGGGCTGTTTTGCGGAGGAAGGAATAGCGGCCCGGTTCCAGGGCCGCCTTTGGTTTCGCCTGGGATTTCCTTGAAAAATTTTGAACCGCCGCCAACATTAAAAACCAAAGGAAGTTGATCGCGGCGACGCCAAAACTGAATAAATTCTGGACCTGATAGGCGACGGCCGCGCCCAATATCCCGGCCAAAAAATTCCGCCGGCTGGAATCCGCCTGGCGGTAGCATTTCCACCAGAGAAATCCAAAGGCGGCCAGGACGCCGAGGTAGGCGGCCAGTCCCAGAAGGCCCGTCGTGGCGGCGGTTTGCAGCAGTTCATTGTGGGCGGTTCGCGAGCTCGTGAACATCCCGTCAATCAGGTTGAATTCAATGCCGCTGTAAAAAGGGAAAGCGGTTTTGAAGTTATCCACCCCAACCCCGAACAGGGGATGGGCCCTCACCATTTCCAGGGCTGGCCGCCAAATGTGGAGCCGGGAGGTTTCCAGGCTTTGGCCCGCGTGAAGGACTGAGGTAGCCAAACGGTTGAAAAAGGAATGGCCGAAAAAAAGCGCCGCCACGAATGAAGCGGCCAGAAGCCCGAAATGGCTTTTGGCGGCGTTCAAAATATGATTAACGACGGAGGGAACGGGGCCTTTTTTTTGAGCTTGAAGGAAGAACCAAACCCCGAGTCCGGCCACCGCCCCCAAAAACCCCCCCCGGCTGGCCGTGCTGAAAAGGCCGAAACCCAGGAGGAGCAGCCCCATCCCCGTTGAAACCCAAATTCTCAAAAGAACGAATCTCAATCCCGCGAGGGACAGCAGCGTAAGTCCGAGGGTTCGGAGAAGAAAGCCGGTTATTTCCGGCTGGCTGGAGGGGATAAGCGAAAGACCCTTCGTGGTACCGAGCAGGGAACAAACGAAACCGGAAAGGGCCAGGGCCCCCCAAAAGGAGCCGTTGGTTGGGGCGGCTGGCCTGTCGCCGGCGGAGGCCGGCAGGGAGATGGTTAAAAAAAGCGGGAGGGACATGGCCAGGTAGGCCGATAAAAAATTGGGGTTGCCGAGGGAGGCGAATTCCCTGGTGGCGTTGACGGATTCAGGATTCCACCGGATGAAATCCAAGCCGAAATGCTGTCCCACGGCGTAAAGGGACGAAAGAAGGGCCGCCAAGGAGTTGAGTTGGAACAGACGGGCTAGTTTGGACTCGGTGAGACGGCGGTTCAGGATCCAAAACCAAAGGAGATAGACCCCCAGGGTGGAACAGCCGGAGAAATTCTCGTATTCGCCCCAGAGGCTGTTTCGCCAGCTTAAACTGACGGAGGGAAGGGTGGAAAGGACTTGGGCGGCCAGGAGAAAAAAAAGGGAATAGGACAAGGGTGTTGCCTGAAACTTGTTGTTTTCGGACCAGGAGAGGGCGATGAAAGGAATGGCGAGGATGGTTAATAGGGTTAATTTTGGCAGTTCGAATTGGTCGTGGCTTTGGATGAAAAACAAAAGCGGCGTAAAAAAAACGCAAAAAGCCGTTAAAAGATCCAAAAATTTGCGAGTTGTCCGCGGATCGAGCAAAATCAAATTCCCCTTTTTTTAAATCCGAAAATTATTTTTTTCATGATTTCATCCAAGTAAAATTTTTTCGAGACCGGACACCCGAAAAAATCGCAAGGCGCCTAAAACCGTTTTTCTTCTTGACAGTATAAGGGTTATATTTATACTTATAAAATTCGTAACCAATATTTTTGAGTCGGCTTTCGAGCATCCCGGGAAAAGCAGTTACCTCTCTTCGCCAAAATCACTCCAACGGAGCCACTTTTAAAATGGACATCATTAACCCGCACTGGCACATCGAATTTTACGCCCCCGACGAAGCCCATATGAGGGGAATTTCCAAAATTTACGCCTCCGAACAAACAAAATATCAAAAAGTCGAAGTCATTCAATCCAGCCACTATGGAAAATGCCTGATCTTGGACGGCCACATGCAGTCCGCCCAGGGGGACGAGTTTATTTACCATGAGAATTTGGTTCATCCCGCCATGGTGACCTGTCCCAACCCCAAAAAAGTGGTCATTATTGGCGGCGGTGAGGGAGCCACCCTTTATGAAGTGCTCCGCCATAAAACGGTGGAAAAGGCCTGGATGATTGATATCGACCAAAGGGTGGTTGAATTATGCGATAAATACATGCCCGAATGGCACAGGGGGGCCTTTAAGGACAAGCGGACGACCCTGCTGTTCCAGGATGGCCGCAAGTTTCTGGAGAAGAGCAAGGAAAAGTTTGATGTGATCATCATTGATATTCCCGAACCAGTTGAGGAAGGACCGGCTTATCTTTTATACACCGAGGAATTTTACCGGATGGTTTCCTCCAAACTTTCTGAAAACGGCATGGTGGCCCTGCAATCGGGTTGTTCGGCGGAAAAGGAATTGCGCTGCTTGGCGGCGGTCCACAATACCTTGAAGAAGGTTTTCCCCATGGTTTATTCCTGGCCGGCCAATGTTCCTTCCTTTGACATCCCCTGGAGCTTCACCATGGCCTCCAAGACGATCGATCCCAAGGCCTTGAAACGGGACAAGGTGGACAAGGTTTTAAAAGAGAGGAAAGTCGGTAAATTGAAATATTACGACGGGGAAACCCATGAGGGAATCTTTTTTATCCCCAAATATATCCGGGACGGCTTCGCCAACGTCAAGGAAATCATCCGGGACAATAAGCCTTTGACTTACCGCTTCATGGGCGAGGAGAAAAACTCAAAATAAATGTCCCTCTACGACGGCCAAGATAAAACCCCCCTATTCGACGCCATTGTCCGCTACGCCAACGAAAACAAGATATCCTTCCACACGCCGGGCCATAAGCACGGCAAGGGCGTCCCTAAAATATTCCGCCAATATGTCGGGGACAAAGTTTTTCGCCTCGACCTTTCGGTCATGAGCGAGATTGATTCTCTCCACGAACCCAGCACCGTCATCAAGGAAGCCCAAGTCCTGGCCGCGAAGGCCTATGCCGCCGATTATTCCTTCTTTCTGGTCAACGGCACCACCGGCGGAAACCAGGCCATGATTCTTTCCGTTTGCGACCCTGGCGACAAGATCATCATTCCCCGCAACGCCCACAAGTCCGTGATCTCGGCCGTGATTTTGGCCGGAGCCGAGCCGGTCTACATCATGCCGAAGATCGACGAGACCTCGGACTTGATCCTTAACCTCACGGTGGAACAAGTGGAGGAAGCCCTCCGGCAAAATCCGGACGCCAAGGCGGTCCTCGTCACCAACCCGACCTACTTCGGGCTTTCCGCCGATTTGGAAGCCATCGCCGAAGTCGTGCATCAGTTTGACAAGATACTCCTGGTGGATGAGGCCCACGGAGGGCACCTGCACTTTCACCCAGCTTTCCCTAAATCCGCCATCGATTCAGGGGCCGACATGTGCGTCCAGTCCACCCACAAGCATTTAGCGGCCTTGAGCCAGGGCTCCATGCTTCACGTCAAGGGCGTCCGGGTGGATATCCTGAGGCTGAAGACGACCCTCCAGATGCTTCAAACGACCAGTCCTTCCTACATCATCCTGGGGTCGCTTGATCTTTCCCGGTATCAGATGGTCCACGAGGGCGAGAAACTGATGGAAGAAGTCATCCGGTTGAGCGAGGACACAAGGCACGAGATCAACCAGATCCCGGGGCTTTCCTGCTTGACCCGGGAGCAGGTGCGGAAAATTCCCGGCCTGGACTTGGACGTGACGAAATTGACGGTATCCACCAAGGGACTGCCTTGCACGGGCTATGACATGGCGAAAATACTCAATTCCGAGTATGGCATCCAAACGGAAATGTCGGACCACCAAAACATCCTTCTGTTTATCTCCCTGGGGAATACCCCGAAAGACATGAAAAAATTCACCTCGGCGATGAAAAAAATCGTGGTGGATTACCGGGACATGTTCATGAACCAGAAAAAGCGTAAAAGGGTTGTTTTCCCCGCCCTGATGCCCCATAAGGAAGTAAATCCCAGGGAAGCCCTGACAAAATTGACCCGGAAGATCCCTTTCAAGCGTTCGGTGGGGAAGATCTGCGCTGAAATCATCTGCCCCTATCCTCCCGGGATCCCGGTGCTTTGTCCCGGGGAAGTGATCACCCAGGAAATTTATTCCTACCTCATGAATGTCTTGGATTCGGGGGCCCGCATCAACGGCCAATCGGACGGACATTTACAAACCATCAAGGTCCTGGAAGACTCGCCCTCCCAAGCCGCCGGCCAAAAGAAGCTGTTCGCCATAGGATAAAAGCCGCCCTCCGGAATGCAAACACAACCTTGCTCCAACGATGGCACGGCCTATCCCCGTGCTTGATGGAGAAATTTTGGGTTTGCGGAGGGCGTTTTTTAGGGGTTCTTAGCGTAGGTCAGCAGGTATTTCATGATGTTGTCCCTCGTCCCATCGTCAATCTTGGCCTTCAATTGCATCTTGGCCATGGTTCTTTCCCATTGAAGGCGGTCCAGCTGCGACGGGGCATGGAGGGCGTGGCAGCCGGCGCAATTCCTCATGTAAAGGGACCGGCCTTGCCGCAAATCCGGCAATTGGAGGCCGGGGTAGGTGGGATTGGATCGGACCAAATCCTCCACCCTGGGCTCGGGCAATAGGCCGGCGCAGGCCCAGGGCAAAGCCAAAAGAACCAGCGGTAAAATAAACCTGGCTAATTTCTGCATGGTTGTCCTTTTAAGACCGCGGTTAAATCCCGTTCAAAAATACCCATATTCATTCTAAAGAACAACTATTAATCGAAAATGCCACCCGGGAGGGAGGGGCTAATCGCAGGATTTAAAGTTCCCAGGAGTTGGCCAAACGAACCTGCCACCTTTGGCTGTTGACCAGGTCCAGGGTTCCGCCCATCAGGTTTGCGACCTGGGGGAGGATGGTCAAGGTCGTCCACCAGTTGTTGCCGGTGTAGGACAGGACCGGGCCCAATGAGACGATGGATTCAACGGCGGTTTGGGGAGTCCCGGCGTATTCGTTGTCGTTTTGGGCCTCGAGTCCCAGGAAGAAACGGTCCGGGACCAGGAAAATCCCGAATCCCGCCGAGGGGATGAAACTCAAGGAGGTGCTGTTGTCGATCCAGTTAAAATGCGGTTCGAGGGTAACGTTGGCGGTCCAAAGAAAGGGCCCGGACACCTTATCCAGGATGACCTTGGTTTCCACATCCAGTTCGTCCGGCTCGAATTCGGTTTCCAGGTACAGCCCCAGGCCGACCGGGTCCGCCAAATTGTCCATGAGCTTGACCTTCCATTCGGTCGCGACCCCGTCGAACAGGAGGGAGTTGGTGATCGAGCCGGTTCCATCGTCGGCCATTTCCTGGTCAAAATTCAGGTATAGGGAGGTTTGGATCCCGTCCCCCAAGCCCATCTCGAATTCCAGGTTTTCCCTGAGGCCGGAGAAAAAAGTGTTCCGCCCAAAACGGTAGGTTGTGTAACTCTCGATTTCCCGGTTCCCGTCGTTCAGGACGGGGGATTCGTAATTGAACGAAAAGTGCCTGTCGCTGGCCTTCGCGGCCGGCGCGAGCAGGGCGGCCAACAGAAAAGCTACGGCGGTTTTTTTCATGAAAGGCTCCTTTGGGTTGTTGAGACTTGATCTCAATTGATAATGATTATCAATATCAGATTCGGGGAGAGCCGTCAAGGGTATTCAAGGGAAAAAACGGCAAGCGGGAATTTAGGCCAGGGCCTTTTGGATTTCCTGGTAGCTGCGGACGCAATTACGGCCGTGGGCCTTGGCCTCATACATGGCCTTGTCAGCCCGGTCGATCAAGGTGATGCCGCCGATTCCCGCGCCCTCGGTGGATTCGTAGGTGTCCACCCCGATGCTGACGGAAACCTGCAAGGTCCGCCCCCGGACCATGATCTGGTAGCCGCCCAAGGTTTCCTGGATTCGGCGGGCTAAAATCATGGCGCCTTCGGTGGCGGTGGCGGGAAGAATCGCGACAAATTCATCCCCCGCGTAACGGGCCACGAGGTCGGTGGTCCGGAAGAGGGTTTGAAGCTTTTGGGCGATTTGCTTCAGGAATTGGTCTCCCACCGAATGGCCGAAACTGTCGTTGATCTCCTTGAAATGGTCCAGGTCGATAAAAATCAAGGACAGGGACTGGCGGTATCTTTTCGCGCGGTTCAATTCGTAATCCAATATCTGGTGGAAATAACGGCGGTTGTACAGCCCGGTGAGGGTGTCCTTGAGGGCCATTTCCTCGACCTTGGCGAAAAGTTTCGCGTTCTCGATCGTCAAGGCCGCTTGGCGGGAGAAGATGATCAAAATTTCCTGATGCAGCAGGGCCTCGGTTTTTTCGTAAACCATTAGCCCCACTAAGTTGTCCCGGATTTCCAAGGCCAGCATTTCGGCCCCCTTGAAATCCAATTCCTTTTCAAAAAGGCTGGTGAGACGTTCCAAGGCCTGGTTGGAGGGGTTTTGAGGGACCGGGGATTGGCAGGTTTTAAGAAGGTCCGTTTCCTCCTCCAGGGTCAAAAGGACGTTCATCTCGCCGATCTTTTTGTCGCTGACACCGATGCCGACACAGCTGTTCAAGCTGAAGGAGGCTTCGTCCTTGATGAAAAGGACGGCCTTGGAAATGCCGGTCCCGCTTTTCAAACCGCGCAGGATCGACTTGAGGAGGGCGGATAGGGGTTTTGAAAATTGCAGCTCCGCGCTCGCGTGATACAATGACATCAAGCCTTGGTTGAGGGTCGCCATTTGGGTGTTCAACACATCGTTGGGGATTTTGGGCGAGGGATCAGGCTTGGAAATGGATCGGAGTTTTTTGGAGGTCAATTGTCTTTCCCGTTATTTCAAAACAGGATTTAGTGTTGTCAAGGTGTTGTCGGTGGGTATTATGGGTCAAGGACATAGGCCCGTATAGTCAAAAAACAAGCGTTTTGAGGAAAATGTTTACCTGGAAAAGCGCTTTAGTGTCACGAGGCTTTCCGGAAAAAATGCCCGATAAAAATTCAGACCGGTTCTATGAGGGGATTTAAGCCGATTCCACCGGGACAAGAAAAAGGCATTCAGGCATTTCGACGCCGCGTCAAGGGGAGGGGCAGCCCCGGCGGATAAAAGAATTGGTGCAGGTGGAATCCCGCTGAGGGGAAGGTCCCCTGTCAGCCACGACCGAAAGGAAAATCATTTGAAAAAGAAAACCATCCTTATTACCGGCGGCGCAGGCTATATCGGAAGTCACGCGGTCAGGGAAGCGGTCCGATTTGGATTCGAGCCGGTTTCTTACGATAACCTGTCCATGGGCCATTCCTGGGCGGTGAAAACCGGGCATTTGGTCAAGGGGGAATTGTCCGACCGGTCCAAACTTCTCAAGACTTTCAAGAAATTCAAGCCGGCCGCCGTGATGCATTTTGCCTCCCATACCTATGTGGGCGAATCGGTGACCGATCCCCAAAAATACTACCGGGATAATTTAACCAACGCCATGAACCTCTTTTCCGTCATGCTGGAACGAAAGGTAATGTATTTCATTCTCTCCTCCACCTGCGCTACTTATGGGGATCCGGTCCAGGTGCCCATGCCCGAAACCCATCCCCAGAATCCAGTGAACCCTTACGGCGACTCCAAGTTGATGCTGGAAAAAATCCTGAATTGGTACGATAGGGCCTATGGTTTGAAATCCACTTTTTTGAGGTACTTCAACGCCGCCGGTGCCGACGCCTCAGGCGGGATCGGGGAGGTCCATAGCCCGGAAACCCACTTGATCCCTCTGGTCCTGGACGCCGCGATGGGGCGCAGGAAAAACATCACCGTTTTCGGGGAGGATTATCCCACTCCTGACGGAACCTGTGTACGCGACTATATCCATGTCACGGACCTGGCCTCGGCCCATTTCCTGGCGCTTCAAAAAATGATGGAGACGGGAAAAAGCAATTTCTTCAATTTGGGCACAGGCAGGGGTTATTCGGTAAAGGAGATGATCGCCGCCGCCGAAAAGGTGACAGGTCAAAAAATTCCAGTGGCGGCGGGGACCCGCCGGGAAGGCGATCCGCCGGAGTTGGTGGCACAGGCCGACAAGGCCAACCGGGTGTTGGGGTGGAAACCGGAACATTCCAGTTTGGAGAATATCCTGGAAACCTCCTGGAAATGGCATCAGGCCTATTTCGGCAAAAAGAGGAAAAAATAAACCCAAATTAGCCACGAAGCCGCTGAGCCGCGAAGAAAACAAGAAGCCTATATTATTTTAAAATGATCAACTTTGTCTTGGCGTTTCTTCGGGTCGCCGTGGCTTCGTGTCGGATGTTTTTGTTCGATCTTATTTAAAAACTTTTTCCCGGTAGAACTTCAGCTCCTCGATGGTCTCCAAAATATCGTCCAGAGCCTTGTGCTTTTGTTTCTTGTTCGGCGCCTGGAAACCGGGACCGTACCACCGCTTCACCAATTCCTTGATGGTCGAGACATCCACCAAGCGGTAATGCAGATATTCCTCCAGTTTGGGCATATATTCCAAAAGGAAGCGCCGGTCCTGGTAAATGGTGTTCCCGCAGAGGGGACTGCTCTTGGGTTTGCAGTGGGCTGCGATGAAATCCAGGGTTTGTTTCTCCGCCTCGGCCAAGGTGGTCTTGGAGTCCTTCACGGCCTGGGTCAAGCCCGAATCCCCATGATGTTTCTTGTTCCAATCGTCCATGCCCTCCAGCACCGAATCGGGCTGGTGCACCACCAAAACGGGCCCCTGTTCCACCAGGTTGAGGTCCTTGTCGGTGATGAGGGAAGCGATCTCCAGTACCACGCAGGTCTTGGGGTCCAGGCCCGACATTTCCATATCCATCCAAACCAAGTTCGTATCCGATTGAGGGGGCATGCCATTCCTTTGAGGGGGATTCACTGGTGGCCCATTTTAGGGGGGAAACCCAAAAAAAAAAGCCCCTTCCCGAAAGGAAAGGGGCCCTATTTCAACGCCGGCTTATTATCTCGCTTTTGGAAACAAGGAATAGGTGCATTTGAGCGTGGCTTTATCCAGCACCAACCCGGTCCCCGTTAAGGCGGTCAAGACGTCCCTGCAAGTGAAGTTGCCCTCAACCGGGCACCGCTTCTCTTTCAGGGCATAGAGGGTGAAGACGTAGGTGTGTATTTTCTCGTCGTTCCAGGGCGGGGCCGGCCCGTCGTATCCCGAATAGGTCCCCTCCATGTTCGGGTTCCCCTTGTACCATTCGGTGAAATCGTTGATGGCCTGCCTTGTTCCGCGGGCGCCGGCCGGGCCGGGCTTGCCTCTAACCGTGACTTCCTTGCTGAACTCGCCTGGCTGGATGAAGGTCTTGGTTTCCAGATCCACCGCCGCCCAATGGTAGAACTCGGTGCGGGGATAGTCATAGGGGACCATTTTTCCCACCTTGTTCACGAAATCACGGCTGGTCGGGGCGTCGATGTCGTGCAGGACGATGACGAGGGATTTGGTGCCTTCCGGCATTTCGCCCCAGGCGAAATTGGGGTTGCGGTTCTTGCCCAATTCCGCGTGGTGGCTGTTGTGGGGCTTGAGAAAGGCGTATTCCTCCCGCAGGCGGCTGCCCTCGCTGACGCTATCGCTCCAGATTTTCATTAGAATCTCCCTCTTTGGATTTTCGCACAAAAGACCATCCGATCATGAAAGGATGGGTGCACCACCCCTTCCTGGAAGAAAGGGGTTTTTTTTGAAAACGGAAGTTTAGCGGCCGCCGCTGCCGAAGACCCTCATGATGGCGAAATCGGCGTTGTCGCTGAACATCTTGGAGGCCATGGGGTCGAACTTGACGGCAGCGCGGATCAAGTCCTTAGCCACATCGATGTTGTCCTTTGCGAAGGACATGATGGCGGTCTTGGCCTCGCCCGGCTCGGTTTGGGTCACCAGCTTCAGGATGGCCGCGATGTTCTTCTCGGTCTTGTCGAACAGCACATAACGCAGCAGGATGGCGATCCTGCGTTTGCTGATCTTGGGGCTCGGGGCGATGTTGTTGGCGATGGCGTTCATGAAGTCAAGGTAATCCGCGATCGCGTCGTCGCGGCTGGCCTCGTCCAGCGTGCTCTGGGTGGCGGCGAGGGAGAACTTCTTGTCCTTTCCTGACCAGGAGACCTTGGTCTCCTTCTCGATCTTGCCCATGTAGTCGCCCATGAAGGTTCCGGTCCTGACCTCTCCCCGGTAGTCATAAATCGGGTCCTTGGTCAGGTAAAGGGCACAGAGGCGCAGAACCTGAACGTCCACCGGCGTGAAGGTCACGAAAGCGCCTTTGCGGACGGTTTCGCCTGAGACGAAGGACATGACGAAACGGTCCTCGAAGAAATCCACGAAGTTGCGCAGGGGCTCGATCAGGATGGGGGGGATGATGTGTTTTCCCTCCCAGTCCCGGTTGAAGAGGTTGGTGTGGACCTTCAGGATCTTTTCCAGGGAGGCCAAGACGCTGGCGGGGGTGCAGAGGCTGTCGGCTGGGTCCCCCTGGTCGGGGAGCTGCTTCGAAAGAAGGATGCGGGCCGCGGAAAAGGGGACCCTCATCGGGGAGGTGTCGGCCGCCCTGACGCAGGCGTTGTTGGTGGTCTCAATATCGGTGCGGATCTGCTCGATCACGACTTGTTCGAAAAGGGGCCCGGAGGAGGGGGGGGCCGCCGAGGCCAGGCCCGAATCCGCATTATCGATCTCCTGCTTGCACTTGACGACGCTTTGGTATTTCTCCTCCACTTGCTTGCCGTGCTCGGCGATCTTGCTCATGAGGGGTATGATCGGCGCGACCGCCTTGGTCAGTTCCGCGGCGCTGGCCCCCATTTTCCCCTCGGAGGCCTTCAGCGCGGCTTTGTCCTGTTCGGTCAGTTGGTCGCCCTTGTTCCAGATGGCCGCGACGGTTTTAAGGTTATCCAAGGCGTTTTTGGCGGCTTGCCCGGTGGAACCATTCAAAGCGGCCAAGACCTTGGGCGAATTGCTTTCGATGTTGCCGACGGACAGGACGACCTCGCGCTTGACCTGGTCCATCTTGCGTTTCCACTCGTCGCGGATCTTCTGGCCGTCCTCGGGGGAGGTGCGCATCATGACCTCGGCCTTGGCCATTTCCTGCTGGCACTTGAAAACCACCTGGAATTTTTCATCGACCTGCTTGGCATGCTCGGAGATGAGGCCCATTTGGCCCCCCAACTCGTCCAACCACTTGGCCATGCCTCCGCCAGCCAGGCCGGTCTTACCCTCGAAGGCCTTGAGGAAGGCCAATTCCTGTTCGGTCGCGTTATCGCCCCGGCTCCAGATATTGGACACCTTTTTGAGGATCTCCATGGCGCTCTTGGCGTTCTTTCCCGCGGCCTCGTTCAAGGCGATGATGAATTTCGGGAAGTTGGAATCCATCTGGGCGATGGACATGCTGATCTCGGTACGGAACTGGCTCATCTTGCGTTTCCACTCATTTTTGACGTAGCTATTATCGGACCCGGAGGCGTTGCGCAGGTCCCTGTCGCGTTCCTTGCCCATTTTAAAAGAGGTCAGCTCGTTGCGCGCGATGGCCATGAACTTGTCGAACACGCAATAGGCCGGGGGGGTGATGGTCTCGGGGGTACGTCCCGAAAAGGTTTTTAGGAGGGATTCATAAAGTGAAGTCGGGAGAAGATTGATGGTCTTGGTCTCTTTCTCCAATTGCACGGTGATGACATCGCCGATGGCCCCGGTGTTGAGAAAGAGGGACTCTTGAGGAGTCAGTTCGTTCAGGCGGTTGGAGACGATCCAGTCCACCAGCTTGTCGTAAGCCCTCCGCAGCCTATCCGAACGCTGCTTTTCGGCGGTGGCGGCGGTATCAGCGTCGTTGGCGAAGAAAACGATATTATCTTCAACTTGTTGGCGTATTTCGCTATCCACTCCCTTCATGAGTGATTCATAGTGGGCGCCTGTGACAGTTTGGGTGGCGGTGGACATTTGAGAAGCCTCCAAGAGGTTTAAATCGATTTACTGATCGGGGCGCTAGTATAACATGGCCCTTTATTTGGTTTAACCATTTATTAAGGAAGAGGCCGCCAAAGGGGTGATGAAACTTAAAACAGTCAGGTTGTTTTAGGCTTTTTTCGTTTCGTTAAACCAATAGAAAAAAATAGGGAAAAGAGGTGATCCGGTTTAAGGAAGAGGTTCCAGTGAGAAATTATGTCAAGGAAGAGGGATCAAGGGACCAAAGAAATTTTGGCTTTTCAGCCAGCTCCAAGGCCGCCCATCCCGCGGTGGGAAAGGAAAGGGAGGATTCGGCCGCCCCCTCCAGGAGCAGGACGGCTAGGTTGGGCAAAAAAGGAAGATGGCTGACAATTATCAAGGAGCCGCCTTTCAAGGCGAGGATCTCCCGACGGGCGGTGTTAATGTCGCCGTCCGGTTCCAGCCAATCCTTTTCCTCCATCGGGAGGCCGGCGCCGCCGAAGGCCATGCGGTAGATCTCGGCGGTTTGGACAGCGCGGATTTTGGGACTATGCCAGAGGAGGGTGGCCTTGATCTTCTTTTGTTGAACCAAGTGCTCGGCCATTCGGGCAGCCTCGGATTTGCCCCGGGGGGTCAGGGATGAGGGAGAGCCTGGGCCCGAGTGCGAAGCTTCTCCGTGCCGGGAAAGATAAAGCATCATAGGACACCTCGGTGATCAGGGGGAAGGTTCAAGGGGGCGGGGTTCCAGCTTTAGCCGGAGGATAAAAAAACGGATGTCTTGAACTTAATACCTGTTGATTTAATAATTCGGCGCGAAAAACCTATTTTTTGTCTTTTACTTCATATTTAAACCGCTGATTAAACTCCTCCAGATGCGTCCAGGTTTTAAGACTGTCCATCCGGTCCATATAAAAAAAACCATTCAGGTGGTCGACCTCGTGCTGCACGACCCGCGCCTCGAAACCGCGGAAGGTTTTTTGGATCCTTCGGCCGTCGGACGTTATGGCCGCAAGGGTCACTTGTTTTGACCGGGATACTTTACCACGAAATCCGGGAATACTCAGGCAACCCTCCCAACCGCCTTCTTTGGCTTTGGAATAACGCACGATTTTAGGATTCAAGTAGGCCTGCAGGGGAAAGGAGTCCACCCGGGGATAGCGCCGGTTGCCGCGGCATTCCATGACAAAAGCCCTCATGCTTAAACCGATTTGGTTGGCGGCCAGCCCCACGCCCTGGGCATGGCGCATAGCGCGGGTCATGCCTTTCAAAAAAGTCTGGAGCTTTTTTAACTTGAGCTGGGAGCGGGAAAGAGCCCTGGTTTTTTTCCGGAGAAGGGGGTTCCCGATTTTTACGATCTCTAATTTCATAAAAGGGCTTTCATCCAAACTGGCGGTCGACGGTATTTTACCGCTTCTTTTTTGAGACCCGAAACCATAAACTAGCGCTGGCATTTTCAACGAAAGGCGAACAACTCAACCATGTCCGAACATTTTATTTCATTTCCGAAGGATTTCCTATGGGGCGCCGCGACCAGCTCCTTCCAAATCGAGGGAAGCCCCTTGGCGGATGGTGCGGCCAAAAGCAATTGGTACCAGTGGACCAAAACGCCCGGTAAGATCGCCGACCGCAGCGACGCCGACAGGGCCTGCGACCATTATCACCGTTATAAAGAAGACGTGGCCTTGATGAGGGAAATGGGGTTGAAGACCTACCGCTTTTCCCTGTCCTGGCCCCGCATCATCCCGGAAAGGGGAAGGGTGAACGAGAAGGGTTTGGATTTTTACCGCCGCCTCCTGGAGGAACTCCACAAGGCGGGAATCACCCCCAACGCCACTCTTTTTCATTGGGAAGTGCCGGAATGGGCCGAGGGTGGTTGGGAAAACCGGGAGACAGCCTTGGCGTTCCGGGAATACTCGGAGGCGGTGTTCCGAAAGCTGGGACCGGATGTCCCCTTTTGGGCGACACAAAACGAGTCCCTGGTTACGGCCCAGCTGGGCTATCTCTGGGGCTATTTTCCGCCGGGCAAACAGGACCGAAAGGCGGCCGCCAAGGTCACGCATCATCTGAACCTGGCCCATGGTCTGGCGGTTCAAGCTTTCCGCCAGATGAATCTCAAAGGCGAAATCGGGACCGTTGCGGCCATGGGACTCTTCAAGACGGTCAGCGGCAGCAGGGAGGATCAAGCTTACGCCGATAAACTCCGGGACCTCTGTATCGGCTCCTTTCTGGATCCCCTCAAGGGGCGCGGCTATCCTTCTTTCTTTTTTGAGTTCGCCGGGGAAAATCCGGGTTCCTATGAGAAAGACTTGAAAGACATTGCCCAGCCCATCGACTTTCTGGGCGTGAACCACTATTTCCCCAATTACGCCAAATATTCAAAGGGAAATAATATTTTCGATAATGATTTCACCATGAGAGACGGTCTCCCGATGAATGATTTGGACTGGCCCGTGGAACCGGAAGGCCTTTACGAGCTTCTGACCTACCTTTGGAAAACCTACGGCTGGAAGATGTATGTCACCGAAAACGGCCTGCCGACCAGGGATTCCCTCAGGAATGAAAAGGAAACCATGGAGGATGACATGAGGGTCTATTACCTCGGCCATTATCTTGCCCAGGCCAAGAGGGCGGTGGCCGAAGGCGTGGGTCTGAAGGGCTATTACGCCTGGTCCTTGATGGATAATTTCGAGTGGTGCCACGGCTACGATCCCCGCTTCGGCCTGGTCCATGTGGATTTCAAGACCCAGAAGCGGACTTGGAAAAAAAGCGCCAAATGGTACAAGGAAGTCATCGCCGCGAACGGGTTTGACCTGGAACTCCTGCCGAAAAACCCGCCCTTCAGGATTTTCCAGTCCTCCGGGGTTAAGGCGAGAAATTTCTAAAGCCCGCCCCCTGTCATCCGCCGTCCAGCCTCCGGGGGGAATCTTTCGGTCTTTCCCCCGATCCCGGCCCTTCCCGCGGGGGGAGGGGGAAATCGTTTAAAAATAAAGTCCAACCCATTTTGCTTGGAGTAAACTTTCGGTATGGCCCTACGTCAAAAAAAAACCGGCGCACCCTCCCTTTATTGGTACCTGTTCTTCGCTCTTATCTTTTTCATCCAAGTGTTTCCCCGGTTCGGGATGGATTCGCCCGCGAGTGATGAGGTGGTGGATGTGGGGGACGGATATTACTATTGGAAGGGCGATGTGATTTCGGATTCCCGCCACCCGCCCCTGGCCAAAGCTCTGCAGGCGCTCCCGGCGCGGTTCATGGGCTTGGAATCCAAGGCGAAGGCTTCCTTCACCAATTACGAAAGGCGCGACTATAACTTCTTGTTCGTTTTGAACAGGACTAAATTTGAGGGGGTGATGGAGGGGGCCCGGTGGGTTTCCCTTTTATCCGGTTTAGGAATCGGTTATCTCTTGTTTCTGTTGGTTCGGGGCGCCGGGATGCCGGTCCTGATTTTTACCATGGCCTTTTGGGCATTGGATCCCACTTTACTGGCTTTTTCGGGCTTGGCCTTGGCGGATGTGCCCCTGGCTTTCCTTTATTTGATATCGGTTCTTTCTTTCCGAAAGTCCTTGGAGAATCCGGGGGATTGGAGAAATGATGCGATCACCGGAATCCTAACCGGAATGGCGGTAACGACTAAATTTTCGGCGGTCTTGCTGATCCCCGTGTATTTAATCCTGGAGTTGTTCCGCTGGTTAAATGCCAAGGCCGGGCGGGAAAAAGATCTTGGGGGGGTGGGCCGCCGGTGGCTCACCGGGCTGGCGGGGGCGCTGGCCTTCATATCCGTTTTGTATTTACCTGGAAGCCTCAAGATGCCGGACCACCGCAATCCCCTGGGTTATTTCTGGGATGGTTTCAAAGCCATGGCTGTCTTCTCCGGGCATCCCACTTATTTTTTAGGAGAGCTCACCACGAGGAATCATTGGGCTTATTACCCCTTGGCCCTTCTCCTGAAAAGTCCCCTGCCCTTCCTCCTTTTCCTGTTCCTATCGATAGGCTTGGCCGCCTTGGGCAAAATCAAATTTCCCTTATGGCGGTGGATGCCGGGGTTGATCCTGTTCCTGGCGGTGTCGCCGTTTCACAACATCGGCATCCGGGAGGTCCTGCCGGCCTTCCCTTTTTTTATATTATTGGCTGGATCGGGAGCGGGATGGCTTTGGACCCTGGGATCCGAAAAACGGCGGCTTTGGCCTAAATTATTGGCGGGGATTTTCATATTTTTCCAAGCGGCCAGCGTGGGACTCCAATTTCCCGGACAGATAAGTTATTTCAACGAGATGGTTCCAGCCGGTCAAAAAATATATTGGCTGGGCGATTCCAATTTGGACATCGGCCAGGACACCAAAAGGCTCGCCCTAAAGGCCAGGCAAATGGGATGGGGAAGGGTCAAGTTGGCTTATTTTGGGAACGCGAATCCGGAGCTTTATGGCTTGAAATGGGACAATTGGACCCAAAAGGACCTGGAGGGGCCCCAGCCTGGTCAAGTTTACGCCATTAACGCCGCCTTCCTGCAGCTGGGACCGGCTTTTCTCCCGGGGGCCGGCGCCATCAATCAAGGTTGGATTTCCAAGATTCCGCCCACGGGGATGGTGGGGGACACTTGGTATTATTTTGTCATGCCTGGGCAGGCAGGGACTTCAGGGGCGTCCCCCGATTTTCCTTCCACCCTGCCTTTTAAAATTTACGACCACCTCAACGATTAAATTCCGGAAAAAGTTTATCGATGGACGGTCATGGCGGGGAATGCAGTTTGCGCCGCGGCGCTTCCGGCTTGGACGGGTAAGCGTTATTACCGCTCCCATTTGAGGGCGGTAAAGGGAACGACTTCATAATTCGCGCTGCCGGGTTTTTTCCATAAAAAACTAAGCGCCGTATCCACGCCCCGGGTTTTTTCGAAAAAAACATTCAAGGGTTGAATTCCTTTTTTCAGTAATAAATCACCTGATTCCACCGCCGGCGGTTCCAAAACCTTCCGGCTTCCAATTTGGACCTTGGCTTGGTCCGTGGTTAGGACCAAAAACCGGTAAAGGCCTGTTTGGGGGATCTCCAGCCATCCGGTCCAGCGGACGGAAAAAGGGGGGGCGGGATCGAGGGGGAAGTCATTGCGGAAAGTGAAATTGACCAAGGGGTCCCTGTGGATCAGGAGGGGCGGGGATTTCCAATCCAGGCTTTTCCGGTAGATCCCCGTTAGTCCCATGTCGGGTTTTAACGTCCCCGTGAAAGCGCCAGCCGCCTGGGCCGCCAGACGAGCGGGGATCCGGTAGAAGTAAACGATCGTTTTTCCCGACGAATCCTTGGAGAACTCCGTTTCACCCCCCGGATAGACCCGTTGGAGCAAGTTCAACCAACCCATCTGTCCCTCTTGCAGCGCGAAACAAATGCCCCTGTCCGGCGGTACCGCCGGCGCGATGGTTTCCGGGATCCGCAAGGCATGGGTATGGGACCTTTGGAGAAAACCCAAATACAACACGCTGTAATGCCCGAAAAATCGGGGGGCCAAGTAATATTCATAGGCATCGCCGTCCTTGAGGATGGCTTCCCCGACCCTGGTTTCCTCCAGACAGGCCAGGTTCCGGCACTGGGGGTTCCTGGCCTGCTCCCAAAAATAAACATAAAAATTCTGGAGGGCCGCGAAGGCCAGGACCAGGGCCAATGCCAGGGAGGACCAGGGAAATCCCCTGTCGGGGACCGCTTTCTCGATCCGGTCCAGGATTAGGTCCAGGCTGAGGGCGGCCAGGAAGAGGGCGAAGGGAAGGGCTCCCATCAGACGGCTGGCGGTGGTGGGATCGGCGGAAATGAAATTGAAGAAGCTCATGAAGGCCAAGCCCGAGAGGGCGTAGAAATATTTCCGCTCGGTGAAACGGGTCAGGGCCAAGAAAAGTCCCAGCGCGAACAACAGACCGGTGGCGTCGTCCAGCATCCGGTGGAGGGGCAGGTTATGGACGACCCAGGCGTCGCCTTGGCGGTTGAACATCAGGGCCAACTGGAGGATGTGGCCGGCTAAACCCTTCAATCCCTCCCAATTCGGGTCCACATGGAATAATACGGTTTGTTTGACCGCGGGCGGCCCAAATCCCCCGTCCTGAACCATATAGGGCAGGAAACGTAAAAGCGGCCAGCCAAGGGCCATGGCGGCAAAAAAAACCGCGGCGAAAGCCGGCATCAGGGGCCCTACGGGCCAAGGACGGGGGTTTTTACGGTCGGACATTTCGTAGAGGAACCAGAAGAGGAGCAGGGGGGGGAACGCGAAATAAGCCTGATAGGAATAGAGCCCCGTCGCCAGAAGGAGGCCTGCCGGGAGGAAGACCCATCGCTGGCCTTTTTTCCAACCGTAGATCCAAAAGGAAAGGGATCCGAACATATAGATGAGGAAATCCATGGCGGGATGGGCGCTGCGGCCAAACGTAAAATGCCAACGGGATACGGCGAGCAGGAAGAGGGTCAGGAGGGCCGTCCTGGGCCCGGCCAATTGGCGGAAGGTAAAATATATCCCCGGAAAAGCCAGCAGGGAAAGGAGGGAGCCGAACAGGTACAGATGGGTACGGCTGGGGGAAAAGAAATGGAACCAAAGCGACGCCCAGCTCGTAATGCCCGGCTGCACGACCTTCACTTCACTTAAATGAGAGAAGACATTCCAATGGAGCCGGGCCATCATCAGGCCGCCCCAGCCCTGGGCCGCCTCGTCCATGTCAATGCCGGCAGGGTAATCGTCCAGGCGGAAGGTGCGAAGAAATAAAGCCAAGCCGAGGATGAGGGCCAGGGCAATCCCTTCCTGGGCCGTCCAGGGGGAATCGGTTCTACCGTCTTGATCCCCGCGGTTTGAAAGGGAAAGGACAAACAGCCAGCCTGCCAAGGCATAGAGCAGCAGGCCGGGAACCAAGGTTCGGGGATCTTCCCTTTGGAGAAGGAGGATTTGTCCGGCAATGGCCAAGACGAGGGCTCCCGCCAAAGGGAAAAGGGTTCGGGGAGGGAAATGGGATTGTCGCTTCATAACCAGCCTAGTTGGGGAATGGTAATTTTGAATTATAGGTCCATAATTCGCCCTTCACGGGAGAATTTATGGAATATACCCTGTTGCCAGGACTCTATATTAGGAAGGAGAAGGCCGGGATTTAAACCGACGGGGCGCTCCTGGTTTTAACGGAAGGCTTATGGGAACCTTAATTCAAAACCTAAAGGCGGCGGGGTTGATCCTCCTTCTCCTAGGCTTCGGCGGCGGGTGCCTTAAACCCTATGGTTTGGGTCCCCTTCCTCCGCCAACGCCGACTTTTACCCCGACCCCCACCGCCACCATCACGCCAGGCTGTCAAACCACGGGGTTGAACACTTTAACCGGCGGTGGAATGTACACAGCCTTCACCGGATTCATCCTCCCGACAGGAACGCCCACTCCAACTCCCACCCCCAGCTGGTCCTGGACGGGAGCCGTTCCACCCCATCCCGGCGGCATTACCCTCATTCAAACCATCGCCGACTGGAATGCCTTTGTCGCTTCCTCTTATTTGCCCGGTTCTTCCTTACCCATTCCTTTTAATCCCGCCACCCAAGCCCTCGTGGTGATGGGATCGGAAGGTTGGTGTCCCAATTATTTCACCGTGACATCCATTTGCAACAACGGCAGCCAAGTGACCGTTCAAATCGACGAAAACCAAAGCTGTTGTCCCGTATTGATTTACATGCCGGGGGTTTTACAAAGAACCCTTTTCCAAGCCGTCATTGTGGAAAAATTCGGCCTGCCGGTCATCCTCAACCACATTTACCACTCCTGGGTGGGGCCCCTCTGCCTCTAGTAGCGTCCACCCAAACCCCTGAAGGTCAATCCATTCAAGGTGTTCGAATTTTTCACCCTTTGAATCCCCTATTTCATAGTGACAAAGTTATGACTTGGGTCATTGAAAGAAACCTTATTCCGTCCTAATTTGTCTTGAAAATAATGCCGTTTCTTTGATTTTGCCGATGACAAAGGACGGACACCGGAGGACGGTTTTTATGGATATCAATAAATTCACCCTTAACGCCCAAAACGCCCTGCAGGCCGCGCAAACGCTCGCTTCCGATTACGGCCACAGCCAAGTGGACAATGAGCATTTGATGCTCTCCCTTTTGCGCCAGGAAGAAAGCGTGGTTCCGCCGCTGCTGAAAAAAATCGGGGTCGATCCAACCGCGGTTGAGAAGATTTTGGAAAAAGACGTCGCGGGCCTTCCGAAAGTGGAGGGAGGGGGGCAGCTTTACGTCACGCCGCGCCTGACCAAGGCCCTGGACGCAGCCCACAAGGAAGCGGACAAGATGAAGGACGAGTATGTCTCCACCGAGCATTTGTTCCTGGCCCTGCTGGACGCGCCCCACGCCCCCGGCTATGGGGAGGATTGGGGAGTGAGGAAGCTGGTGAAACAATTCGGCCTCAACCGCGACAAGGTTTTAAAGGCCCTTTCCGAGGTGAGGGGATCCTCCCGCGTCACGGACCAAAATCCCGAGGCCAAGTACCAGGCCCTGGAAAAATACGGCAAGGACCTGACGGACCTGGCCCGCCGGGGAAAGCTGGACCCGGTCATCGGCCGGGACGAGGAAATCCGCCGGGTGATCCAGGTCCTCTCCCGCCGCACGAAGAATAATCCGGTCCTGATCGGGGAGCCGGGGGTGGGTAAGACCGCCATCGCGGAAGGATTGGCCGGCCGCATCGTTTCCGGCGACGTGCCGGAAGGCCTGAAGGGCAAAAAAGTCGTCTCCTTGGACCTGGGCGCCATGATCGCGGGGGCGAAATTCCGGGGGGAATTTGAGGACCGCTTAAAAGCTTTCTTAAAGGAAGTCACGGAGGCCCAAGGCCAGATCATCCTCTTTATCGATGAGCTTCATAACCTCGTGGGGGCCGGCAAGGCGGAAGGCTCCATGGACGCCGGCAATATGCTCAAGCCGGCCTTGGCCAGGGGGGAACTGCGGGCCGTGGGAGCCACCACCCTGGACGAGTACCGGAAATATATCGAGAAGGATCCGGCCCTCGAGCGCCGTTTCCAACAGGTGCTGGTGGGGGAGCCCTCGGTGCCGGACACCATTTCCATCCTCAGGGGTCTTAAAGAACGCTATGAACTCCATCACGGTGTGCGCATCCAGGATTCGGCCCTGGTGGCGGCGGCCGTCCTTTCCAACCGCTACATCACCAACCGCTTCCTGCCGGACAAGGCCATCGACCTGATGGACGAGGCCGCCTCCAAGCTCCGCATCGAGATTGATTCCATGCCGGTGGAATTGGACGAGGTGGAACGCAAGGTCCGCCAGTTGGAAATCGAGAAGCAGGCCCTCCAAAAAGAAAAGGACGAGGCCTCCAAGGACCGCTTGGCCAAGCTGGAAAAGGAAATGGCCAACCTGAAGGAAGGCTCGTCCCAAATGAAGGCCCGCTGGCAGACGGAGAAAAAAGCCATCCAGGAACTCCGCAAGCTCAAGGAAGAGGTGGACGCTAAAAAAATCGAGGAAACCAAGTTCGAACGCGAGGGAAAGCTCGATAAGGTGGCGGAACTGCGCTACGACACCCTCCCCAAGATGCAGAAACATTTGAAGGAGTTGGAAGCCAAGCTGGCGGAAACCCAGAAGAAGGGCGCCATGCTCAAGGAAGAAGTGACCGACCAGGAAATCGCCGAGGTCGTGGCCAAGTGGACCGGCATCCCCGTCGCCAAGATGATGGAGGGGGAAACGGAGAAGCTCATCCACTTGGAGGACGCCCTGCGCAAAAGGGTGGTAGGGCAGGATGAAGCAGTCCTGGCCGTGTCCAACGCCATCCGCCGCTCCCGATCGGGCCTTTCCGATCCCAATAAACCGCTGGGAAGCTTCCTCTTCGTGGGACCCACCGGCGTGGGCAAGACCGAGTTGGCGAAGGCCTTGGCCGCCTACCTCTTCGACGACGAAAAGATGATGATCCGCATCGACATGAGCGAGTATATGGAGAAACATTCGGTCTCCCGGCTCCTGGGGGCCCCTCCCGGCTATGTGGGCTACGACGAAGGGGGACAATTGACCGAGGCCGTGCGCCGCAGGCCCTACTCGGTGGTGCTCTTTGACGAGGTGGAAAAGGCCCATGCGGACGTCTTCAACGTCCTGCTCCAGGTCCTGGACGACGGCCGCCTGACCGACAGCCAGGGAAGGGTGGTGGATTTCAAGAACACCGTCCTGATCATGACCAGCAACATCGCCTCCCAAAAGATCATGGAGGGGAACAAGGACGAGGACCTGAAGGACGCGCTCCAAAAGGAACTGCGCCAATTCTTCCGCCCTGAATTCCTCAACCGCATCGATGACATCGTGGTCTTCCACCGCTTGGGCGAGGACCAGATGGAATCCATCGTGAATATCCAATTGGAGGGCCTCCGGGCCAGGCTTTTGGACAAGAAGATCACGCTGGAAATGTCCAAGGGCGCCCTGGCCTTTTTGGCCGAGAGGGGCTACGACCCGGTTTACGGAGCCAGGCCTTTGAAGCGCTTGATCCAGCATGAGCTGGTGGACAAGCTTGCCCTAAAATTATTGGACGGCGAGATCAAGGACGGCCAGACCATCAAGGTCGAGACCACCAAGAGCGGGGAACTGGTTATTAAGTAAAAAATAATAATTGTATGGGCGAACCTCGAGTTCGCCCTTCTTTGTTTTGTAATTATCCCTCGCCCCTCTTGTCGGGCGTAGCTTTAGCGGAGATGGATGCGGGAGCCCTTCGAGAACCTCAAGGCGAAAGGGTAGGGCGAGAGGCGCGGTTTATTGAATTTTTTCAGTAACTGTTCCTGCGCCAACCCTCAAGAAGTTCGACCTTGAAAAAAGGCCACAAAGGCCTATTGTGAAAGCGGTTCACCCGGTGGGAAGATAGCCGGGCGGTTTATCAATCCAATTTACCCAGGTTCACTCTCCGTGAAAAAAATCCTTTTTCTAACCATTCTCCTCCTGTCGCCTCTTTCTGCTTTTGCGGCCCAAACCTGGCCAGCGGCCGTGGGTTACGTCAACGATTTCGCCAGGGTCATCCCCGCCGACAAGGCCGCGGCGCTGGAGCTATATTTAAGGGAACTGGAAGCCAAGACCGGCTCCCAGGTGGCTGTCGTCACGGTCCAGACCACCGAAGGCGGGGACATCAACGGGGCCGCCGTGGACCTCTTCAAGGCCTGGGGCATCGGTAAAAAAGGGCAGGACAACGGAGTCCTCATCCTAGCCGCCATCAAAGACCGCCACGCCCGCATCGAGGTAGGCTACGGATTGGAAGCCGTGATCACGGACGGCACGGCGGGCGACATCCTTCGCCAAGGCCTCATTCCCCAATTCAAAATGGAAAATTACGGCCAGGGCCTGACGGACGCCGCCTCCATGGTCGGCCAACTTATCGCCCGGAACGCCGGCGTGGATTTGGACAGCCAGGCCGCTCCCGGGAGGGCTTCGTCCCCCGAGGATGGAGGAGCGGTGGTCAAAAATATCATCATTATTATTTTGGTGCTCCTGTTCATCATCTTCCGGATTTGGTGGTTCTTCGCCTTTCCGGGAGTGCGCCGCTTTGGAGGGGGATATTACGGCGGCGGCTGGGGCGGCGGGGGCGGATTTGGAGGGGGCGGCGGCTTCGGCGGCTTTGGCGGAGGCGGTTCGGGCGGCGGCGGGGCCAGTGGATCATGGTAAAGAAACTATCGGTTTTCACTTTGATACTTTCTGCCGTTTGTATCGGGTGCGTTGAGTTATGGCCGGGAGCAGAGGACAAGTTCTTCAAATCCGTCTTCGGAGAGTTTTATAAATATTTTTTAACCAGTCTTTTAGTTGTTTTTATTATTAGTTTGGCAGTCACTCTTAACATTTTGAGAACACACATTGGTGAAGATGGTCGTGATGAGTGGCATGAGAGTGGTATCGGTGGACAAGAAGGCGGGGGTGGACATTAACGGTCGCGTACAGGGTTTAAATTCTTTCGCCTCACTTTTGCGGCGATAAAGTTTAGAGGAGTTGAGAATGGCAAAATGGACGGCGGAAAAAATGACGCAGGAGCTCCAGGCTCTTTTAGGGAATCAACTGCTGTCGGTGGTCCTCTTCGGTTCCGCGGCGGCGGGGGATCATGCCGGGAAAAATTCCGACATTAATTTATTGGTGGTGACCCATCCCTTGAGCCGAATTGAGCTTCAAAGCCTCTTTCGGGCGGTCGTGCCCTGGGCCAAGCAGGGGAACCCGCCGCCGCTTTTGTTGACCCGGGAGCACCTGAAAAATTTCGTGGATGTTTTCCCTTTGGAAATATTGGACATCCAGCATAACCATCAGGTGCTGCTGGGGGCCGATCCCGTGGCGGACCTGAAGGTTTCCCTCGACCATTTGAGGGTGGAATTGGCCCATGAACTCCAGGGCAAGCTTCTCCAGCTTAAAACCCGGTTCACCATGAGCGGGGGCCGGCCCAAGGTGGTGGAAAAATTGATGGTCGAGTCCCTTTCCACTTTCTTGGTATTATTCAAGGGCGCCTTGTGGCTTTACGGTGAAAAACCCCCCTTGAAAAAGATGGACGCCTTGCGGAAATTAAAGGACCGTGTGACCTTTGAAGTCGATGTGTTTGAGACGTTGGACTATTTGAAGCGGGGTGAAAAATCGAAAGGGTTGGACGTTTTGGGGACCTTCGATAAATACCTCGCCAATGTCGAGGCGGTCATTGATCAGGTGGGGAAATAGCCGTTTGAGTTGATGAGTTGGGATCACCATTTCCGAGGAGGGTTGAATGTCTTCTAAATTGATTGGGCTGGGGGTTTTGGGTCTCTTGGTGATTGTCTTCATGAGCCTGGTAGGTTCCTACAACGGCTTGGTGGCGGCCAATCTGGCCGTGGACAACAGTTTTGCCAACGTGGGGGTCGACCTCCAGAGGCGTTATGACCTGATTCCCAACCTGGTGGCCACCGTGAAGGGTTACGCCAAGCATGAGGCGGACGTGTTGGAAGAAGTCACCCGTTTGAGAAGCCAATGGGGGACGGCGAAAACGACCGATGAGAAGGTCACGGCTTCCAACGGGCTGGAAAGCGCCTTGGGACGGTTGATGGTGGTCATCGAGAAATATCCCGAATTAAAAGCCAACGAGGGATTCCTCCGGCTCCAGGATGAGCTGGCCGGCACGGAGAACCGCATCGCCGTGGCCAGGATGCGCTACAACGAAGTCGTGAAGGATTACAATTTAAAGGTCCAAAGTTTCCCCTCGAACTTGGTCGCGGGAACTTTCGGGTTCAAAACCAAGGATGTTTATTTCAAGGCCAATGACGCCGCGCAGGAAGCTCCCAAGGTCGCGTTTTAAGGGTGAAAAAACACGCCCCTGGAGGGAGGGGGCTGGGTGAGGGGTGTCGTTTTTTTTATAGGGGCAGGCCTCCGGGCCCGCCCCTTTTCCGTTACAGGCGGCGGATTCTTTCCTTTTTTGACGGTTTAACCTTCTCCGTTTTTCGTTGAAACCTGTTCTAGGTCATCCTTCCCCCATTTTTCCTGAACTAAAATCAACTGTGACCGTCTAGAAGGTGAAGGACAAGGACGTTTTAAATACGGTCCGGGAAATATCCCATGGCGTATATAAAGAAAACATATCGATGGATCGCCGGTCTGAGTTTAGCCCTGTGTTTTGCAGTTTCCCCTGTTGGAGCCACCCTTCCAACGCCTACCATTACCACAACTCCCACCAATACTTCGACCCCGGTCGGGACCTGGGGCACCCCTGCCTTTACCATCACCCCCACGATCACCCCGACGGTTTCCTCGACCCCCACGCCCGGCCTATACCAGGACATGATCGACGACTTCAACGACGCCAACCTCCAGATCATCGTCCAACAGGGCCGGGATGGCACGGCCACTGAGGGCAATCCCTGGTTTCCGGTCTCAGGCGGCAGTCTGTTTTATTCGGGCCAATTGCACCTCTCCAACATGACCGGCGAAAGCAGTTACTATGAAATGCCATTCCACTCCGACGGGAGTCCCTACGACGCCTCGGCCTACAATTCCATCTCCTTCGACGCTTCCATGGTGACGGCGGCCGGTTGCGGCAACGTCTTCCACTTCTACGTCCGGGATGGGGCGGGGGTCCTTCACGGGAAGACCCTGACGAGCGGGGGAACGGTGACCTTCACCGAATTGGGGGTGAACCCCTCCGGCATCCTGGCCATCCGGTTCGACATGGATTACTGCATTTACGGCGTCCACACCTATATCGACAACGTCCGCTTCACCAACAACAGCGGCGCCGCGACCCCGGTGGTCACCTCCAACAGCCCCACCAACACGCCGACCAATACACCCACAACGACACCGACCCAAACACCGCCCCAGACCACAACCAACACCCCCAGCATAACGCCCACCCTGTCGGCGACCCCATCGGCCACGATTACCTCCACGGCTTGCATGTATTGGGCGGGGGGGTCCATAACGCTTCCCGCGAACCCGGTGTCGGGCGGAACGACCGCCATGGGTTATCACTTGAGCGTGATCCAAAGGGTTCCTGGCTGCGGGCCCGATCCCGCTCATTTTGGGTACGTTCCCCTCGTCATTACCACCACGGGAAACTTGGCGACCGAGATCCTGGGGATCCAGGTTTGGTCCAACGGGGTCCAGGTTTCCAGTTTGCCCTTTTCGAACAGCCCTCTGGTCAACGGATCCTACACCAATGATATTTATATCCTGTTTGTTCTTTCTCCCTATGCCTCCGGGACGGTCCAGGTTTCCTATTCGGGGCCCGGGATGTTCGGATACGCCACCAGGATGGGGGACCTGCTGGTGGTAAACCCTGCGTCCGGCATCACCCCCATTACCACCTATTCCTTCACCGACACTCCGACGGCCACGCCTTCCAACACTCCCACTTTGTCTCCCACCCAAACTCCCACCCTTACGCCCACCAGTACGCCTACGGGCTGCGCGAGGGTCAACTTCTCCTCTTTGGCCATCCCCAGCCTCTCAGCCGCGGCGGGAATGACAGCCGTCGGATATGTGGGGTTCTTTGGAAACTACGCCACGCCGCCCTTGTGCATGGGCGCGAACCATTTCGTCACGAAGATCTTGTTCACGGCCGCCGCGACGGGAAACCTGGATACGGAGATTATCCAGGTCCAGTTGTGGCAGAACGGTACCCTGGCGGGAACCTGCCCCTATAACAGCGCCGGCATGACGATCACGGGGTCGCCGCTTCTGGCGCAGGACATGAATTTCATCCTGGACTATGTCCTTTCCCCGGCCGCCTCTGGCACGGTCCAGACCACCTTCACGACGAATTTCATGCAGGGCTACGGCAATATGGGGTTCGGTTTGGTTTACCAGACTTTCACCAGCGGGATATTGACCGTTAGCTCCTCCTCCATCCCGACCAACAGCCCCACCGTAACCACGACCAATACGCCCACCCCTTCGCCCACCTTGACCCCGACGAACAGCCCAACCCTAACCCCCTCCAAAACTCCGACCCCCACGCCGTCGCCGGCGGCTTCCGTCGGGACCATGACGCCGACGGGGACCCCCACTCCCGTCCCCACCTTGACCCCAACCGTTACGCCGATTTTGGCCGGCAAGAGGCCTGTCGCCTACCCCAATCCGGCCACGGGAAACAGCGTGATTATCAGCCTGCCCTTTTTGCAGGTCCCTTCCGATATCCATATCCAGGTCTTCACCGTTTCCTATCGAAAGGTGAGGGACCTGGTTATTCCGCGGGTCCTTCCGGGAACCCAGGTCACCTTGACCCTTTTGGATAAATGGGGAAAGCCTCTCTCCAACGGCCTTTATTACGTCATGGTGGATTCACCCCGGAGCGGGAAATACACCATTAAATTATTGGTCCAACGTTGACCTTGATTTGAGGGAGGCCAGGTCTTCCCCGGTTCCTCTGTCTGCCCTTTTTTGATGTTGTTGATCTGTCATTGCGAGGAGTGGCCGCCGATTAGGCGGACGATAACGACGTGGCAATCCCAATTTAAAAAACGGTTATCGCTTTTGCGACAACCTCCCAACTACTTCTGCACCAGCAGTTTCAAGATCTTCCGCTTTTCATTCCCGCCGCTCTTCACCCAAAGCACCACGTAATAAAGCCCGTTCGAGACATTCAAATTCGCTTGGCTAAAATCCAACTGGGCCAAATGCTGTCCAGGGGAAACGGGCAAGGTGGCGTCCTCATATATCTTGCGGGCCGCCACGGTAAACAAACTCACCCTCACCTGGTCCGCCGCCTTGT
>CAZUXW010000011.1:0-46169 GCA_964624625.1 uncultured bacterium
AATGGACACTCCAGAAAAGGGTAATACCATATACCAGGGGGTGTCCAGTGATGACTCGAAAAGATCGGAAGCGGTTCAGTAAAGAGTTCAAAATGGAGGCGGTTCGGAGATCCTATGACTCCGGAAAGCCGGTGACTGAGGTGGCCCGCGAGCTGGATATCAGTGTCCATCAGCTCTACCAATGGCGGGATCAAGTTCACAAAGTCGGAGCGAATGCCTTCCCTGGCTACCATGGCCAGAAGTCACCCAATCCTGAGAAAAATGAGCTGAATCGCCTGCGAAAAGAGAACGCCCTCCTGCGGGAGGAGCGGGACGTTTTAAAAAAAAGCCTAATCTTCTTCGCCAAGGAAGAAGCTCAAAATTCCGTTTCATCCGCGAAGAAGGAGGAGGAACCCGGGTAAACCGGTGGTGTCGGTTCTTGGGGGTTTCCCGAAGCGGCTATTACGCATGGCTGAACCGGAAGCCTTCCCGCCGGGCCAAAGAAGACCAGCGAATCCTGGTGAAAATCCAGGAAGTTTACGTCGAAAATCGGAAGGCCTACGGTTCGCCAAGGATCCACCTGGCGCTGAAGAAGAAAGGCTTTGGGTGGGGACGGAACCGTATCGCAAGGCTCATGCGTAACGTGGGTTTGCGGGCTTATCGACAATATCTGCGGTACCGCCGCTACACCAAGAGCAAGCACGGGCGGGTAGAAGCCCCGAACTTGGTGAAGCAGAATTTCAAGGTGCCAGTACCCAATCGGGTCTGGGCATCGGACATCACGCAGTTTTGGACGGGCGGAGGCTGGCTCTACCTGGCAGTAGTGATGGATCTTTTTTCAAGGCGGATCATCGGCTGGTCGATGCAGAGGACGCTTCGGGAAGGACTGGTGGTGGACGCGTTGGAGATGGCGATCCAACAAAGAGGCGAAGAGGATCCCAAGATCTTTCATTCAGACCAAGGAAGCCAGTACTCGTCATTCGCTGTTCGGGACAGGTTGGATGAGTACGGAATCCAACCCTCGATGAGCCATCGGGGAAGCTGCTACGACAACGCGGTGGTGGAAAGTTTCTTCAAGACGGTGAAGGCGGAGTTGATCCGGTTGGTGAGGTTCGCTGATCGGGAAGACGCTAGATCCAAGTTGTTTGAATATATCGAGGTTTTTTACAACCGGACCAGGCTGCATTCGAGCCTGGGGTATAAAAGTCCGGTTGAGTTTGAGAAGCAAGTTACTCTAAGCTGAGGTGTCCATTTTTATGGGGCAAGTCCAGTCACCACAATTCACTTTTTTAAACTCTTTGCCCAGCTTAGAAGGGATCTTCTTTGCCCCGGACTTCTTTCCCAACGCCTCTCCAAACGTTTGATTGCATTGTAAGCCCCGCTCGGTCCAATTCCAAAATACTTCGCCGATTCCGCCTGACTCACCCCGGCGCACTCGTAACCCAGCCATACCGCCTCTTCCATCAGTTTGCTTCTCTTGTGTCCCTTCGGTTCTTCCTCCATCCTTTCCCGCCCCTTCAATCGCACCCATATTTCCCCGATACCCATCCTCAACCGAACAGGCCTTTCCGGTTTTTCACCTAGTTTCGCTAGGCTCCTTGCCTCGTAACCCTCAGACCCCAATATCTGCCACCCACTTGTTTCATAGAGGTCCTTTCGGTGCCCTTGCCCCACTCCTTCCAATACAAACTTCATGTAAGCCTTTACCGCCTTCTCCTTGCCGAACATTCTCAGGATCTCCCCACGGGCCACCTTCACCAATGGTTTCTTTTCCTTCCCCAAATATTGACCATGACTACTCCAGGGATATTGCCCCACCTTCTCCTCAAGTTTTGCACGCATTGGGTTGAGATGGATGTAACGCACCAACTCCAACAAGTAACTATCCCTTTCCACTAAAAAGGCTTTATATCGGCCTTGGAACAAATGTCCGCTCTTCTTATGTCGTTTATTGAAGTATTTCGTATAAGCCGTTTGGAGCCCTTGCATATACCTGGATAGCTTGGAGTATCCAGATTGTTCCAACAGCAAGTGGGCATGGTTGGGCATCAGACAATAGGCGTTGGTCTTGATGGCATGGGCCTTCCCTTTTTTGCCCATAATCTCAAGGTATCGGCGGAAGTCCGCGGGACTTAAAAAAACTCTTCGGCGCTGGTTCCCTCTCACGATTACGTGATAAAGAGCCCCTTCAAATTGGATTCTTGGTTTCCTCATGACTCCCCAACCGGATTTTCCAGTTGGACGAACCGTTCATGCCAAAGGTTTCAAAATAGTGAATCGTGGTGACTGACACCTTCCCCTTAAATCGGGGGAAGTCCAGTCTGACACCTTCCTATTCAAATTTCCAAGAACCCCACTTAGGCGCGACGATCAAATCATTAATTTCGAATATAAATCCAGCCTTGTTAAGCAAAATTTCATATTTCAACAACTTACCATCAACGCCACCGTTCCATGCATAAAGAGTAATGAAATATCGGCCTTCTCTTTCATCAACTACTGGAGGCACTATGAGCGTCGCACGTTCAGAAATTTTTTTTTCAACCATAGCCTTAGAATTTCCGGATCGATCATAGCTATCAATGCTTTCATCAATAATGTCAATTAACTCTTTCGAAGAATTTAATATTCGCAACGAACCCCGATCTTCAGGAAAAATTTCAGTTAAATAAAAAATTAAATATTCAAGAGCGGATTTTTTCGAAGACAGATTTATTTTCTCTTCATCTGCAAAATCAGAAAAATCCCCGGATCTAAAATCTGTTAAGTTAAATATTCTCAATGGCTCCAAGAGGCTCGGGCTGACAACCACTCCTACACCGCCGTGATCACCAACTGTGTAAAGACGATAAATTTCATGCTTCTTAAAAAAAGGTGTTCTTTTAATTTTTTCGATTTCGCACTTCGGCTTCCCCAAGCCTTTCAGCTTCATAAAGTCGGCATAAAAATTCTCAAGCCGATTTTGAAGTGTTTGACAAATTGAAGAGTGTGGGACAACAAAAATCATAAAAATAAAAAAAAGTTTCTTCATTGCAAAGCCGCCAATTGCTGACCTACGATTGCGCCCACTGTTGTCGCAAATATCTCTTCTGGCGAACCAGGACCAGCGGTGTCTTGAGCTACATTGTTATGTATTTCGTAAAAAACATGGCCAAACTCATGCGCTTCAAGCATTCCGACATCAAAATTGTTTTCCAAAGCCTTCGGCCAATCGATTGAAACTTTAAAATCGGCGCACTTTCCCTTTCCAGTCACTTGGAAAGTACGCCCAAGAATAGATCCAGGTAATTTCTCGTGAACAACGTTTATCTCATTCGGTTTCGATTCTAGATCGCTCACTATTTTACCACCAAATGCAGTCTTCTTTACTCTTTCAAAATTCTGTTCTAAAACACCGGGTTGAACAGATATTTTCAAACCTTGAGGATCATTATGATTAAGCGGATTATTAGAGACATAAACATAGAAGTTGTTTCCAGCGTCAAAGCCAACTGGATCTTCGCTAGTAAATCTTCCAACCTCTGCCTCGTAAAGGCGCATACCCATTATGGATCGACTCAAACCAATATCTCTTACCCCATACCCACCCACGAACTGGTAGGCGTTGACGGCCGTTCCTCCCTGAGCCAAAAGCTTGCCAAACGGGTCATCTTCATAGGTATCCGTCACAACCCCGGAAGTGTTGGAAAGCGCCACAACACTTCCCAGAGCATCAGTGTGGAAGAACAAAACAGAAGAACTGGTCATCTTTTCGTAATTTTTGCCACCGATTTGAAGGTAATCAGAGTAAAGACCTGTCGTTTCGTCTTTCTCCGCAAGCGGAGCCACACCCATGCCATAAATTGAAGTTACAGTTATTCCAGCCAAGGTTTTCCGCACTAGGTTCCCGCCGTAGTCGTACAGGTAGGTCTCCACATGGCTGTCAGGGTATGTGATCTGACTCAACCTATTTTCAAAGTCATACGCGAATTGCGTCACCTGCCCACAAGCATCCTCTTTTATCAAATTCCCATTGTCGTCATAGGTATAGAGGGTCGTTTCGCAAGGCGTGGCGGTCGGAACAATAGTGGAAGTCACCGTTGGGCTGACCGTGGCCGTGGACGTATTGGATGGGGTTGAGGTCGGCGAATTAGTTGGCGTGTTGGAGGGTGTCAGCGTCGCGGTATCGGTTAAGGTTGGGGTAGGCGTATTCGTCGGCGTCCTGCTGGGTGTTTGGGTTGGAGAAGACGTAGGCGATAAGGACGCCGTTGCGGTGGGTGTCGCCGTTGGAGTTGAGGTTGTCGAATTCGTCGGGGTGAGGCTGGGGGTGTTGGTGGCCGTAAGTGTTACCGTTTTCGTCGCTGTTGAGGTAGGTGTGTTGGTCGCAGTGCGGGTAGAAGAAGGTGTAAAAGTGGAAACGTGTGAAAGTGTAAATGTTGGCGTAACCGAGTTCGTTGGGCTATTCGTGGCAGTCCAGGTAGGTGTTTTAGTGGGCGTCGCCGTTCCTCCGGCATTCGTCGGCGACTTCGTTGGTGTATTCGTGGGTGTCCTGGTAGCTGTCGGGCTTGGTGTTTTTGTCGACGAGGCCGTTATCGTTTTGGTAAAGGTTGGCGTGACCGTGGGGGTACAGGCTCCGCCACCTGGCGGCAAGCCCGACTCGCCATCCGTTTGACCATTTGTCCCAAACTCTTGTACCAGCGTTCCGTTGCACAAAAGCGCGAAATGGTGGTCGTCGAAGAAAGGCCCGGATTGGGTGCCGGTGCAGGAGCTTTCCCCATTCGGCAAGCCTGAATAGTCGTCATTGAAATTATTCCAATTCGTGGCCGTGCCGCAGGAATCTCCCGAGGTCGCGATGATCGTGAAGCCCTGTACCCAGCCGCCCGCGGGAATGACCGACACTCCGCTTTGGTAAACCAGAGCCACAGTTCCAAATTTCTTCTCACTTTCATCTCTTGGTCAACACCATTGTTCAAAACCTTTTATCCTCAACAATATATTGGAAAACAGGACACCACCGAGATAGGTATCCAACCAAAGAATGCATAGCCCAATTAAGTTCGCGAAACTTTTGATGCGCCACAGGTAATCTAGTCGCCTTTAGAAACATTACAAAATTTTTGTCGTAGACTTCCACAAGTTTGCTCAGTTGATCTAATGCCAAAACCAAATTGCCACAAACATTTTTTTCGTAACCCTTCCCCATCAAAGCTTTCGACAATTCATTAAACGTCTTTATCTTTTTATTTTCAAAATCAGACACCGGGACAAACTCTTCGGTCATCCACAAAAAACTCCATTGCAAATACCCCTCTAAAATGTCATGGGAACAATTCTTTCCGAGGTTGTTTTTTTTCAGATTTTCAACTGTCGTATAAAACAAACTCGAAGCGCGCCCAAAACCCATAACCAACCGAAAGAAATTTTCTTTGTGAATCGTTTTGAATTTTCCGTCTGAATAAAAATCTAGTATTTTTTCCATCGCTTTGACGTCGCCGAACAACGCCGAATAAAATTTCGCTTCAATAGAAGCCGCTTTTTTAAAATCACTAAGACGGACTCTCATTTTTTTTTTATTATTTATCCAAACTGTTTTTTTCAATAAACGAAAAAAACAATTTTTAAATGCCAATTCTTTTTCTTTTGAAGTTCTCAATTTTCCCTCGGAAAATAACATTATTTTAAAACCATTTACGAACTCATTGTTTTTCAACTCATGTCCTTACAGCAAGAACCGTATATTAAGTTGACCGGTAGGAAAAAAATCGCATCAACCACTCCGCCCGCAGCAATCAAAGCAATTCTCGCATTAGATACTGCCGTTTTCAACGTTGGTGAATCAGCTATTGCGCACCCACAAGACTTTGCCAATGGACCGATTAGTTTTGACAATCTACTTATTTCTCCCACGTCTTTGTTTTTTATAGCCGCACCAACTCGAACCACAAAATTTCCTATTCTAGTCGCACAGTCCAAATTTGTTTTAAGCAAACCAGTTGGATCAATTAAACCAGTAGAATCGTTTCCAGAATACCTATAAAAATTTGTGTCCCCAGTTTCAAACCCCAAGGGATCTAAACTTGTGAACCGTCCAACTTCTGCATCATATAATCTGACGCCCATTACGCACCTATTTGAACTTAAATCCCTCACCCCATACCCACCCACAAACTGGTAAGCGTTGACGCTAGTTCCACCGTGAGCCAATAGCTTTCCGAATGGGTCAGCTTCGTAGGTGTCCGTCACAACACCCGAAGTATTAGAAAGGGCTACAACACTGCCCAAGGCGTCACAATGAAAGAAGGAAACAGAAGAACTGGCTATCTTTTCGTAGTTTTTGTCGCCAATTTGCAAGTAATCGGAGTATTGACTGGTCGATTCGTCCTTTTCAGAAAGCAGGGCCACGCCTTGTCCGTAAACCGAAGTCACCGTTACTCCGACTGAGGTTTTCCGCAATAGGTTCCCACCATAATCATAAAGATAAGTCTCCACATGGCTATCCGGGTAGGTTATCTGGCTCAACCTATTTTCAAAGTCATAAGCAAACTGGGTCACCTGTCCACAGGCATCTTCCTTTATCAAATTCCCATTGTCGTCATAGGTGTAGAGGGTCGTTTCGCAAGGAGTGGCTGTCGGAACAATGGTGGAAGTCACCGTTGGGCTGACCGTGGCCGTGGACGTATTGGATGGGGTTGAGGTCGGCGAATTGGTTGGCGTGTTGGAGGGTGTCAGCGTCGCGGTGTCGGTTAAAGTCCGGGTGGGCGTATTCGTCGGGGTCATGCTGGGAGTTTTAGTTGAAGAAGGCGTAGGCGACAAGGTTGCCGTAGCGGTAGGGGTCGCCGTTGGAGTTGACGTTTTCGAATTCGTCGGGGTGAGGCTGGGGGTGTTGGTTGGGGTCAAGGTCAAAGAAGGTGTAAAAGTGGAAACGTGTGAAAGTGTAAAGGTAGGCGTAACTGAATTTGTAAATGTTTTCGTGGCGGTGGGTGTGGTTGTTTTCGTTACCGTCGAGGTGGGGGTTGGAGTTGCGGCACGGGTAGAAGTAGGTGTAAAAGTGGAAACTTGTGAAAGTGTAAACGTTGGCGTAACCGAGTTCGTTGGGCTATTCGTGGCAGTCCAGGTAGGTGTTTTAGTGGGCGTCGCCGTTCCTCCGGCATTCGTCGGCGACTTCGTTGGTGTATTCGTGGGTGTCCTGGTAGCTGTCGGGCTTGGTGTTTTTGTCGACGAGGCCGTTATCGTTTTGGTAAAGGTTGGCGTGACCGTGGGGGTACAGGCTCCGCCACCTGGCGGCAAGCCCGACTCGCCATCCGTTTGACCATTTGTCCCAAACTCTTGTACCAGCGTTCCGTTGCACAAAAGCGCGAAATGGTGGTCGTCGAAGAAAGGCCCGGATTGGGTGCCGGTGCAGGAGCTTTCCCCATTCGGCAAACCTGAATAGTCGTCATTAAAATTATTCCAGTTCGTGGCCGTGCCGCAGGAATCCCCAGAAGTCGCGATAATCGTAAAGCCCTGCACCCAGCCGCCCGCGGGAATGACCGACACGCCGCTTTGGTAAACCAAGGCCACAGTTCCCGCCTGGTTGGCCTTGTGCGTCGAGCTTTCATCCACTTCCGTTATGGAAGAATCGGTCGTGTAGACATTGGATTGGATCACACTGTTCCCCACCAGAGTTCCGGAAGCGTTAAACACACTGGCGTTGTTGCCTGTCACGGCCAAGCACCTAAGACCCGGCTCGAAAAACCAAAGTTTCAGGGAAAGTCCGGCCGATTGCAGGGTCAAGGGCGCGGAACCATTGTTGACGATGAGGAAATTCCAACGCCGGTCTTGAAGCCCTTGTTCCCCGCAATTGATCATCAAATCCAGCTTGCGGCTGGTATCAGCTCCGCAAACCGTTATTCCCGACCCTGATGAAGAAGCGGCGGCTTGGCTCCCAGGGCCGTTGGGCCAATAGGGTTGAATGATTGGCGTCGGCGTAGCTGTTGGGGCTACCTGTGCCATGGAAAGAGCCAATACCATCGCGGTGGAGGAATTACTCACTGTCACGCAAGCCGAACTTCCCATGTCGCTTTCGGCGATTCCCTTCTCCACGAAAGAACTCAAGGCATAACACCATGACCCTGAACCAGGATCGTCCTCAAAGGACAAGGATGGCGTGCCGGAGTTTTGAACCAATTCTACCTGCTGATAGGAACTGGTTTGACCGCCCGATTGAACCGCCCGGAAAACACGGTACCCGTTCACGTCGCTCGAGGCAGGCCAGGTCAACTCCACTTTTCCGCCAGTCACCACAGCCGTCAAGCCAACGGGGGCCGATGGTTTCACCGGAGAATCACCTGTCCTGACAACTTGAGCCGGGGCGTCCAACACCCCCGCATCCGCGTAGCGGACGTAAGGATCAACCATGGCCACGTTTTTCTGGATCGTGCGGCTGACCAGTTGATTGGCATCATCCACCACATAGGTGGTCATATCGTGGTTTTCTTGCAAACTCGTTCGGTTGCCGCCCTGGTCATAAATATAAACCTGGGTCAGGCCGGAAGAGGGGCTTCCATAGGCCAAGTTGGCGTTCGTCAATTGGTTCGCGAAATCATAGCCATAAGTACTCACGTTCGATCCTCGGGTGATGGTTTGCGGATTCCCCGCAGGATCGTAGGCATAGGTAATATTCGGCAGGGGCGTCGATCCCGAAACACCCGTGCTGGTAATGGTTTGTATTTCATTTCGGTCGTCGTGGCCGTAAGTGGTTTGGATGCCGTTGGGGAACTGGACCGTCTCGAGGTTTAAATTGTGGTCGTAAGTCATTTTTATTTTTTGGCCCAGGTTGTCCATCATGGTGACAGGCTGGTTTTCCGGCGTGTAATCGTAGGTCACCACCTTGCTGTCCGGATAGGTCATGGAAATGACGTTCCCCACCGGGTCGTAGCTCCAAACCAGATCGTTCAGGAAGGCGTCCCTCTTGTGGATCAGCCGGTTCAAGTAGTCATAAGTGAAATAGGTTGTCCCGAACTTTTCCTGCCTTGCCACCAGGTTGCCGACAACATCATAAGTATTGATGACTTTCGTGTTATCCGGATAAGTGACCGTGACGGGCCGGTTGAGAAGGTCGTAATCGTAGTGGGTCAGCTGGTGCTTTCCATCGGTCCGGTAAGTCAGGTTCCCGATCGCGTCATATTGGTAGGAAGTCACCCGGGACAAGGGATCAGTCGAGCTTAAAAGCCGGTTCATGTTGTCGTACTGCATAACGGTGTGGTGGTGCCTGCCGTCGGTGATGGTGACCGGGTTTCCGGCCAAGTCATAGTCGTAGCCGCTGGTTTCCCCGTTGGGTTTTAAAACACTTTTCAACCGATCCCTTCCATCAAACGTAAAATAGGTGGTGTGGCCGTTGGAGTCGGTTTGGGAGGTTCGGTTTCCATTTTCGTCATAACCGTACAAAACCGGGGGAACACCCGGCAAGTTGGCCTGGACCAACCGGTCGGCGTCATCCCAGGTATAGGAAGTGGAATGGTTTTTCGCGTCAATAACGGTCGAGAGTCGGCCCACCGCGTCATATTGGTAATGGGTCGTGTGGAAATCCGGATCGGTGCTTGAGTTCAGGTTGCCATAGGCGTCATACCCGAAGCTGGTGGTTTTTCCGTTTCCGTCCGTGGTGGACACCTTATCCCCGGTAAAGGAATCATAGCTGTTGATGGTGGTCACTCCCATGGGAGCCACGATGGTGGTTGGATTTCCATGAACATCATAACTATAGGTAGTCATCCTACCCTTTTGGTCAATGAAGGTCGTGGGCTGGTTGAATACCGGGTCATAAAAATAAGTCACCGAATTCCCCGCCGGGTCCTTTTGGGTCAGCAGGTTCCCATTGGAATCAAAGGAAGAAGTAACTGTCTGGCCCGCCGCGTTGACCGACAGGTTCCGGTTTAAGTCCCCATCATGGCCATAGGTAAAGGAATTTTGGTTCGCGTCTTTTCCACCGATTGCCACGCCTCCCGCGTCAAAATCGTATTCGGCGTTGTTGCCTCCGCAGGAGGAACAACCGTTGGCGAATTCGGCGTAAGTCGTTCGGGTATTGCCAAGAAGAGAATCATATTGAACCGTCAGGACGGGCTGGTGGGAACCATCTTCTTCCCTCACCACGCGCAAAAATTCATCGTAGGTATAAAAAACGTGCCTCAAACCCTTTCGATATTTCGGATCCTTGCTTTCCACCATATAGCTGTCGCCGGTATAATTATAAAAAGCCTGCCGGCTTCCGGGATAACCCACCCCGATGAGGTTGCCCTGCGCGTCATGGGAATAGGTGGTCATCCGGCTGATGGGATCGGTAATGGTTTGGACAAAACCGTCTGAGCCGTAAGACAACTGGACTTGCCGCCCCAGGCCGTCCTGGACCGAAGTAAGGCGCCCGCCGAAATAGCCAAAATCCAAATGGCTTCCGACCCTATCCTTCAACTGGACCAAAAGACCTGTCAGGTCAAAATGCCTCTCGTCGCCCTGGGGCGATCGGATAATCCATTGGCTTCCCGTGTTGGAAAGGGAAACATCCCAGCCAACCGGATGGATAAATCCCCCGCTTCCATTCGGTTGGAAAATTCTTAATCCCCCATCCCCTCGCCAAAGGGAAACAGAGCCGTCCGTGTTGAAAATGAGATGTTCCTCCCAAGTCGAAAACCACTTGCGTCCAAAAATACCGGTGTTGGGGCTATGGCTGTTATAGGTCCTAGTCAAGTCGAAGGGCTCTCCCCGGTTGGGGATGGAGAGGTCGTTGACCTGGTGCCACTGATTTCCAGTGCGAAGATACACCTTCGCCCCAGGATTGGTTCCACAGCTTCCCTTATCCGATCCACCCGGAAGTTCCGTTGGGCCGGTGGTTGGGATGCTGGTAGTTGGAGATGGCACGGAAGTATCTGTCGGAACGGGCGAGGTGGTGGAGTCAGGTGTGTTCGTGGGGACAGGGGTATTGGTAGGAATGGGCGTATCTGTGGGAACAGGTGTGTCCGTTGGAATAGGAGTGGCGGTTTCCGTGGAGGTATCAGTGTCGGTTGAGGTGCTTGTAATGGTTGGGGTGTTCGTTGGGGTTTTAGTCGTGGTAGCGGTAACGGTTGGAGTCGGGGTTGTCGTCGGCGTGCTTGTTGGGGTGTCCGTTGGGGTATCAGTCGGTATGGCGGCCCCAAAATAGGAATAACAAAGTGAATAGGTGGTTCCGGGGCAACTTGGCAGACCGGCTCCCGCGATGTAATTGTCGGTTACCGTAAAAGTGTTATTTCCATACATCAACCCGATGCCCGCCAAGCAGTTGGGCGGTGTAGGCGGGCTGCTAATGTCATAAACCGCATTACACCCGCTGCCAATGGAGACGCCGTTGATAAAAATATTCGCGGTGGATTGTCCGCTGGTCGCCGAGGCGTTGATGGTGATAGGGCCCGTAGCGTTGGAAGGAATAAAAAAATTTCTGGTGTAGCTCGCCGCGCCGCCTACGGATGAAGTATCGCCCCCGTTAATGGAACAGCACCCAAAGGATAGCGCGTAGCAGTGGACCGTATAATCATTTCCCCCAGCCGATACGTTCAGGGTGGGGGGCTGGTTTACGACCGCTGGTCCATCCGGATGATAGCTTACTACAGGACAACCCCTGCAATCCAACAGACCGACAACAAGAAACTCGCCTGGCCCGTCTCCTTGGGAAATGCAAACCGTTTGCGAACCATAACTTGGGGTGTAGGTCGCGGTTGGAACTTGGCAAAAGGAATTTGAAGCATGGAGGATTGAAAATAAAAAAATAAAAAATGGAACAACCCGTTTTAAAACTTTTTTTATTTTTAGGACGATCTGCATATCAACCTTTTTATAATTTCGGGCAATAAATAGGCACTCAACGAAAACACGGTAATCCTCGGATAATAACCTTTCAAGAAAATAAGCATTTATACTCGAAATGGTTGATTGTCGGCAGGATCCGCCAAAAAAAGTGCGTTTTTTAAAACACATTAATATTAGGGTTATATTGAACCCCCGGTAACAAAGCGACGGGTCGCAACTGCTCGACCACTGAGGGAAAGTCACTTCAAAAAAATCAATGCAACCGCCCCTCACCCTGCCCTCTCCCGCATCCGACTTCGCTAAAGCTACGCCGGACACGAGTGGCGCGGGAAAACATTTTAAAGTTCAAACAAAAAAGGCCCGGAAATTTCCGGGCCTTTTTTGTTTGAACTAATTTCGCCGACCGTCTTACCGAACTTCCCCAAACGCGCTGTTCGGCACCACGTCAAAGCTCATGTCGCCGGGCTTGATCCAGAGGAAGGTGAATTCCGCGCCCCAGCCGTTGGGCTTGGCGTAATAAACGTCGATGGAGTGGGGGCCCTTCGTCAGATGAACCTCCCCCTGGGGCTTGCCGTCGGGAATGACCGTGTGGCGGTCGATCTTCAATCCTCCCGTTCCCGAGGTGCGGGTGGAAAAGCGGTAGTTCCCGCTCTCCGGCGCGTTCAAGGTTCCCGACCAATGGACTCCCATGGCCCCGCCCTGGACGGGAAAATCATTCCCGTTCACGAAATTCAAAACCGGCTCCCACTGCTCCAAAAAGGGAACACCGGTAAAATCCAAGGAACCGTAATATTGCCCCTTCAAACCCAAAGTGGACGGGATCGTCATGAAATTCGAGCCGCCCAGGAGTGACTTTTTTCCGCTGGGGCCGTCGAAAGTGATGGCTAGGCCCGAGTTTCCCTCCGGCTGGGTCCAATGGATCTTGACCGGATGGAAACCCTTGGCCAGCTTTACCCCAACACCCTCCCGCACCGATTCACCGCCGATGGTCCAGGACATTTTTTTCGGGAAGTTAAAATGGTACTCGCCCGAAAGGGTGATGAAGATGTCCCCGGTGAAGGTGGCGTGATAGGGGCCGGGCGGCAGGACCTCGGGAAACTGGGCAGCCTGCCCTTCCTTTCCATCGGAAAATTCAGCTTTTAGACCCCTGGCCTTATCCACGATTTCGGGCGGGACTCGGTAGAAATATAAAAAACCACCGCCATTGGGATCCTTGTCAATCTCAGCCTCGCCCCCCGGGAAATAGGACCTCAAGGTGTCCAGAACACCCGTCCTTCCCTGCTCCATGGCGTAAAGAAGGCCACGGCCCGGCGCCGGCAGGGCCGCCAAGGTTTCCGGCAGGTCCATTCTTTTAACCTTATCCAGGAAGAAGTAATCCAGGTAATCAATCGTGTAATGGCTGTAGTAGCGGGGGGAAACATAGCAGTCGTACTTGTCGCCGTAATCGGCGAACTTGCGGCCGATGGTGGACTCAGCGATGGAAAATTCCGCCCAGCTGGCGTAGTTGTTCGCTTGTTCCACGAAATAAGTATGGAAGTTCTGCTTCAACATCAGGCCCATCGGGGGCACGAGGAATAGCAAGAAAAGAATTTCACCCTTCTGCCCGCCCAAACTCCTGGCCCTCGACCAGAGCGCGGAAACAACGCAAGCCGACAGGAACGCCACGAAAGCGGTTTGGCAATACATGCGGCTGGAATGGGCCGGGTCGATGGTAATCAGGCACGGCACCGCCATCACGAAGAAACCCACCAGCCCGTAAAAATATTTCCTCCTCCAGCCCCGGGCCAGGGCGTAAAAGACGCCGAAGAGAAGCAGGAACCCCGTCACGTCATCCAACTGCCGGTGATCCTGCAGGTTATGGCGGGGATTCGGGTCGCCGCGGCGGTTGTACATCAGGGCCGTATATTTCAAGTTGACGAGAAGGGGCTGGATGCTGTGCTGTTCCTTGCAGCGGTTGAAGATGGACAATTGCTTGATGCGGGTGCTGGATTCCCCCGTCAGCATGGCCTTGAAAAAGGGCCCGCTCAGAACCAAGAAGATGGCCGAAAAGACCGCCAGGTGCTTGGCGTTCGCCTTGACCGCCTGCCAGTTGTTGACGCATTCATATAAAGCGCAAAGGAAGACCACCACTGTGAACATGACATAAGTCTGGTAGGCGTAGAGGCCGACGGGAAAGAGGACCCCCGCCGTGACAAAGGGCCAAAGTTTTTTCGTGCGAAGGCCGTAAAGCAGGCAGCCTAAGGTCGCGAACATGAAAAAGGGCAGGAGCGATGGCGGGAAGGAGTTGCGGCTGAAGTTCAGGTTCCACCGCATGACCGCCAGTATATAGAGGGAGAGCAAAGCGACCCTGGGGCCTGCCAATTGCCGGAAAGTCCAGTAGATGAGCGGGAAAGAGGCTAGGCTCATCGTCACGTAAAACAAATTCAGGTTGAACTGGGTATTCTTGAAAAACATAAACCAGAGTGCGCCGAAATAAATCGGCACCGGCGCCGATGGAAAATTCTCGGTGATGTTCAGCTCCCAAGGAAACCAGCGCTCGTGAAGGATCTTCAAGGCCCCGTATCCCTGGAAACCCATGTCGAAGAATATGCCCGAGGGGATCGTGTCCAATTTGTAGAGCCGCAGGAACGCCGCCAACACCATGACCGCGCCGAACAAAGCCCATTCCACCTTCGGCGCGAGGGGCAAAAGCTTCAAGCCTTCCCTCTTCCAGGGCCAAAGGGCCGCGAGAAAGAGGATGACCCCAACGAAGTAATACCAAAGACCGACCGTATCCGCCCTCCCCATGTCCGCCAGGGCCGCTTGGCCTTTTGAACCCAAATAAATGGCCGCGAGAATGAGGAAGGTTCGGAAGATTCCCAACGGCGTGATGCCCTTAAAAGTCTCAAATGTCGGGACAACTCCCCTGGACGACTTCCCGGAGGAACCCCGCCGGGGGAAGGATGCCGCCGGGCGGATTTTCACTTTTGGCTTTACGGGGGATTTCGGCAGGGAAATTAAAAAACTGATTTTCGAAAGATCCAGCCAACCCAGAACTATGGCCGCCAAGAGACCAAGCCCCGCCACCGTGAGGAACATTCCCAAAGCTTGGGACCCCTTCAAGAACAGAAACTGGCCCGCCAACGCCAGGAGGACCGCGGCGCCAGTCCCCAAGTTACTCCAAAAGTTCCCCGAACCGGGACGTGGGGCCTTGGTTGTTTTTTTCTTTTTCGAGATTGCCATCATGGCTCCTTGGGATAGAGTCGGGCGGATAAATCCGCCGGAAACATATTTAAAACGGAGACACCTGAGAAAGTGACCCTGGCATTCATTCGATACCGATGGAATGGACGAACAAAACAAGGTTCCGTAGGGGCGAGGCATGCCTCGCCCCTACAACCGCCGACACCAGCAGGATCTTGGCGAAGTTTACCGGCCGAAAAAGCCCGTCAAAGCTTCCCGCAAGCCGGAATATTCTACAAGTAAGGGAGGCAAATAGACGCTAAAATTTCAGCTTTTAGGGCCGTTCCGGTAGTATTATTTGGTGGGCTTTATTTTACTTAATGCGAACTAAAGCCTTTTCGAAAACCTTGGTACGCCGATAACAAGCGATAAAATCCGATAAGATGGATGAAGCCATCGGCCGTTATCGGCTTTTATCGGCGTACAATGTGCCTTTGCCTAAGGGTTTCGAAGTAACTTCCCAATTAAATAAATGAAAAGGCGAAATCTTTTTGGACCCGTTGGATCAAACCATCCGTAAAACTAAAAAACGCCTGCTCCAAATGCATTTTGAAAGCGGCGTTGGCCACATCGGGGGGAATCTTTCCTGCCTCGATTCCCTGATGGTGCTCCACCACCAGGTGATGGGGCCCGAGGACCTGTTCGTCCTTTCCAAGGGCCATTCCGCCGGTTCCCTTTACGCGACCCTCTGGTCCTTGGGCAGGGTTCCCGACGAGGACCTGAAGCTCTTTCACAAGGACCGCACGAAGCTCAGCGGCCATCCGGCCCCCGGCTGGCGGCCGGAAGTTCCCTTCGCCACCGGAAGCCTAGGACACGGTTTTTCACTGGCAGCCGGCATCGCCTTGGCCAAAAAACTGAAATCCGAACCAGGCCGGGTTTTTTGCCTGACCAGCGACGGGGAATGGCAGGAAGGCTCCAACTGGGAAGCCCTGATTTTCACCCTCCACCGCAAGTTGGACAACTTGACCCTGATGGTGGATTGCAACGGCCTTCAGGGCTTTGGAACCACGAAAGAAGTCGCCAGCATGGATTCGTTGAAGGAAAAATTCCTTTCTTTCGGCATGCCCGTCACAGAAATCAACGGCCATGACCTTCCGGCCCTCCAATCCGCCCTGGCAACCAAGGAAAAAGGGCCCCGGGCCGTGATCCTGCGGACCCAAAAAGGGAACGGCGTCTCCTTTATGGAGAATAAAATGGAATGGCACTATCTTCCGATGAACGAGGCCCAATACCAACAGGCCCTGGCCGAGGTGGACAGGGCATGACAAACAAAAAATATTTTCACCGCCAAGACACCAAGACACCAAAAAAATCATTTGAATTCCCAACCTATAATCTTATGCCTTTTATTTTTTCGATCCCCTCGGCGCCTCGGTGTCTTGGTGGCAAGTCATTGTTTGACCGGGGTTCTAATTCATGAGGAACATTTTTTGCGACACCCTCGTTCAACACGCCTCCCGGCCTGATTTTGTTTTCCTGACAGGCGATTTGGGTTACAACGCCCTGGAGCCGCTGCAAAAAGCCGCCGGCGGAAAATTCATCAACGCCGGGGTGGCGGAACAAAACATGGTCTCGGTGGCGGCAGGGCTCGCCAGCCAAGGCTTGCGGCCCTGGGCCTACAGCATCGCCCCCTTTATCTACGCCAGGCCCTTGGAGCAAATCCGAAACGACGTTTCCCTGCACGACTTGCCCGTCAAGCTGGTGGGCAACGGCGGGGGCTACGCCTACGGCGTAATGGGCGGCAGCCACCACGCCATCGAGGATTACGGCATCCTGCTTTCATTGTTGCATATGCGGGTTTTCGTGCCGGCTTTTGGGGGCGATCTCCCGCCCATCGTGGACAAACTGCTGGAGCTAAACCATCCCGCCTACCTGCGCCTGGGCCGGGATGAAAAACCCAAGGATTTAGACCTGCCTTCTTACTCGCCTTGGCGTAAAATCCTTAACGGTAACGGCCCGACCTTATTAATGATCGGCCCCTTGGCCGGCGGCCTCCTCGGCTCTTTGAAGAAAATTCCGGAAGCCAAGAGGCCCTCAGCCTGGGTTTTAACCGAATTGCCTTTCCAGGCGGAGGAAATACCCGCCGGTTTTTGGGACGACTTGAAGAAATCCGGCCACCTCATGGTCGTCGAGGAGCACCTGGCCCATGGCGGCGCCGGCGAGATGTTGAGCCGCTGCCTGTTGCTGGCGGGAAAAGCGCCCCAACGCTTCACCCATTTATGCGCGCAGGGATATCCTTCAGGTTATTACGGCTCGCAAAATTTCCACCGGACGGAATCCGGCCTGACGATCGAGAACATCCTGAAGGAATGCGCGCCATGATCACGCTCGACGAAAAAATAAAAAAAATCCAAGGACCCATCTTAATCCTGGGAGCCAGCGGCTTTATCGGCGCCAATTTACTCCGGACCCTTTTAAAACACCGGCAGGACTGCTTCGGAACCTATTTCCACACCCCCGCCTGGCGGCTGGAGGGCCTCCCGCCGGCCAATATCCTCCAAGCCGACCTGCTGGTCGATTCAAACCTGGACTTCCTGTTAAACCGCCTCCAGCCTAAAACCATCTTTAACTGCACGGCCTACGGCGCCTATTCCTTCGAGGCCGAAAGCGCCTTGATCTATAAAACCAATTTCAACCTGACCGAGAAAATCCTCAGCCGCCTCGACCCCCAGTCCATCGGAGCCTATATCCATGCCGGCAGTTCCTCCGAATATGGGGATCATGCCTCGGGCCCGGCCGAATCCGACCTCCCCTTCCCCAACAGCGACTACGCGGTGTCAAAAGTGGCTTCGGCGAACCTGCTTTATTTTTACGGGAAGAAAAAGGGCCTGGCCTGCGCCAACTTGAGGCTCTATTCGGTTTACGGGCCCCTGGAGGACGCTTCCCGGCTGGTCCCGAAAATCGTCGAATTCGGAGCCAAGGGCCAATATCCGGAGCTGGTCAACCCGGACATATCCCGGGACTTCGTCTATATCGATGACGTCAGCGAGGCCTTTTTCGACGCGGCCCTGAACCTGAAAATCGCCAACTACGGCGACTCCTTTAACATCGGCAGCGGCAAAAAAACCACCATCGCCGAGGTCGCCAAAACCGCCGCAAAGATCTTCGGGATCAAAGAGCCTCCCGTCTTCAACACCATGGCCAACCGCCGCTGGGACCTGAGCAACTGGTTCGCCGACACCAAGAAGGCCAAAAAGGCCCTGGGCTGGGAGGCCCGCACTTCCTTCGCCGAGGGGCTCCAGGCGGCCGCCGAGTGGTACCAGGGGCTGGAGGACAAGGATAAATACGCCAAGTCCTCCAAACTGTTTGAGCTGGATTCCAAGCACAGCGTCTCCGCCATCATCGCCTGCTATAAGGACAACCAGGCCATCCCCCTCATGTACGACCGGCTTAAGAAAACCTTCGACAAGATGAAAATCGACTATGAGATCATCTTCGTCAACGACAACAGCCCCGACGACAGCGAGGCCATCATCGCGGGCCTGTCCCAAAAGGACCGGCACGTGGTGGGCATTTCCCACTCGAGGAACTTCGGGTCCCAGGCCGCCTTCCGGAGCGGGTTGGAAATCGCCACCAAAAACTCCTGCGTCCTGTTGGACGGCGATCTGCAGGATCCGCCCGAACTGATCGAGCCCTTCGTGGAAAAATGGCGGGAAGGCTACGACGTCGTCTATGGCCGCCGCGTCAAGCGGGAGGCTCCCTTCTATATGCAAATGGCCTACAAACTCTTCTACCGTATTTTCCAGTATTTCTCCTACATGCCGATCCCCAGGGACGCGGGCGATTTTTCCCTCATCGACCGCCGGGTCGTCCAAGCGATCCTGCAATTTCCCGAGAGGGACTTTTTCCTGCGGGGAGTAAGGGCCTACGTTGGATTCAAGCAAACCGGGGTGGATTACAACCGGGCGGAGAGGGTCTTCGGAAGATCCACCAACAACCTATTCAAGAACCTGGACTGGGCGAAAAAAGGGATCCTGTCCTACAGCTACACGCCCCTGACCATCGTCAGTTTCGCGGGGGGCCTCTTGTTTTTATTCAGCGCCGGCCTCGCCGTCGTCCAAGTCGCGCTGAGGCTGCTGCTGCCGGACCTGGCCCCCAAGGGGACCACCACCGTCCTGATCGCCATCTTGTTCTTCGGGTCCATTAATTTGTTCGCGCTGGCCATCCTGGGGGAATATATCGCCAAAATTTTCGAAGAGGTAAAACAGCGGCCCCATTTCGTGCGGCGAAGCATCATCAAGGGCGGGGAAATCCGGTCGGTCTCGGAAAATCAAAAGGGCTGACGCAGCCATAAAATCCCAGGGGCTCCCATTGGAAACGAAAAATAAACCCGCCGAACGGCAGAACCTCCTCAAGGTCGAAAAGGAGCATTGGAAGCCTCCGGTTTATTCGCGACGGCCGGGGCTGGCCTCCCGGGCCAAATTAGCCTTCTTTCGTTTTTTGGACCTGCAGGCGGGAACCATTTGGCGGGACCTGTCGGAACTTCTTCCCTCGGTCAAGGGGACGGTGGTGGACGTGGGCTGCGGCATCCAGCCTTTCCGCCACATGTTTTCCCCCGAAACCCGGTACATCGGCCTGGACACAGTGGACTCCAAGGCCCACTTCGGGTACGAAACCCCGGACACGCGCTACTATTCGGGAATCACTTGGCCCCTGCCGGCTAAATCAGCCGATTTTATTCTTTGTACCGAGACCTTGGAGCATATCCCGGACCCAGGCCCTTTTTTGGACGAGGCCTTCCGCTGCTTGAAGCCGGGCGGTAGGCTGTTGCTGACGGTTCCCTTCGCCGCCCGCTGGCACTTTATTCCTTACGATTACTGGCGCTACACGCCCTCCGGGTTGGACCGCCTCTTGAAGGAAGCCGGATTCCACGACACCCGGGTTTTCGCCAGGGGCAACCAGCTGACGGTCGTCTGCTATAAATTGATGGCCTTTATTTTTTCGCTCTTATTCCCCAAGCACTCGGATTTTCTGTTTGAGTCCTTGTGCCGCTTGGTCGGTTTGTTGGCCCTGCCCCTTTTCTTGGCCGCGGCGGTCCTCGCCAACCTCACGTTGGGTAAATCCGGATCGGTGGATTGCCTGGGATTTACGGTGTTGTCGGAAAGGCCGGGCAAAAACCATAAAGCCGCCCCTCAACCAAAACCCACCAAGTCCGCTGTCCCCCCCCATTAGGCCGGGGGGTCCAAGGGAACAACAATATTTTCAAGGAAATAACTGGTTAACGGGAGGACGCTGGCGCCGGCGGTTGGTCCAGCCCATTCATCAGCCGATCCGGCCCCCCTGCCTCCGAAAAATAGACCTGCGGTATGCTTTGCTCATGCTGGAGGTAGATATCATATTCCACCCGATGTTGGCCCGCGGCCAGATCCAGGCTCGCCGTCGCCGGCAGGGGATTCCATTCGGGCCGGAGGTAGAAAAGCTGTCGTCCATCCACCTGGAACTTCACGTAATCATTGGTCCGGACCTTGAAGGTCACCTTGCCGGCCGCCGGAAGATTAACGCTGCCCCGCAGGTTTACCAGCCGGCCCCACATGGGCGACGGCACGGCCGAGTATAAATCACCCACACTCTCCTCTTGGGCGATGACCCCGTAACCCAGGATATACCTTCCCTCCAAATAATCCCTGGTCCAATTCTCCTCGGGAACCCTTTGGCTGTAAAACAAAAGTCCGGGGTGGTCCGGTATATCGGAAGGCGGGACCACCGCGCGGCGGCAGGCGATCCGCTTGTCCGGCCAGCCCCCTAAATAAATGATGTCCCAAACCGCGTTCTTGAACTGGCTTTCGATCTTGGCCTTGATCGCGTTGTCGTAGATATGCATCAATACGATCGCTGATTTAGGCTTGTCGCCCGGTTTCAGGAAAATAGGATTGGACTCCCGGAGGGAGTAAAGATCGTAGCCCTGGTCCAGGACGCATTGGGCGACCCCGGAAACGAACAAGGGATACCCCGCGATGAAAACCCTGTCCTGGCCGGAAAATTGTTTCACTTGGTTGGAAACGGTTTTCTCCACCCGGTCCCCCGTGAAAAAGGTGTTCAAAACCTTCAAGGTCGTGCCCTGCGCCGCCCAGGCTAAATAGAGGGCCAATACCAGGCCTGCCATCAGGCCCAAAGGCTTCCCGGTAAAGGCCGATTTGAAAGCCAGGTAAAATTGGTTGGCGCCCAAGCCCGCCAGAACCGCCAGGGGCGCCACGCAGCCGACCAGTTTGCCGCTATGGGGATCCACCGAGAGCACATGGGGCGAGATGCCCACCAAGGCGCTGATCAAAAGAAAAACCTTCATCCAGGACGGCTGAATGAACAGGGCGGCCAAGCCTAGGACGGAAAAAGCGATGAAGTGGTAGTCGAAAAAAGCGTCGCCGGACAGGTTCATGTCACCCCGGTCATCGCCGGTGAGGAATAAGGTCGTCAGGGATTCAACGGTTTTTTTAAACATGGTCCCAAAACGCTCCAGCCCGAAATGGACGGAGAGGTTGGAGGTGTCGTGGAAAATCGAGAGGCCGGAGGCGTGGGCCGCCACCAGGGGCTGGACCGCCATGGGATAGATGACCAGTCCGGCCAAAAAAACGCCGATAAAAAACCGCGGCAGCAGGGAGGCGGGTTTCCCGGGGCTTGCGGAACGAAATGACGAGAAAAACAAGAACCATAAAACCGCCAGAAGGCACAAGGCGACCCAGGGCCGGGACAGGAAAGTGACCCACCCGCTTTGTTTCGCGAGGAAATTATTGACCAGCAGAAAACAAAAAATCCAGCCGAGCAGGGTTCCCCAGCCGATGGGCAGATCCCAGGGGGCGGATTCCTCGCGCCGGTAGAACCAAATCCAAAGAAAAACAGCAACGACCAGGAATAACAGCCAGGGCCTTACGGAGGTGTAGTTGTAAGGCATGAAGCCCAGGGTCAAACCCCAATAAATAAAATGCTTCCAGCTGGGGTTTTTAAACAACCGCAGGGTCATGAGCATGCCGAAGGCCACCGCCATCGGCACCGTCACGTTGGTATAGCCGATTTGGGCGGCGATGATCATGGGCTTGCTCACCGCGCCCAAAGCCGCCGCGATCAGTCCCACCCTGCGGCCACCGACCTCCTTGCCCAGGAGGTAAAAGAGCCAAATTCCCGCCAGGTCGATCAACCCGCAGCCGAAGCGTTGAATGAAGACGGCGTAGGCGTTCGGCATCAGGGCCCATAGGCCCGCCAGGAAGTAGGAAAAAAACGGCTCCCGGTTGGCGATGGGCATGAGGAAGGGGCGTTCTTTAAACTCATAAATGGCCCTGGGATCCGTAATACCCACCGCGTTGTCATCCCAATAAATCCCAGGCGCCTCATGGACCTTGTACATCCGGAAATAGACCGCCACGGCGAAGATCGCCCAAAACCAAAGCCTGGCCCAGCCCTTGGACATGTCCTCGGGAGAGCCGGAAGCCGGAATGAACCTCCAAAATGCCAGCACCAGTCCCATCCCCAAGCCGAATTGAACCAAGGGGTTCGGCAGCTTGAAATTGCCCAGAAAGGAAAAAGCGTAGGTAAAATTCGGGTAGGCTCCCAGCGACAGCGCGGTCAAGACCCAGCCCAGGCCCACCAACAACAGGACATTTTTGAGGCTGGTCAAATTCAGGATATAAGAAGCCCCCATCAACAGGGCAACCAGGAGGAAAACCTTTTCAGCGTTGGGATCGTGGTTCACCCGGGAAAATAGCCAAAAACCTGCGGCGGCGGCCAATAGAAACTTGTTCCAGGCGGCCGGTCCCAGGTTCTCAACAACCGGGGCGGAAGCCGGGGCTTCCAAGTGAAGGAGGGGTCCTTTTTTTGTCCGCGGGGGGGCTTTTTTCCTGGCGGCCGCAGGCAATTTCTTTCGTTTGGAAGGCATCGATCCATCCGTCCTCAATAAATTTCAACCGAAATAAAATAAATCCCGGGACCCAAAATCATAATCCCAACTTCGCCCGCCGGGAACCAGTTATGGTTTCTCACCCACGATTTCATAAAGGGTCACAAAGTCCCCGCCGCAGGTGATGATCCTGTCATTCGCGACAATATCAATTCCCATGATTTGATCGATCGCTTTTTCCATATGGGCCTCATCCACCAGCGACCCAAGCCACTTGCCATCCGGGCCGTAAACATTCGATGGATTTCCATACCCTCCCGCGAATAGACGGCCCTTGGAATCCAGGGCTAAATCTTCGACGGGCGACTCGGTCTTGATCGCCCGAAGCATTTTCCCGTTTTCATCAAATACTTGAACCCGGTTGTTTTGGGCGTCCTGGGCCGACACGTAATAAAGCCCTTTGCCGTCCATGATGGCGCTGGAAACTCCCCCCATCTCTTTCTGGCCTTCCCAAACGTTTATCAGCTCGCCCTTCAACGAAATCCGGGCTAGCCGGTTATTGGCCGCGTTGGAAACCAAGAGCGAATCGCCTCCCCAGCCCACCCGCCTGGGTCCGTAGAAAAATCCGAAATGAGTCAAGTCGAGGCTGTTCAAAAGTTTCCCGTTTAAGTCGAATTCCTTAACCGCTGAGTTCCAGGTGTCGAGCACGAACAGATCCCCTTTCCGGTCCGTGGCGATGGAGGAGGGTTCACGGAACTCCAAAGGTTTGGTGCCGGCCTTTCCCCACTTACGGATCAGTTTTCCCTTAAAATCAAACAGGAGAACCTGGCTGTTCAGGTTGTCGGTGATGGCCAGCTCATCGGGGCCAGCCGCCACGATATCGTTGGCGAAAATAGGCTTTCCCAGGGTCTCCGTTCCGGAGAATTGAAGGACCTGCCTCACGACAAAATATCGGGGCTTGGATCTAAACCCGTTTTTAAAAAGGCCGGGACCGTACAAGACACCCAAAATCACCAGAACCGCCGCCAAAAACCAGCCAAAGGAAAGGCCTCCGCTTTTTTTGACGCCCGCGGCCTGGGGTAATGAAGATTCTTTCATGGTGAAATTCCGCTCCTCGTAATTTTAGTGTTTTTCCGCAGTGACATCGGGCCAATCCCTTGAATGGAACCGGACAGTTCGGGTCCAACAGGCTTTCGCGGCCCCTCCCCCTCCAACCGGCATGGAGCGAAGCGCGGTTATTATCCCCTATTTAAGGTTGGCTGTCCAAAGGTGGTTGCCCCAAAAGCCATCCCGCTCCCCCGCCCGGCGGAGTTACCTTGATTTCTGTCAATTTTAACAACCGTCGGAAAGTGGAAACGTAGGAAACCTGGTGGAGGCCCCTTTTCAAATAAATTTTCCGGATGGTTTCAGGCAGGGCTTCCTGCGGCCGCAAGGCGGCGATGGTCTTTCCGTCGATGGATAGGACATTCACATCAATAGTGGGGGGAAGGGTAAAAACGTAATCCCCGTCCAAAGGAAGGTTGACCTGTCCGTCCACCCGGACGGACATGAACTCGTTGGTTCCCGGCGGGAAATCCGTTTTCCAGGAAGGTACCCGGTCATCCCACCAAACCATGCCGCGGCCCACGCCGTAATCCTTCCAATAAAACCGCCTCCGCCAATATTCCTTGGGCACCCTCTCGATGTAAAAGAGCTTGCCCTTGGTTTCCGCCAAGGCGTCCATGGGAATAACCGCCCGGAGCATGAAACGGGGTATGTCCGGGTTGGGGCACTCAATCACGCTCCATTGGGCTTGGGGAAACTCGGCGCGGACCCGGTCCTCAATGGGCTTGTCAAACCTGGTCGAACCATACATCAGAAACACGATATCTTTTCCTTTTTGGCCCGGTTCCAGGTAGATGGGGTTGGGATCGTTCAAGGTATAGGCTTCCTTCTGGTCGCAAAGGACCGTCAGGGCCGGCGTAGCGAATTCCGGATAATGAACCGAGATGATAACCCGGTACTTTTCCCAATCCTTGTCCAACTGCTCGCCGATTTTAGCGTCGTTGCTCTTGAAAGCCATCCAAGTCCGGATACCCTCGAAGGTTTTCTGGGCGTCCCAAGCCCACAGTGCCGCCAGCAGGACCGCCAATACCAGCCGTTTGGTCAGGCTCTTCGATTCCTTTCGGAAAAAATTCAAAAAGGCGTCAAAACCCCAGGCTCCTATTAACAGCAGGGGCGGAACGGCGCTTTCCACCCGGCCCGTGTGGGGATGGTTGGAAAAAACAAGGGAGGTCATCCCCACCAGGGCCATGAGCAATACGGCCGCCAGCCTCCAGGAGGGACGGGCGATGAAATAAGCGAGACCAATGACCATGCCTAGTTCGGGAAAACTCTCGAAGTAAGACTGGCCCGGGAGGGGATAACGGCTGACGTCATCGGTGGGTTGCCCAAACATGACGGAAAAGAAAAAATAAATATTGTGGAATATCCCCTTCAAGGCGCCGCTCAAGGGCAGGGGCCCCTCGCCTCCCATGAAAACCGAGCTTTGGGTGGTGTGTTCGGAATAGGATGGATGCAGGTACACCGGTGCCATCAGGATGGCGGTCAGGAAGGCCCCCGTGGCCCAGCCAAAAAGACGCCGGTTGGCTTCGTGACCCTTGGTTTGGGGATAGGTTTTCACGTAGACGGTTAACAGGGATGCCGCCACCAATCCCAAAAACCAGGACTTGGCCAAGATGGCGACCAGGGGGTTGCTTACCGGAAGGTAATTATTTTTGTAAAAAAACAGGATGGCCCAGGACAGCCAGCAGCCCCCCGCCAACAGCAGCGGCCAAAAGCCCTTTGGTTTTTCCTTGCCGCTGAAAAAGACCCACAATAAAACCAGGCTGATCACCGAGGGGGTCCAGGGACGGAAGGGCACGTAGCAATAAGCTCCAAAAGCCACGGCGGCTCCCCAATATAGGAAGCGGGCCAAGGTAGGCTTTTGGATCAGGCGGAAGAAAAAAACCATCACCCAAATGGCCGCCAAGGCCGCGGTATTTTGTCCCATCCCAAAGTAATTCCAAATGGTCATCGGAAGGGAAACGGCCCAGAAGGCCATCAGGATCAGTCCCAGGCGGCGGCCCCGAAGGGTGCTGCCCAGGAGATAAAGGCCCCAAATCGCGATCAAGTCGATCACCGTGCAGCTGAATCGGATGATCCAGACTCCGCCGGCGCTGGGAAGCAATTCCCAAAGCCCCGCGGTCAAGTAGGGGAAAAAAGCTTCCCTCTGGCCCCATGGAAAAAGCAGGTGGTTTTGGTGGGCATCGACGATGGCGGCGATATCCCCTGTCACGACCTGGTTGTCGAACCAAAAGGGAGCGCTGGGTTCCAAAGGATGGTAAAACCGCCAGAAGAAACAAAGCCCAAAAAAGAAGGCGAACCAAGGATAGGCCTGCCACCGGGGCATCGCAACCGCCTCCTCCCCGCCGGGGCTCCGGCGGAAAGCGAATACGAGAGTGGCGAAACCCAGCGCCAGTAAGGACGGGTGCACCAACAGCCTCGCGGCCAGGCCGTCCGCGGCGAGCAGGAGATGGAAATTCGGAAGGGAAAAAATTCCCGCGACCGTCAGGGCCAGTCCCGTCAACAGGAATAATTCGGAATTCGCCCCCGAGCCCCCCGGTTCGGTCTCGGGCGGACCGGCCTGATTACGGCGGAACCCGGAATTAGGTTTTTCTTTTTTAGCGGCGGAACCGCCGCCCTTTTTTTTCGGAGAAACTTTTGATCTTCGAGCCGAAGCCATCTCCGCTCCTGTTTTTTAGTTTAAACCAATTCCCCGGATCACAGCCCCGCTTAAGGCCGCTTTCCCTTCTCATCGATCAATTGGTACAAGGTAATCACGTTGCCCCCGCAGGTCAAAATAAGCCCATCGGGAAGGATGTCGATGCCGGCGATTTGGTTCAAGGGCGCCGTAGGGCGGGCCTCATCCGCTAAGCATCCCAGCCAATTACCACCCTGGTCGAATACTTTCGCGTTATCGCCGTAGCTGACGACAAAGAGCCTGCCCAGGGAATCCAAGCCCAAACTATCCGCCGAAACTCCCGTTTTAATTTCCTGCACCACGGTTCCGGTCGGGTCATAAACCCGGACGCGGCTATCCTTGGCGTTGGACTCGCCCATGTAATAACGACCCTTCGAATCGACCAGGGCTTTGGAAGCTCCCCAGAGGCCGCCCTTTCCCGCGCCTTTTTCCCCCCAAGGGGCCAGCAATTGCCCCTTCAGGCTTAAGCGGTACAAGCGTGCGTCGGCCGCGTTCGTGACCAAGATATTATTCCCTCCCCACCCCAACCGGCGCGGAGTGGAAAAGGCCCCATATTGGGATAAGTTAATCGAACCCCGGCTCGTTCCGTCCAAGTCGAAAAATTTGAGGGCGCCGTTTATCGTGTCGAGGACAAACAACCGGCCCTTTCCATCCGTCGCGATTCCCGAAGGTTCCCTGAATTCCTTGGCCCCGGAGCCGTTTTTCCCCCATTTACGGATGAGCTTTCCCTTGAAATCGCAAAGAAGGACCTGCGCCCCCAAATTATCGGTCAGGGCAAATTCGTGGGGGCCGACCGCCACAATATCGTTGGCGAAAAAAGGAGACCCCTGGATGTCGTCCCCGGTAAACTGGGCGACTTCCCTCACCAGGAAAAATTTCGACGGCGGTTGAAAAACAGCGTTTTTCTGAAAAAGACTCGGGCCATAAAGGAAGGCCAGGACGACGGCGATAACCGCCAGGATTTTCCAGGTGGTTCCTGAACCCCCGGCCGCCTCGGCGGGGCGCGCGGATTCCACGGGCAGGGAAACCTTCACCCCGGCCTTTTGTCTCAACTTCTCTTTTTTATCGATTCGGCGGACCATAGTCACTCTTTCTATTTGGATTATTTTTTGACGGCGAAAAGACCCAGATAAAAACCAAAGATGCATTATCCCAAAAATCCCGTAATTTTGGCCAAAGGAATTTCAGTAAAGACCCGGGGCGGAACCCTTAAAAATCAAATGATTTCCAAAGCGATTCTCCCAATCCCCCGCCCCCTTTCAATTGAAGGGTTATCTCCGGGGGAAGGGTGCTTCTTTGAAAACAGGTTGTTACCTCCACCCGGTGGCTTCCCGCGGCCAATTCCAAAGTTTTTTCGACATTCTCGCCAGGGGCCCAATATAAACCATTCCGGTAAAAACGGAGGTCAAAAACCATTTTGCCGTCCACTAAAAGCCTTGTTCGATTATCGGCTTTGCAGTGGAATTCATATCCCCCCCCTTTGGCGACTTGGATCGCGCCTTCGTAGCGTACCCCCAACCAGTCCAAGTAAACCTCCGGAGAAACCTTGTCAAAGGCGTTGGGGGTCCTGTCCTCCCAACTTAAGAACGCGAAATTGAGTCCGGTTTGGGTGCTGGAAAAAAGGCGGCGCCAATAGGGCGGGGGGACTTTTTTCACGTCAAAAATTTTCTGCCGGACGCCGGAAAGGTCGCTAAAAGCGATCTGGCAGCGGTTCGCGGAGGCCGATGACCCGGGATCCGAATTGTGAACCAAGCTCCACTGCGCCGACGGGAAGGCTTTTTTTAAAGTGTCGTTTTCGGCCCGGTCAAACCCCAAAAGGATCACCACGTCCGACGGGTTTTCATCCGTACCCAGCGTCACCAGGTTGTTCCGGTGGAGGAGATGGACCGGATGGCCCTCGTACAAGACGCTTAGGTCGCCGTCGGAGTATTCAGGCGCCAAATACACCTGATAACCCTTATCAACATCCCGGAAAGCCTGGTCCCGGACCGCCATGATCCCCGTTGGTTTATCCACCCATTGCCGGTAGACACGGTCATAAACACCTTCGGCGGCCCAAAACCAAAAACCCAGGAGTAAAAGGGAGAGTAAAACCGAATTCGCCCTTTTGGCCGCGAAGGAAATTGAACCGGCCCATATCTCATTCAAACCATAGGCCCCGAGCAGCAGAAAGGCCGGAGGACAGGCCATCAACCGCGCACTGTGGGTTTCGGAGGCGAAAAAATGGACCGAGGCTCCCACGCCGGCGGCCAGCACCAGGAAAAAGACTTTCACCTTGGGTTTTCCCAGGAAAAAAGCCAGGCCGAGGGCGATTAAAATGACCTCGGGATAGCTGAAATAGGAATCCGCCGGCAGGCCCATATCAGCCCGATCCCCCCCGGCCCAAAACAAATATTGAAAGGTGTCGGACATCCTCTGGAAAGAGGCGGAAAGATAGGCCCGGCTCAAAAACCCGGAATTCGAGGCGAGGGAGAATTGTTTGATCCTGGTTAAAAAAACCGGATCCGTCAAGAAAGGCGAGGCCAACAAAGCGGAGCACCAGGCTCCGATGACCCACCCGGGCCAAGGGGATCCCTCCCTTTTCCGGGAGTCTTTCACCGCCCGATAAAGCGTCCCCAGCAGGAACAAAACCAATAAAACTTTCGCCGGACCTGGGCCCATCAACGCCAATAACCGGTCCACCCAATTGGGGCTCGAAAAGGCGTTGCTGCAATAAAGAAAGAATACAAGAAGAAACGCCAAGGATGACCAAGCCGCGAGACCTGGCAGCCTGGTTTTGTTTTGGACAAGGAGCATTCCAAATACAAAAAAAACAAAAAACAGGAGAAGCGGCTGAAAATAGGGGCCGGAAAAAGCCAGAAACCCAACGGCCAATCCCCATTTTACGAAATCGGAAACTTCCTGGTGCTCAAACAACCGCAGGGTGCAAACGATGGCGAGTCCCATGGCGAGGAACATTCCGCTGGTTCCATAACCGGTGACGACCTTCACGAGCAGGGCTTTGCTGACCGCCGCCAGGGCCGCGGCGAAAATCCCCAGGCGGCGCCCCCCCAACTCTTTCCCGGCGAAATAAAGGACGAAAACACCGCCCACTTCCAAAAGGACGTTTGTCAGCCTTTGGATGAGGATCGAAGGTGCGCCCGGGATCAGCCGGCTCAACGCGATCGCCGGATATTCCCACAGGGGACATATCCCATAGAACATCCTTAATATGGAATGGTAGTTGGAAAGATCAACCGTGTGGCGCACATGGGAGATGGCGAAAGCCGTATCGATGCTGAAACTCCCCATCGGCCTGCCGGCTTCATGCAGGCAAAGGAAGCCCGTCATGCCTAAACTGGCCGAAAGCCAAAAAAAAGACGCGCCTTTTGAAAAGTCCCCTTCGCTTTTCCCTTCCCGAAACAACGCGGCGGAAAAAACCATTCCCAAGAAAAGGACCATCGACGCGTTTAAGGATTGGTGGAAAGGAACGGCTTTTGCCACCAAGGGGGACATCCAGCTGTAATTGGGAAAAGTCAAGGTAACCAGGGAAAAGCCGGCCCAGGATCCCAGGATCAGGAGCCATTTGAAGCCGGAGGAACTTTTCGCTTCCGCCGGCGCCTGGATCTCCCCGCTTGAAACGGACGGGGCCGGAAATATATCGGAAGGGGCATTCCCGGGCCTTCTTCTCCTTGGCGTCCTTTCGGCCTTCCTCGGCTTTGACATTTTCAAAAACTCCTATCAAGATTTTTTTCACCCTTCCGCACTACCGCCGACCGGCTCCCGAGGGAGACTTCCCCAAAATCCATTCTTCCCCGCCGCCCGGAGGGGTTACTTTAATGTCCGGGAACCTCAGGTAAGACCTGAAATTTACCACCAGCGAGATTTGATGTTCGCCCGGTTCCAAGTGTATTTTTTTCCGTCCCTGGAGCGAAGATCCGTTGATCGGCCGGAGGCTGATGATGGTTTTCCCGTCGACGGAAAGGACAATCACATTCGTCGTTGGCTGGGTGGAAAACACATAGTCCCCCCCTGCGGCAAGGTCGATGACGCCATCCGCTTTGGCCGATTGGGCGTTGGTGAGCTTGCCGGGAAGGGGTTCATCCAGGGAGGGGACCCTTTCATTCCACCACATCAACCCGCGGGCGACGCCGTAATTCTGGCAATAGAACCTTCTCGTCCAATACTGATGTGGAACAGGCCGTAAAAAAATGAGTTTGTTCCCGGACTCGGAAAGCGAGTCAAAAGGAATGAGAACCCTTTCGATGGAGCGTGGAAGGGCAGGCCGCAACCCCGGCCTCACGGACCATCGGGCTTGAGGAAACTCCTTCTTAACACGGTCTTCAAGGGCTTGATCATACCCAAACATCAGCAAAACGATATCCTTTCCTTTTTCCCCAGGTTCCAGGTAGACCGGATTGGGATCGTTCAAAAGATAGGCCTCGGTTTGGTCGCAAAGCATGGTTAGGGAGCCTGTGGCGAATTGCTCGCCCTTAGGGTACTGGGCTATCAATACGTAATATTTTTTCCAATCCTCCCTCACTTGTTCCCCGATTAAAACATCGTTGTCCTTGCCCGCCATCCAACTCCTGCAAAGCATGAAACTCTTGGACCCATCCCAGATCCAAAAGGCCAGAAACCCCAAAAACGCGACTTTCAAAAGGGTCCGGCTTTTCGTTTCCCGTTTGAAAAGCCCCCAAAAGGAATCAAGCCCCCAACCGGCCAACAAATACAAGGGTGCCACAGCTCCGGATATTCGCGACGCGCCATGGATCTCCGCCAGCACAAAAGGAAGCACTCCCACCAGCACCAAAAATACGATCAAGGCCTTGGCCCAGGAGGGCCTGGCCAGGCATAAGGCCGCTCCGACCACCATCGCGGCTTGGGAAAAAGCGTCGAAAAAATTGCACCCGACGAAGGGATAGGGATCCAGGCCGAACCGCGCCAGGGTAAACATCATTCCAAAGCAATAGGAAATTTGGCTCCAAAGCAATGTTAAGGCGGCCCCCGAAAGTTGGAACATATGCCCGGTCCCGGCGAAAATCGAGGCTTCGGAAGTGTGGGCCGTGTAAAGGGGATGAAACATTAACGGCGCCGACAAGAGGGCCGTCAAAACCGAACCGGTCGCCCATCCCAACAGCCTCCGGTTCGCCTCATTCTCCCTGGCCGCCGACCGGTTTTTGAAATAGGCGTACGTGAGGACGGCGAAAACGGCGGATAAAAACCAGGGCCGGATCGCCACTGAAACCCAGGGGGTTGAGGCATGCAAAAATCCATTCCGGTAAAAAAAGAGGAAGGACCAGGACAACCACAAGCCGGCCGCCAGGATCCAAGCCGCTGCGCCCTTAAGCCGTTCGGGAGAGCCGAGAACGACCCAGACCAATACGGCGGTAATCATGATGGGAGGCCAGGGGCGGAACGGCACGTAACAGTAGGTGCCGAAAGCCAGGGAAAGGGACCAATAAATGAAACGCTTCAGGGTGGGCTTTTGGACCAGTCGGAAAAAGAATAGGAGGGCCCCAATCCCCCCCAAGATGGAAGTGGTCGTACCGGATTGCATGTAGCTCATGAATATCATCGGACGAGAGGATGCCCAAATGGCCATCAGGATCAAGCCCAAGCGGCGGCCTTGCAGGGTGCTTCCCAAAAGATACAACCACCAGATCGCCGTAAGATCGATCAGGGTGGAGCTCAATCGTTCGATCCATACCCCCGTGGCATGGGGAAACAATGACCATAAACCAGCTGTGAAATAGGGGAAAAAAGGTTCGCGCGCCGCCGGTTGAAAAAGGATGAAATAATCGTGGACATCCAAAATGCCCCGGACATCCATGGCCGGCACCATAAAATCCCCCCAATAACAGGCAGGGGGTTCCTCGGGTTTATAAAACCGTGTCACGGCGCAAACCGAAAAGAAAAAGAAGAACCAAAAGGCGGCCGTCCCCCGGGAAATATTCACGGCTTCCCCCAACGGCTGCAGCCGATTGAACGCCAGGACCAGGCCCGCTAAGCCGGCCCACAGTATCCAGGAATGGGTAAATAACCGGGCCGGCAGGCTTCCCGGTTCCAGGAGGATGTGATAATTGGGAAGGCCCATGAGTCCGGCCACCACCAAAGTCACCGATACCAAAAGAAGGTAGGCGGTCCAGGGGGAGCCATGAATCCCGCGGGGGCCCTCCGGAAGGGAAGCCCCGTCCAGGGCGTAAAGTTTGTTTTTCTTTCCAGCGCGCGCCGCGCCGCCCCTTGCCTTTAAAGGCCTTTTTTTTATTTTTTTAACCGGACCCATAATCTCCCTTTTTAAATACCGGATATTGAAATTCCCGAAGTCCCCGATAAAAAAACCGGGAGAAAGGACCCAACTTTATCCTCCTATAGACGGGCCACCAGAACTTTAATCCCGATCCTGGACAAATAACGGGAAAAAGACCCAAAACAAAAGGATCAGGAAGGGGTCTTCGAACCCACGATTTTATAAACCGAGATCCCGTTGGATTGTTCCAACAGTTCCATGGTGAATTTCATTTCGAGCTTATCCAAAAGCTTTTTCTCGAAACCGTCGGCAGGAATCGTTCCGGAATAAATACAATCGCCGGGTTTCAAGGGAGGTTCAAAGGCAAGGATCCGTTCCATGGCCTTCGGCGAAACCGTGGGCTGGATAATATCGTTGTAAGGGTACAAATTTGTTTTTCCCGAGTACATGGAAAATCCCAATCCGCCCTCCCCCAAAAAGTAAACCAACGATTTGGAGCCTCCCGAATATTTTTCCATGGTATTTTCAATTTGCACAAATCCCGCATCAACATCGCGGAAGTGGGCCGGGAGGCTGAGGACGCGGTTGATCATGACCCAGGGCGACTTGGGCTGCATCCGTAATTTTTGGAGGGCCAGCCCCGTGGACTTCTGCAGGAACAGGGCAGCCAAAAGGACGGCCACCAGGTAACCCGTTTTTTTAACCATGAAAGGCAGAGCTGGCGGGTTATAGCGTTTGACGAAATAAAGCCAATAAATCGCCAATAGGATGGCAGGCATGGAGGTGTGCTCGAGGTTCATATTATCGGCCCTTCTCAGGTAGTAGGTGAATTCCAAAATCCCGCAAAACACCAGGATGACGATTAAGTTGAAATTCGGCGGAATGTTGTTTTTGGACCCGAACAAAATTCCCAACAGGGCGAAAAAGGAGAAATATAAGATTCCCGCGACCAGCCACCAATAATCGACGGGCGGGACCTCGAGCATGCCCAATCCATTCCCGTAGGTCATCAAGAAATCAAAATAATAGGACCAATGGGGCCATTCGTGGGTCCGGCGGAACACATCCCCATAGAGGAGGCCCGCGATAACCAAAAGGCAGCCGGTCAACATCATCATCCTCTCCAGAAACAGCCGGAAACGGAATTTCACCGGGCTTTTGAAATCGACCGATTCGTAAACCAAAAGGCCCAGATAAGGCACTACCGCGTAGACGCAAACCTCGAAACTCCAAAAAAAAGCGATTCCCGCCACGATGGTTTCTCCCCAATAGAAAAGACGTTTTTTTTCGGGAAATTGGTTTCTCAGGACTATCAAGGCCATGAAAACGTAAATAAAACCGAAACGCAAAGCCCCGACGGAGGGATATAAAATCCCCGCGTTTAACTGGATCAGGTGGTTGATGATCAAAAGGACTACCAGGGAAAACAAAGCGAGGATTTCCGACCGAAAAAGCTTTCGGACTACGAAAAAAAAGAGCATGTACTGAATCCCCGTGATGACCGCCATGACAAAGCTGAAGGCCGTAAAGCCAAGGGGAAGGAACAAGAAAAACATCCTCAGAAAATAGATGACGAGAATCCCATATTGGGAATTGATGTTGACGAGCAGGGATTTTCCTCCCGCCAAATCGGTCACAGGCCCAAGATAAAACGAGTAATGGAAGGGGTCGTAATTAAAAAGCGTATTGATGGAAAAGGCTATCAAAAGAAAGGCCAGGACGTAGGAAAGGACCTTTTTCCCCGGGGCCGTCTCCGTCATGTTCCCGGCGGGCTGGGCCGGAACGCCCTTCCCGGAAATCCTCCCTACCCCCCCCAAAAAGACCCAAACGACGGCGGCAAAGAAAAGGTAGTTATAAAATTTCCAATCCCCCGTCCTGTACCAGCCGGGATAAAGCTGGGAAAGCCAATAAAGGCATGAGCTGATCGAAAGAAGGTAAATAAGGTTGATTTTCACGGATAGGGGGCCGAACTTGTCAAGGACTCGCGCCGATACAGCCCCCAAAGGCTGGAGCGCCAGGAAGAGGACCAAGGGGCCAGGCGTACGCGCCTGGCTGGGAAGATAGGAAAACAGCGCGGACAAAAGGTTTAAAAACATCGAAAGGGTATAAACACAGGATTCCTTTTGGAACCATTGCTTCTTGAGGTAAATGAGGAGAAATATAAGGAAGGCGCCGGCGGGAACCGTGACCAGCCAACCCGCGACGAATAAATGGAAATAGGTGTGCCCATCCCCGGGAACCGTCAGGATATACCGCGTAAGGTAAAACTTGAAAAGGACAAGGCCGAACAAGGCGCCCGAGAGAAACAGGGTAAAATTTTCATTTTTAGCGGCCGGGATTTTTTTGTCGAGGACCTTCGTTTTCAAATGGAAGCGTCTTTCATATTCTCGTTTTTTTATAGGAACGGCGCCATTTTACAGCCTTTAAATGGCCCACGCCATTAAATATTCAACGCTCCCGCCGGGGCCGCAACGGCGCCGGCGCTGGGCCAATCCCATCACGGCGCCCCGGACTCGCGAAGGACTTGTTCAATGACCCTTTTCTGCACATCCTCCAGACCAATCCAAAGGGGAAGGCGGGCGATCCTCCCGCTCATTTCCTCGGTCACCGGAAGGGTTCCATGGAATCGTCCGTATTTTTTCCCGGCAGGCGAATTGTGGAGCGGGACGTAATGGAACACGGCGTTGATGTCGGACCGATTCAACGCGGCGAGGAATGAATCCCGCTTCTCCCGGGTCGGCAACAGCAGGTAGTACATATGGGCGTTATGCCGGCAGTCGCCCGGGATCCGGGGGCGCCGGAACCACCCCTCCGATTCGGCCTCTTCAAAAGAGCTATGGTAGTCCTTCCAAAGTCCCAAACGGCGGCCCATAATCCCGGAAAAGTCTTCAAGTTGGGCCCAAAGGAAAGCCGCGATCAATTCACTGGGCAGGTAGGAGGAGCCGATGTCGACCCAAGTATATTTATCCACCTTTCCCTGGCGAAAATGAATCCGGTCGGTTCCCTTTTCCCGGATAATCTCCGCCCTTTCCATAAAGCGCTCGTCATTGACCAGCAATGCCCCACCCTCGCCGGAAATGATGTTTTTAGTTTCATGGAAGCTCAAGGCCCCGAAATGGCCCAGGCTTCCCAAAGGCCGCCCCTTGTATTCGGCGCCGATCCCCTGGGCCGCGTCCTCAATGACCCAAAGGCCTCGCCGGCGGGCGATGGATAAAATTTCATCCATTTCGCAGGCCACCCCCGCATAGTGGACCGCCACGATCGCTTTTGTTTTATTCGTGACCGCTCCCTCAATTTTTTTCTCGTCGATATTGAGCGTGTCGGGGCGGATATCCACGAACACGGGAACCCCTCCCCGAAGCACGAAGGCGTTGGCGGTAGATACGAAGGTATAGGAAGGCATGATGACTTCATCCCCCGGCTGGATATCGGCGAGAATTGCCGCCATTTCCAGGGCCGCGGTGCAGGAATGGGTTAGGAGCGCCTTACGGCTCCCCGTTTTCCGCTCCAACCATTCGTGGCACCGCTTGGTGAAGGCGCCGTCCCCCGAGAGCTGGCCACGGTCATGGGCTTCCTGGATGTATCCTAATTCCCGGCCGGTCAGATAAGGTTTGTTAAAGGGAATATGCAAGGGACTATACCTTTCTGGCGATGATGAGAAGGGATCCGCCCCAAGGAAACCGCACCCCGGCGCGGATCAGGGCTCTTTCAGCCGCCAGGATTTGTTCCAGAAGCCGGTTCAACCAGGGGTGGATTTTGAATTCGGCCTCGGGATCAAAATCCTTCGGTTTTTCCTGGCCCAACCGTGACAGCCACATGAGGGGAAGAAGGACCGAGACGAAGGAAGTCGCAACCGTCAAGGTGAACCCGCTTTTTTCAAGCTTCCTGGCCAAATCCTTCCTGTCGTAGCGCCTGGCATGGTGGGTGTATTCATCCAGGTAGCTCCATAAAAAGGCGTGCTGGGGAACGGTTATCATCACGCCTCCCCCCGGAGCCAGCGCCCGGTGAACTTGGTCAAGGACGCCCTGGTCGTCGGGAATGTGTTCCAAGGTGTCAAACAATCCGATGACGTCGAACTCTTCCCGAAACGGAATGCGCCGCGCGTCCATTTGGAGGAGTTCGGTCCTCTTTAAGCGTTTCGACGAGTGTCGAAGGCCGCTTCCATAAATCTCGCTGCCGAAGCACTCGAGCTTCGGGAATTCCCTTTCGATCCGGGAAAGGACAAATCCCGTACCGCAGCCGATTTCCAAAAACTTCCCTTCAGGACGGAAATATCTCCCAACCGCCCAAACAATCAGTTCATTCCTCGCCTGGAACCAAAAACTCTTTTCTTCCAGCGGGGCCAGCCTCTCAAAACCGTCGGAGGGATAATTCGCGTTTTCTTCCGATAATTCCGGGGCAAAAGAGGGAAATCCCTCCACCCGCCCCGGTCCTTTACCGCAAAAGGGGCATTGCCAATCCCCGGAGGAAAAATTTTTTTCGCAGGCAAGGCATAGCTTCATCCCTGGCTGCCGACGACGATCCCGAGGATGATGAATCCCAGGCCGGTCATTTTCGGCCACGTCAAAGGCTCGTTCAACAACCAGGCGCTTAAAAAAACCACGCCCACAAAAGAAAGGCTGGTAAAGGGATAGGCGCGGCTCAGGGACAGCCTGGTCATGGCCGCCATCCAGGAAAGCGACGCCAGGAAAGCCGCCGCCAAGCCGCTGAGCACCCAGGGATTGGACAGCAATTTCAGGAAAAAATAAAACACCCCGGAGAATCCCTGCGGCAGGCTGCCAAGCTGGGCCACCTGTAATTTCACCGCCAATTGCCCGTAGACCGTCAAGGCGACCGTGAGAAAAACGAAAAACCAGCTCATAAATAAAACTCCCTTAAAAAAATTGAGCGGCCTTATTTTTCCGGTTTTTTTCCCGGGACGGTGCGCTGTTGAATCAAATAAAGCGGGCGGCTTTTGACCTGGTCGAAAATTTTCCCGATATAAAGCCCTGTTACCCCGGTGCTGATGATGATGAACCCGCCCACCAATAGGACCAGGACGATCAGGCTCGTCCAGCCAGGCAGCACCGAACGAAAAAGGTACTCGTAGAGGATATAAACCGCGAACAACAACCCCAAAAAGGAAACCAGGAAACCCAGATAGACGATCCAGCGAAGCAGGACAGTGGTTTGAAAAAACAAGCCGTTGAAGGCGTGTTGAACCAATTTTTTAAGGCTGTAGGAGCTCTTCCCATGCGGCCTTTCCTGGTGGGCGTATTCCACGATCGCCGTCCGGAATCCAAGCCAGTATAGGATAAACAAATAATGCCTGTCCTTGTCCTTGATATCGAGGAACGCGTCGATGACCTTCCGCGAGATCATCGTGAAATTGCCAAACTCCCTGTCCACGGCGCTTTGGTTGAAAAAATTGATGGTCTTAAAATAAAGATTGGTTGTCCAGGCCCTCCAAAACGACCGCTTCATTTTTTTTCGTTTTGAAAAGACGATGTCGAATCCCTCCCTGGCCTTTTCCCAAAAGCGGGGGATTTCCTCAGGGGCATCCTGCAGGTCCCCGTCCATGACAACGGCCCATTTGCCTGAACATTGGGAGAGTCCTGCCGTAATCGCCGCATGTTGGCCGAAATTCCGGCTTAACCGGAACGCCATTACCTTGCGGTCCCGTTCCGCGATCTTTTCCAAAACCTCCCAGGAGCGGTCCCTTCCCCCGTCTTCAACGAAAATTATTTCATACCGCCGCGTGATAAGGCCCAGCACTTTTTGGAGCCGTCGATGGAGTTCTTCAAGGCTTTCGGCCGAATGGTACACCGGAATAACCACGCTTAAATCGATCAAGGTTGGACTCCCCTTCCTTTAACGTCCGGATCCATCTCAGCCTTGACCCTTTCGGTAAAGCCTGGTTGCCTCAGGCTGGTAATATTCCCCGAGGCTGGTTGGAACACGAGTATACCAGCCCAACAACTGCTGGGTGCGTGGTTTTTGGGCCAGCACCATTTTCTCCCCCAGCGCCCTCACATAATCCAATTGTTGCTTGAAAAAAGAGCGGGTGAATTGGTGGTTGACGCTTAAGCGGTCCTTGCCCGAGGTATTCGCGCCCGCCGCGTGGTAAAGCGTGGAATCAAAAATAATCATCGAACCTTCCGGACATTCCAAGGGCAAGGCCCGGGAAAGCAATTCCTCGGCCCCGGGTCTTTCAGCCTTTTGGTGGGTTCCCGGGACCACCAGGGTCGCTCCATTCCCGCGCGTAAAGGCGTCCACGGCGAAAAAACAGTTGACCGAGGCCAAATAACCGTTGAGAACCCTCGGAAAATCCATGTGGAATTGGTTTTGAAATACTTGAGGGGTGTGACCCGGCGGATGCGAGGGAAGGATGAAACCGTTTTGAAGGTGCATCACCGCCGCGGGAGAAACAGTGGCGTCCACGACGGCGAGAACCTCGGGCAGCTCCAGGAAACGGGAAAACCCCTCCTCGAAACGCATCATCAACCGCAGCACTCCCAGCTCCCCCGCCCGCTCCAATTTTTCAATCCCCACTTCCGCGCGGACCGCCCCCTGAACCCGGTACATGGCTTCCTTGGTCCAGGGGAGGAGGTCCCTGTCCAGGACCCCTTCCACCACGGCGAAACCGTCGCGGGCCAATCCGGCCAGGGCTTTCTCCAGCCAAGCCGGATCCTTTTTGCAATGGAGAATTTCAGGAATCACTTTTTCATTCCTTTTCCAGGACCGCCAAACCGAAACCGGTCAGGCCGTAGCGGTTGCCGTTGTAAAGAAGGTAGCGGGATCCGCCGTAGTCGAATAGGTTGGGATATTCCACGGATTCCGAATCCCAGCCTGATTCGGACACCCCGATTCCGGCCATTTCATCCTTACGGGTGAAATGGATCCCATCCCCCGATTCGGCGTATCCAATGCGGTAAGCCGCGCCCCTGTGGGAATACCACATCCGGTATTTATCCTTTTCCTTCAGGACAAAAGGCTTCGAAAGGGCGTATTCATCCGGGGCATTAAAGTCCACCGAGATTTTTCCCTGCCGGTCCCAATGCTGTCCGTCCTGGGAGCTGGCATATTTGATCAGATGGGCCATATCCTTTTGTTCCGCTCCCCACTTGAGGTTGCTGCCATACCACATGCGCCACAGCCCCCCCTCCCGAATCACCCAAGGGTAGGAAACCGAATAGGGATCGGCGTCACAACGGTCGGCGACGGGAGCTTGGGAGATTCGTTGGAAGTGATTCGAGCCCTTTTTTTTCACGGCGAGCCCTATGCTGTTGCGCCAGGGGACCGTAACCCCCAAGTTCCAGCCTAGATAATAGAGGTAGGTTACGCCTCCCGCCTCCACCAAACAGCTCATGGAGGAGCCGCTGTCGTCAAAAGTGCCAATCTCGCCCGGCTCGAGAACGGGGGTTTCGGAAAGATTGAAGGTTTTATGGGGATCGCGGATATCAAAATCAACCGTACCGATGCTGGAGCGATTGTCCTTGTCCCGGCAGCTGAAGAAGACCCGGAAAATTCCGTTCCCTAAATGCCAAGCCACCGGATTAGCCGAATGGGATACCATCCAGGGAAATCGGTTCTCGGGGCAGAAGAGGCGTCCCAGCTTTTTCCAAATCATGGGTTGGCCCAAAATCGGGTCATAGTTTTTTCAACCGATCGCTGGGAACTTTGGAAAGTTCGGCCGGGTTCCCGATATAGACTCCCTTTTCCTGGGTGTCCTTCAAAATAAGCGTGTTGGCCCCGATGACGCAATGGTCGGCGATTTTGATATGGTCCCGCAGGGTGGCGTTGACGCCTAAAAAACAGTTCTTGCCTATTTCAACACCGCCGGAAACCACCACATGGGAAGTGAGGAAGCAATTGTCGCCGATCCGCGAATGATGCCCGATATGATTGCCGCTCCAAAGGGTCACGTTGTTCCCGATTTTCACGAAAGGCTGGATGGTCATGTTTTCCAAAATGAAGCAGTTTTCCCCGATCGACAGGTCCGGCCAAACCACGGATTTGGAACAAACATAACTGATCAATTTGTAGCCCTTGGCTTTGGCTTCCGCGCATTTATCCGCCCGGGCCTGGTTCATCCTGGTATAGCCGATCGCCACCAACATGTCATATTGATCCGGCGGAAAATCCTTGAGGATCTCCTCGAAGGGAACGACCGTTTTATCCCGGAAGCGGTTTTCAGTCAGCCGGTTGGCGTCAACCGTGAAAGCTTCCACTTTCCGGCCCCCGTCATGGGTCAAATAAAAGTCCGCAACCTCGGCAAACTCCCCAGCGCCAAAAATAACCACCGGTTTCATAGGCCCTCCCAGCGGAAATCAGGAAACTCCCGCGTCGAAACTTTTCATGAATTTTACCGCATTTGGACCCTCATTAAAGATTAAATCTAGAATCGTGACCCCATGCTCGAAAGGCCCATGAAGTTGTCGATATTCGGGATAACCTGAATAATCCATATATTGCAATTCAATCCCCGCGCCGCGGAACAGGTCCGCGGAAATATAATCCTTCGCCGCCGGCCCCGAAAGGTAATGATCCGCTCCCGCCGACTCGCAAAGCCCAACCAACCTTTCGGTTTTCCCCTCCACCATTCGATAATCCATGGACCAGGAAATCTTGGTTTCGATGCCCAATAAACCGCAGATGATTTTGATGAACTTAAAATTGATGGAGCTCAAAAACTCATCATCCCCGCATTCAGCGTAGGCTTTTTCAAAAATTTCCTTGTGCGTTTTATAGTAGGGCGCCGAAGCGTAATTATGGGTGATGGTTTTCCAATGTTCCCTCGGCCAGTTCCGATTGGAAACCCTGGTATCCTTTATTTTTTGGTCGTACTTCCCCTTTACCTCCACGGGAATCGTCAGCCATTGGAGGCCGTCCCTGGTTTTGATGAGGTTTCGGTTGCGCCAATCCCTGCGGGTATATTGCATATCGTCAAAAAGGATAAATTCATCCACCCGGCGGATCATGTCAAAATACCCTTTCCAGGGTATGTAATTGGATTGAAGGATGGCGACTTTCCTGCCCAAGGCTGCCTCCTTACTCGAAATCCATCCCGAGCCTCAACCTCAAGGCTTTGCCAAGGTACTTTAAAAGGGTGGCCAGGCCCAGTTTGGAGGTTCCCTGGGTCCGATCGACGAACTCAATGGGCACCTCTTGGATCCTTAACCCGGACCGGTAACAGCGGTATAAAATTTCGGAGACGGTGAATGGGTCCCGCGCCTTGAGCGTTTCCGCCTTGATCGCGACCAGGGCTCCCCTGGTAAAAGCCCTGAAACCCGAAGTAGGATCGGCGGCCTTTAAGCCCAAAACGAACTTTAAGTATCGTTTGGCCAGATTGCTGGTGAGCCGGCGGTGAAAGGGCCTATCCATGTCTTTCCCCCCGGGCATATAGCGGCTTCCGATAACCACATCCGTTCGTCCCGAGGAAAGCGGGGCGGTCAAGGCGGGGATAAATTTCGGCTGATGGGATAAATCGGCGTCCATTTCAACGACAATGTCCGCACCCATCCCCACGGCTTTCAAGAATCCGTCCCTGCCGGCCCAACCCCGGCCCTTGACCGAACGGTCCCTTAGCAAAAGGCGGAGCCGCTTGTCTTTTTTCGCCATTTTCCGGACTTCCTCGTAAGTCCCGTCCGGCGAGGAATCATCCACGATCAGGACCAGGGCCCGGGGGGCGCTTTTATGAATTTGTTTGACCAGCTCCCGCACGTTCGCCCGTTCATTGTAGGTGGGAACCATGATGATCGTTTTCAACTAAGTTTCAATTGCCTTTCCACCGCTGCCAGCATGTCCCTTTCCCGGAGGTTGTCCATACAGGAAACTTTTTGGGTGCACTGGTTCTGGTAGTAGCATTGGCAGGGCGACAAAGGCAGCACCTTTTCCCCCCTGCCATAGAGGTCGATTTCCGTGTCCGAAGTCGGGCCAAAGTAAGCCACCACTTTTTTACCCGAGGCCACGGCCACATGGAGGGCCAGCGTATCCCCCGTCACCATCACATCCGCCAATCCCACCAGGGAAGCGAATTGCCTTAAGGTATTTTCGGTTCCCGTGGGGAGGGCCGCCCCTTTTAACTGCTTGGCCAGGGCCGGCATCAGCTCCCTTTCCTCGGGGCCGCCATAAAGCAGGACGCCGTTCTTGGGATATTTTTTCTTCAGCTGTTTGGCCAGCCAAACGAAACCGTCCAAGCGCCAGCGCTTCATGGGCCAACGGCCCCCGGATCCGATATTGAACCCCACGATTTTTTTAAACTTGGAAAGTTTGTTTTTTTGGGCGAATCCCGCCGCGAAAGCTTTTTCCTTCCCGGTTAAAACCAGCTGGGGCTCTTCCCCTTGGTATACGAGTCCTCCCAATTGGAAAAGATGATCCTGGTAGGTCCTTTGATTGGCCCTTTTGACCGTATCGAAGATGCCCATCTCAAACCATTGTTCCGCGCTGGGTTCCAGCGGAACGACGACGCCTTCCTGGGAAAGGCCGAATCCTTTTTTCTGGGCGGCGTTGGCCATCTGGAGGATTGCCGCGGCCTTCCGGCCCATGTCGAAATTAAAGGCCCGGCTGAAGGACGCGGCTCCCAGGAGCCCCGGCAAGGCCGGATCCACTCCCAAGAGAACGTCAATGTAGGGATTTTTTTCCAGGAGCGGTTTCGAGGAATTTTCAGTAACCCACCAGATGGACCTTTTGGGGTTGTTTTTTTTAAAGGCCGGAAGGATGGAGGTGGAGCGAAGCACGTCGCCAGCCGCGTCTAATTTGATGATGAGAATCTTTTCGGCCACGGGATCATAGCGGGGGCAATCCCGGCAAACCACCGCTTCCGCCTTGTGGGGCGCGCAGGGTTTTTCCCCGGTGAAGTGGCGGCAATCCGCCTTGAAAAAAAGACCGCTCAAGCCTTACTCCCCGGGAATTAATTAAACCCTATTCATTCACCACCAAGACCCCAAGACTCCAAGTTATTTTTTCTCAAACCATCGGTTTTTTTCTATTCCTTCTTGGTGCCTGGGTGGTCAGCCCGTTTCGTATTAAGGAACCCGGACCATGGTGACCAGGTCGTTGGCGGTCAGCAGCAAAACACCGTCCGGCGTGAAGGCCATGCCGCTGACGGTGCGGAATGGAGCGTCGCCGCCCTTGGCGTCTTTCAAGGTGCCCAGGTACTTGCCCGTGGGGCTGTAGGCTTTCACGAAATTGCCGTCCATGGAAGCGGCGAAGATGCGCCCCGCCCCGTCCACGGCCACGTCGGTGACCTTATTCCCGGCCTTGATGGCCAGGACGAACTTGCCAGCCTGGTCCAGGACCTGGATCCGGCTGTTCTCGAAATCCGCCACGTAGATATTTCCCTTGGAGTCCACCTTCAGCGACCGGGGATTGTTCAGCTCATTCTTTCCCGATCCCTGTTTCCCGGCGCCCCAGGAAGCCACCACGTCGCCCTGGGGCGACACCTTGGCGACCCGGTGGGTCCCGGTGTCGGCCACGTAAAAGAAATTACCGTCGTAAGCCACGCCCCGCGGCCCGTAAAAACCGTGGGTCAGGGGAACCGTCAGGCTCACTTTGTCCTTCGAGTCCAAACCGACGATGTTGGATTTCCAGGCGTCCACGAAAAAAATATCGCCCTTCATCCCCGAGGCCATGCCCGAGGGCTCCTTCAAGTCATCCGGGCCCTCGCCTTTTTTGCCCCAGGCCTTCAGGAATTTTCCCGCGCGGTCGAAGAAAAGAATCCGTCCATTCTGCTGGTCCGTCACGGCGATCCGGTCGTTGCCGGCGGCGGCCACGTCCCAGGCCCCGAATTTCCCGCAGGGTTGGTCGGCGCCGGAAAACTGGCCGATGATTTGGGCCGTCAAGACGCTTTCCACCTCGGGGGTTTTAAAGAGGCTCACGGCCTCGAATATCAGGAGGACGGCCACGATCATCACGATCATTCCAAGGACGGCCGAGCGGGAGCCGGCGGCCTTCTTGGAGCGGTTGGAGGCGGGGCTTTTCGCTCCCGATGATTTCTTTTTCGCGGATTTAACAGCCATGGACTTATTCTCCTCGTTCATTTTGATGGTTCGACGCGCGGCAACCGGGGGTCGCACCGCGATTCCGGGCCCTGGGCAAGGACAGCTTGTCGTCCATGGAGGGCTATGATAGTATTTCCCGCATCAAGTTCCTTGGCGACGCGGGGCCTAATATTATCACAATGTTAGTTTAAGCGAATAAAAATAAGCTTTTTTCGCCGATTCAACTTCAAATCAGCCTTAAAGTTAATTGGAAAACACTTCAAGTTAAGGAGCTTTTTTTGCCGAAAAAAGCCTTCATTACCGGGATCAACGGCCAGGACGGCAGCTACCTCACCGAGCTTTTGTTGGAAAAGGGCTATGAGGTCCACGGCATTTTCCGCCGGAGCTCGGTCCCCAACACCCAGCGCATCGACCACCTGCTCCAGAAGCCCTCGAAGAACCTCACGCTGCACTTCGGCGACTTGCTGGATACTTCCAACCTGATGCAGCTCTTGGGCGACATCCAACCCGACGAGGTTTACAACCTCGGCGCCCAATCGGAAGTCGGCGTCTCGTTCCAGAATCCCCAGTTCACCGCCGAGTCCACCGCCCTGGGAGCCTTGAACCTCCTGGAGGCCATCCGCCAAAGCAAAATCCGCACGCGCTTTTACCAGGCTTCCAGCTCGGAGATGTTCGGCATGGCCCAGGAAGTCCCGCAAAAAGAGACGACCCCCTTCCATCCCCGCAGCCCCTACGGCGTCTCCAAGGTCTTCGCCTATTGGATGACCATCAATTACCGGGAGGCTTACAAGCTTTTCGCCTCCAACGGAATCCTTTTCAACCACGAGTCGCCCCGCCGCGGGGAGACTTTCGTGACCCGCAAAATCACCCTGGCCCTGGCCCGCATCAAGGCAGGCCAGCAGGATAAGCTCTATTTGGGAAATTTAAACGCCCGCCGCGACTGGGGTTACGCCAAGGATTACGTGGAAGCCATGTGGCTGATGCTCCAGCAGGACCAACCGGATGATTTCGTGGTCTCCACCGGCGAGACCCATTCCATCAAGGAATTCCTGGAAGAGGCCTTCGGATACTTGGGAATGGACTACCAGAAATACGTGGAGATCGACCCGAAGTTCATGAGACCGGCGGAAGTGGACCTGCTGTTAGGGGACTGCTCCAAGGCCAAGAAGGTTTTGGGCTGGAAGCACAGCGTGGACTTTAAAGGCCTGGTCCGCCTGATGGTGGACGAGGACCTAAAGCTGCTCGGCCTAAAGCCCCCAACCAAATAGTAATCCCCCAAAAAATCAAACGTCATCTTAGCCACAGATAACTCGGATAATTCTTAAACAGAAAAAAGAATATCCGTGTTAATCCGTGTTTATC